>NZ_KE332518.1:2359582-2530388 GCF_000413055.1 Treponema maltophilum ATCC 51939 | reverse complement strand
CCCGTACAGCCGTAAAACGCACTTTCGCCGATTGTTGTAAGACCGGTACATTGCGAAAAATCCACTTGCGTTAAACTCGTGCAGTTCTTAAACGCATAGTCAGCTATTTCCGTAACACCTGCGGGTATGACAAGGGTGCCCGAAGGGGGAGTTTCGTTATACCCCTTAAGCACGCCGCCTTCGATACGCAAGTTCGGATCGGGGCCGCTCGGTATGTTCGGCTTATTTTCGATACTTTGCGGGCAGCCCGTAAACAGCAGTGCGATGAGCAGTACAAAAGCCGCTCCAAAAAAGACAAAAGTTTTTGCCTTCGTGTCTTTACGTTTTGTCATAGATGACTCCTTTTGGGTGAGAAAATAAAAGCGCACAATGACGGTCTCCCGCCCTGTGCGTATGGTGTGAGAAGTTTGAAAAGAGAGTAAGTTCCGGCACGCGATGGTTGCCGCACGGCAAACTCGAGTTGGAACCTGTACGCTTCGTACAGGTTCCATACGATGCCGGCATAGTTGTTCGCTCTGCGTCTTTTACGCCCCGTGCAAAAAGCGTACCGACACAGCAAAAAAACATTTGTGCCGAAAGACTTGGCATGGACACGGATGTACGGAAAAGGTGTATGAAATCGGTAGAAGGCGAAGCTCCGCCTGCGAGGCGTTTTGAGCGTCCCTCTCGGGTGATTGCACTCCAAAAGCTCAACCACGCCGTAGCAGCGAGCATCGCCGTATGCGATACATACATTTCGCCCGGTGTGCATGTTATGGCTTGAGAAAAATGGTATTGTTGCGTGTGAAGTACAGTTTGTGCTAACGAACGAACGAACGAACGAACGAACGAACGAACGAACGAACGAACGAAATTATGGGGTGCGCGGCGGTTTTGTCAAGTACCCCCGGCTGTCTCGGCGGAATTTGTGTTAGTTTGTTTTGCGCAAAAGAGGCATGATCGTGGAGCGGAATACTGTTTGCGCTACGGTATTGTTCCATGGTTATTATTATAACATAATTTGAGCAAAAAACAAGTTTTATGCCGAATTATAAATAAAAAGTTATTTGTTTTTAGTGTTTTATATCCTCTGCGCCTATAATAAAGACGGAGGTGCAGTATGAAAAAACACAATCGTCGCTATAAGGATTCGGTCTTTGTCGATTTATTCGGCGAGGATAAAAACGCAAAGAACAATTTTCTGTCGTTGTACAATGCGCTTCACGGTACGCATTTGGACAGCTCGACGGAACTCAAACCGCTGCGACTTGAGCACGTCATGTACATGAGTTTTTGCAATGATGTATCCTGCCTTATCGACAATAAAATCATCGTGCTGGCCGAACACCAATCTACAATCAACGATAACATGCCGGTGCGCTTTTTGGAATATGCAGCCCGATTGTATGAACAAATTCAAAATCCGCGTGACCGCTATCTGCGAAAACTCAAACAGATTCCGACACCCGAGTTCTATGTCTTTTACAACGGTGAAGAACAATACCCGGTACAGGCGGAACTGCGGCTTTCCGATGCGTTCACGGTAAAATCAGCAAAACCGTGTTTGGAATTGCTTGTAAAAGTGCTGAACATCAATTACAATAAAGACAGTAAGCTGTTGGAAAACTGTAAACCGCTCCAGGAATACACGCTGTTTGTTGAAGCGGTGCGCCGGCACATCAGGTTCGATAGAGAAAACGGCTTTAAGAATGCAATTAAAGAGTGTATTCAGAATGATATTTTGAGGGATTATTTGGAGCGAAAATCACGGGAGGTTATGAACATGTTGATAGCCGAATATGATTACGATACCGACATTGCAGTTCAAAGGGAAGAAAGCCTGAGGATTGGCATACAACAAGGAATAGCACAAGGCTTCTCTGACGGTTCGCACCAAGCAAAGCTCGAAACGGCACGCATATTAAAGCGGCTCGGCGATTCCGTCCAAAAGATAATGCAGGCCACCGGTCTTACCAAAGAAGAAGTGGAACGGGTTTGAAAATCGATATTGACATTTCCGCCTCATATCTTCCGCGGCGGTTATCCTGCCGTAAGGTCTTTCACCACTTCGGATGCGATGAGGAGGCCTGCGGCGGACGGAACGAAGGCTATGCTTGCAGGCGGACGGCAGGAAAGGTGCGGAACCTCTTTTGAATAAACCGTTTTGAGCGACGGAATGCCGCGCTTTTTTAATTCGCAGCGCAGTACTTTTGCAAGCGGGCATACGCTTGTTTTAAAAATATCGGCAACTTCAAAGCGCGAAGGGTCGAGCTTATTGCCCGTTCCCATCGAACTTATAATCGGAATATGAAGGCGGAATGCGGTTTCGGCCAAAAGGATTTTGGAACTGACCGTATCGATCGCATCGACAATGTACGAACAGCCGGCAAGCTGCGTTTCGACTCCGGCGGCGGTATCCTTCGAATAAAAAAGGTTCAGGCAGACAACCTTTGCTTCGGGGGCTATGTCGGCAAGCCGTTCGCATGCCGTATCGGTTTTGTACCGGCCGATTGTCGAATGCAGGGCCAAAAGCTGGCGGTTTATGTTCGAAACGCTTATCGTATCGTTATCGACGAGCACAAAACTTCCGATACCGCTTCGCGCAAGGGCTTCGAGCGCATACGAACCGACGCCGCCGAGCCCGAACACGGCAACTTTCGCATCGTTCAGCGTTTGTACCGCGTCTTTCCCGAGAAGCGCTTCGGTACGGCTTAAACGCGTTTCGTTGTTATCGTGCAAGGCTTGCCGCGTACGCTTTGAGCTCTTTTAATTCCAATGCGAAAACGCGTATACCCGATTCCCAGAATTCTTTCGTTTCGATGTCGAATCCGGCTTTGCGGCACACTTCTTCGCACGATGCAGAACCGGTATCTTTAAGCAGCGATGTATACACGGCGGAAAAGGCGGCCCCTTCTTTTTCAAAACGCGCATACAGGGCAAGCGCGAACAGTTGGCCGAACGCGTACGGAAAGTTGTAAAAGTCGAATTCGGGGATATAATAATGACATTTTACCGCCCACATGTAGGCGTGCCGTTCTTTCGAAAGTCCGCTGCCGTAGGTTTTATTTTGCGCGTCGAGCATAAGACGGCAAAAATCGCCGGCCGACAATTCGCCTTTCGCGCGCTCTTCAAATACGGAACGTTCAAAATAAAAACGGCACAAAATATCCACCAGCACTTGGTTCGCGTCGGATAAGTGCATTTCAATCAGTTTGGCGCGCTCGTAACCGGACGTTTTGGAAAGCTGATCTTTTATAAGAATGGTTTCGGCAAAGATACTGGCGGTTTCGGCGAGAGTCATCGGATAGGTTGTAAACGGATAGTCCGAATCCTTTACGCACCAGTTGTGGTACGCGTGCCCCAGTTCGTGCGCGAGCGTGCTTACATCGGAAAAGGTTCCCGTAAAATTGGATAAAACACGCGACACTTTATGCAGCGGGAATTCGGTGCAATAGGCGCCGCCGACCTTGCCGCGCCGTACGCGGGCGTCGATCCACTTTTGTGTAAAAGCAAGGCGGGCAAAGTTTCCCATGTCTTCGGAAAAGGAATCGAAGCGTTCTATGATGTATTTTTTCGCATCGCTAAAAGTCCAGATTCTTTCGGCACAGGCCGTTTGCGCGCCCGCGGCATCTTTTTTCGAGGGCGGCGGAAGCGGAGCGAATATATCGTAAAAGGCGCATTTTTCAAGGCCGAGCAGTTTTGCCTTCGTTTTCATATATGAACGCCACATAGGCAAAGCGTCTTCCATAGCGCCGATAAGCGCGTCCAGCGTTTTGCTTTTCATGCGGCACTCGAACAGGCTGCGTTCCAGTGCGCCCTTCCAGCCGCGGCGTTTGTTTAAGCTTACCGTCGCGCCTTTTAAATTGTTCAAAGACGCGGCGAGCGGAATTTCGGACTGTTTTAACAAAAACAGTTCTTTTTCGTATGCCGTTTTACGCACGGAACGCTCGGCGCTGTACGCTTCGTTGCGCAGTTCGTTGAATGTTTTTCCCGTTTGCGCGTCGGCCGCATTCGAAATGATTTGTTCCTGAAGCCGGCTCCACGCGTCCGCGCCGAAACGCTGTAAATCGTTTGCGACGCTTTCCTGTTCGTCGGACATGTGGTGCTTTTGCGCCGTGATTTCTTCGTCGAATATAAAGCGGTATTTCCTTTCTTGTGGATAAGTTGTGTAAAATGTGTCGAGTTCCTGTGCATGCAAAGTCAATATCGAACGGAACGTGCGGTGCAACTCTTTTGCGATCAATCCTTTTTCCTGCAAAAAAGAAACGGCATTCAAATACTTTGTATTCGTCGTATCGGTCGTATAAGCGGCGTTCGCATACGACAAAAGCGAATGGTACAAAGCGTCCGTTTTGTTTTGTGTTTCGACGGTCTTTTTAAGCCATTCGGGAAACTTTTCGTCTTTTTCGGGCGAGGCAAGCAGTTTTTTTACGGCATCAAAGCCTTTTTCCAAGTCTTTTAAGGCTTTAACGTAATCTTCTCCGCCTACATCGGAATAGACGGAACTTAAATCCCATACGGGAGCATTTATTTTGGGTTGATTTTGCTTCATATGCTTATCATATACGGAATTATCCTTTTACGCAACAGCCGGCATCCGTTCATGCCGAATACCCGACGGGCTGTGAATAACTTGTGGAAATATTTTTTATACTGTGCTATACTGAATTTCATGCCTGAATATGTCGCACGGCCCGGAAAAGCGCTTCCGTTCGGGGCAACGCCCTCGGCGGGCGGCGTCAATTTTTCCGTATTTTCGCGGAACGCATCTTCGGTAACGCTCGCCCTTTTTAACAACGAAGCGGACGCCGAGCCGTCTTTTACGTTTGAACTGTCTCCGGCTCTTAACCGCACGGGAGACGTTTGGCATATTTTTGTGGAAGGGCTTGAAAAAGGCGCGCTGTATTTGTACGCGGTTGACGGCCCCTTTGAGCCCGAAAAAGGGCACCGTTTTAATAAAAACCTTTACCTGTTCGATCCGTACGCAAAAGCGTTAACAAACGCTTCCGTGTTTTCGGCACGGAAACGCGGTGCGCGCGGGGACGCTTCGGTGCCGCACGATGCAAAACCTTCGGCAGCCGGCATGCCCAAGTGCGTCGTCGTGTGCGACGGGGATTTCGATTGGCAGGGCGACAAACCGCTCAACTATCCCTTGCGCCGCAGTATTTTGTACGAAACGCATGTAAAAGGATTTACGCGAAGCCCGACTTCCGGCACAATGCAGCCGGGAACGTACCGCGGTTTTATCGAAAAAATTCCGTACTTAAAAAAACTCGGCGTTACGTCCGTCGAATTTTTGCCCCTGCATGAATTCGACGAATACGAAAACAAGAACGTAAATCCGCACACGGGCGAGCCTTTAAAGAATTTTTGGGGCTACAGCACCGTCGCTTTTTTTGCGCCGAAAGCGTCCTATGCGGCCGATAAGTCGCCCGGCGCCTGCGTAAACGAGTTTAAGAAATTGGTGCGCGAAATGCACAAAAACGGGCTCGAAGTGATTTTGGACGTTGTGTTCAATCACACGGGCGAAGGGAACGAAACCGGCGAAACGCTCAACTTCCGCGGCTTCGAAAATTCCGTATACTATCTGCTTGAAGAAAACGACAAGCGTTTATACAAGAATTTTTCCGGCTGCGGCAACGCCGTCAACTGCAACCATCCCGTTGTGCGCGCCTACATTATCGATTGCCTGCACTATTGGGTAAGCGAAATGCATGTAGACGGCTTCCGCTTCGATTTGGCTTCCGTTTTGGCGCGCGACACAAAGGGACACTTGAGCGAAAGCGCGCCCCTGCTCGAACAAATCGCCGAAGACCCCTTGCTGAGCGGCACGAAACTGATCGCCGAAGCATGGGATGCCGCGGGCGGCTACCAAGTGGGAAATTTCGGCGGACGCTGGGCGGAATGGAACGACCGCTTCCGCGACGATATTCGACGGTTTTGGCGCGGCGATACGGCCTTTGCCGGCGGGACGGCGACACGGCTCGCCGGAAGTTCCGATTTATACTTGCACGGCGGACGCAAACCCTTTCATTCAATCAATTATTTAACGAGCCACGACGGATTTACGCTCAACGATTTGGTAAGCTACGATAAAAAGCACAACGAAATAAACGGCGAACACAATAAAGACGGCTCCGATGTGAATTTCAGCTGTAACTGCGGACACGAGGGTCCCTGTAACGATAAGAGCATACGTCTTATGCGCAACCGGCGCATAAAAAACATGATTTTAACCCTGCTTTTGGCGCAGGGAACGCCGATGCTTTTGGCAGGGGACGAGTTCAGGCGCAGTCAACAGGGGAATAACAACGCATATTGTCAGGACAACGAAATTTCATGGATCGACTGGTCGCTTAAAGATACACACGCCGATATCTTCGAATTTACGCGCAAAACGATTGCGTTTCGGCTGCGTCACGCGGCGTTCCGTCGGGGCGAATTTTTTCTCGGCCGCGATATTTCCGCCAACGATGTGCCCGATATTTCGTGGTTTGACGAAAACGGCGCCGCGTTCAATTGGGAAAACCGGGGCGGTTTTCTTGCCTGCCGCATCGACGGCAGCGGAATCGAAATTCAAAGCGAAAGCGACGACAACGATTTTTACCTTATGTACAATGCCGGAGCGGATTTTATAACGGCAAAAATTCCGCCTTCGGCGCCGGGCAAAAAATGGTACCGCTGCATCGACACATCGCTGCCGTCTCCCGGCGATTTTTTGGATGAAAAAGACGCCATCGGTTTTAAAACGCCGGAATACCCCATGCCGGGAGGAACGGTCGTCGTATTGATAGGAAAATAACGCGCACATTCGCGCACGTTTTTAGACGTTTTTACAGAGGAGCTTTTATGACTTTTAACAGCGAAAATTTTAAAGCGGCCGTGAAGCGGCGCCTTACGAGGGAATACAGCAAAGACATTGCCGATGCCCCCGTTCACGACATATACGATGCGGTCGCCGCCTCAATACTCGACGCAGTCGTCGAAAATTGGATGAAAACCCGCAGCGTCTACGATGAAAACCGGGTAAAAAAAGTATACTATTTTTCGGCGGAATTCCTTATGGGGCGGGCTTTAAGCAACAACCTCATCAACCTTCGTATAAAAAGCGACGTTTTAAAAACCCTGCAGGACATGGGTTTCGACTACAACAGCATAGAAGATCAGGAGCCGGACGCCGGCTTGGGCAACGGCGGTTTGGGACGCTTGGCCGCCTGTCTTTTGGATTCGCTTGCAACGCTGAATTATCCCGCAATCGGCTACGGCATACGCTACCGGTACGGCATGTTCGAACAGCGCATAGAAAACGGCTTTCAAGTCGAATATCCGGACAATTGGCTTAAATACCGTGACCCGTGGGAAGTAAAGCGCAGCGATTTGGCGACGGAAGTTTTGTTCGGCGGGAACGTATGCGTTCGCCGCGAAGCCGACGGCCGCGATTATTTCTTTTTGGAAAACGCCGAGCGCATAACCGCCACGCCATACGACACGCCGATTATCGGCTACAACACAAAAACCGTAAACACCCTGCGTTTATGGGAAGCCTCTTCTCCGAACGGTTTCGACTTACAGCTTTTTAACGACATGCACTACAAGCGCGCCGTCGAAAAACAAAACGCGGCCGAAGACATATCGCGCGTATTGTACCCCAACGACAGCGGCCCGTCCGGAAAAGCGCTGCGCTTAAAACAGCAGTATTTCTTTTGTTCGGCAAGTTTGCAGGACATGCTGCGTTCATACGTCGGCGCGTACGGCGAAGATTTTACCGATTTTGCCGATTATCACGTCATTCAATTGAACGACACGCATCCGGTCGTCGCGATTCCGGAACTCATGCGATTGCTTATGGACGAGCACCGGCTCGGCTGGGACGAAGCGTGGCAAATCGTCACAAAAACCTTCGCGTATACGAATCACACGATTCTTGCAGAAGCGCTCGAAAAATGGCCTATCGATATTTTCCAAGGTTTATTGCCGCGTGTGTATCAAATAGTGGAAGAAATAAACCGGCGTTTTCTCGCGGACTTGCGCGGACGCTTCCCCGACGATTACGATAAACAAAACCGCATGAGCATTATCCGGAACGGAACGATTTACATGGCATGGCTAGCGATTCATACCTGCTTCAGTGTAAACGGAGTTGCCGCTCTTCACTCCGAAATTTTACGGACAAAAGAATTAAAAGATTGGGCGGATTTGTATCCCGCCAAATTCAACAATAAAACGAACGGCATTACGCAGCGCCGCTGGCTTTTGAACGCGAACCCGCGCCTTGCCGCCTTTGTAACAAAATATGCGGGAAGCGGCTGGGAAACCGATTTGTCGGTTTTAAAAAATCTGGAAAAACATGCCGACGACCCTGCCGTTTTGCGCGAACTTTCGGAAATCAAGCAAAAAAACAAAGAAGATTTGGCCGCATGGCTCAAAGCCACGCAAAACGAATTTTTGGATCCGCAATCTATTTTCGACGTACAGATAAAACGGCTGCACGAATACAAGCGCCAGCTTTTAAACGTTTTGCACATCATCTATTTGTACAACAGAATTCTCAACGAAAGCGACTTTAACCCGCCCGCCCGAACCTTTATCTTCGGCGCAAAAGCGGCATCGGGTTATCGACGCGCAAAAGCGATTATCAAGCTTATAAATGCCGTTGCCGAACGTATCAATAACGACCGCAGCGTGCGCGGAAAAATCCGCGTCGTGTTTGCGGAAAACTACCGCGTAAGTGCCGCCGAAAAAATTTTCCCCGCCGCCGACGTTTCCGAGCAAATTTCCACCGCGGGGAAAGAGGCATCGGGTACGGGCAATATGAAGTTTATGCTTAACGGCGCTTTAACGCTGGGTACGCTCGACGGCGCAAATATCGAAATCGCCGAAGAAGCCGGCGCGGAAAACGTTTTTATCTTCGGCTTAAAAGCCGAAGAAATTTACGTGTCGGAAAAAGAGCACGCCTACAATCCGCAAAAATACCTGCAGCAAAATCCGCGCCTCGCTCAAGCTTTAAATCAGCTGGTGGACGGCACCTTCGATTCTTCGCGGCAATTGTTCAGGGAACTCTACGATTCGCTTGTCTACGGCGTCGAAGGACAGCGCCCCGACGTATATTACGTGCTTGCCGACTTCGATTCGTACTGCGCCGCTCAGGAAAAAGTCGCCGCCCTGTACGAAAACCGCGAACTTTGGGCAAAAAAAGTTTTGCTGAACATTGCCCGCTGCGGCAAATTTTCGTCCGACCGCACAATCGAAGATTACGTGCGCGATATATGGAAAATAAAAGCCGTAAAAATTTAAGGTATAAAAGCCGCCTCCCGGCAACGTCTCGCCGTCCCCCGATCTTCCGCTTTACATAAAAACGGAATTTGTTTACACTGAAAGGGTCAGGAGGATTGATAAAAAGCGCCGTCTGAAATGGAGCGGCCGCTTCCTGCAAAAGTTTTATGGAGGATTATATGCTTCACCGTTTTTCGGGTGTAAAACGTCTCTTTTTTATTTTAATCCCTTTGTTTTTGCTTCCTGTCGGCGTTTTTGCACAGATAAAAAATTATGTCGGTGTCGTTCGCGAAAAATACCATTCGGCAAACATTGCCGTGCTTGAAGAATACCGCGACACGCTGCAATCGAAAGGGTATACCTCGTACGCGCAATCGATCGATTCTTACCTTAAAGGAGGCTTCGGCTCCGGTTTTGTGTACGTCGCTCCCGACGGAACGAACTACATCATCACAAACCGGCATGTCGTATCGCAAGCCGAATCCGTGTCGGTTGAATTTGAAGGAACCGACGGCGGTACCACAAAGTACGACAACTTAAAAGTTTTAAATGCCGACGAAGAAATCGATTTGGCGATTTTAAGCTTTCCCAAGGGCGTTAAACCTTTTAAAAAAGGTTTGACTTTTGCAACAAAAAAAGTTCAAGACGGTCAGGAAGTGTGGACGGCGGGCTTTCCCGGTTTGGCGGGTAACCCGCTTTGGCAGCTGGGCAAGGGCTCGGTTACCAACAGCGCCGCTCGCATAAAAGATTTGGTCGATCCGGACATCACGACGCTCATTCAACATTCGGCGCAAATCGACGGAGGAAACTCCGGCGGCCCGCTTTTGATTGCCGATCCTTCCGCCGAAGCCGGCTACGCGGTTGTCGGCGTCAACACGTGGAAATACGTGCGCCGTCAGGATACGAACTATTCGATTCCCGCAGCGGCCGTTCAGGCATATATTAAAAAAGTGCTGAACCCCGAAAACGCTCCGGCAATAAAAACGCAAATGGAAAAACGCGTTCAATCGTTTATCGCCGATGCCGCAAAACAGGACAACGATTTCACCGACATCGTAAAATATATTTCCTACGCATACGTCGGTTCGGACGGAAAAAACATTTTCGTAAAAGCGCTTTCATCGGCGCCTTCGGCCGTCCGCTCCGTTGTTATTGCGGTCTTTAACAATTATTCGCCGCTCGAAGGCATGCGCTACGCTCTCGCATGGGACGTATGGAAAAAGCTCGGAAACGACGAGCGCTCGCTTGTTTCCGCAGGAGACGTAACGGAAGTGTCCGCGGTTGCATGCACCGTACCGCTCCAAAACGAAAAATGGGAAAAGCCCATAGAAACGCGCTGGATTTCCGAACACGGTTTATGGCGCTTGGAAATGTTCGGTTCGGTGGAGCCGAAAACCGAAAAGAGCAAAAAGAAAACAAAGACCGCCAAAACCGACATAGAAGAAAATTCGGAAGCGCCTTTTTTCTCTTTTGAAAGTCCTTATTCTTCGGCATTGCAAATAGGGTTCGACCTTTCCCGCACAAACGGCATAACGCACGGATTCAGCGCTTCTTATTCGTATTTTCTTGATATGACCGGCTTGGATAAGCGTTGGGTAGGAGTAGGATTTGGCCTCAATATCGATAAGGTGACGCCGCTTAATGCAACGCGCGTCATTATCGGGCCGGTACTTACCGTACAAGTTCCGATGATTATAGGGAAAACGCACCTTATTCCGTACATTGCCGGAACGGTAGGTCCCAATATTCTCGGATTTGCTTCTTTCGATAAGAGTGCGGCCGGCGGTTTTGCCGCAGGTTTCGAAACGGGGCTTAAAGCGGGTTATGATTTCGGCGCCGATGTCAACGTACTTTTCGGCATTGCCTATAAGCATATGCAGCAAAAACCGCTGTTTGACAGCGGCAAAAGTGCAGCGTTGAAAAAAACGAGTTTATCGGCGTCTTTAACGCTTGTATTTTAATAATAAGGAGGAAATAAAAATGAAACTAAAAAGAACAAAGCTTATAGTTTTATGTTTAGTGTCGCTGTCTGCTGTGTATTTTACCGGATGCATAACACTGTTTGAGGCTATTGTAAATCAATCGCAACGGGATGCTTTAGTGAAAGACGCTAAAGGAACCCCTGAAGATTCCGTGGTAATATACGGCGGATGGGCCGCCGTAGGAAAAATGTTCCAAGCGAATACTTCAAAAGCGCCGAATCCGGCATCTTTTTATACGGAAAAAGACTGGAGCGTTTCGACGCCGCTTGTTCCCGGCGGACGCTACAGAGAATACTTTGACGTCAGCGTTGTCAATACGGGGAATACCGTTACAACAACATATTACGTGTACGGACTTAACGGGAACACTGAAAGCGAATTTATCGCCCCCGAAAAAGCGGGAATATACTATTACGGCGATTCGCTTTTAAATTTACAATCGAAAAAAATAAATAACCAATCGAAAAATAAAACCGCAAAACAACTCAGAGATGATGAATTAAAAGCGCTGAAAAACGCCTACAGAGTATACGCAAAGACCGCATGGGGGCCTTTATTTAAAGCCCGGATGGAGGAACTGAAAAATGAAAAATAAAACAGCAATTATTGTTACCGCTCTTTTATGCTTGTGTACAGTGATTTTTGCAACTGAAAAAGTGCAGGAGCCGGGGAAAAATCAAGTATTGCTTGTCGGCAAGGTTTCCTTACTGAAAGACCTCGACAGAGATTTTTATATACAAACACTCGGCCTTGATCCCTCTTTGAGAGACAAGAATCATACTTACGGATTTTTGCCTGACCCGAAAAGGGATGATATCCTAACAGTTCCCATTGATACCGTTATTGGAGATTATTTTTTCATTCCGGTCAAGATTCCCAAAACCGGCCGTTTTCCTTTGCAGGGTTTCTTCGTCTTTCTTTTTTCCGAAGGTGAAAAAAGGACCGGTATTATCGGAAAACTATATCTTGCCAGAGCGCGTTGTATCTACTTACCCTTCGGCATGGACGTGCCTGTTTCATCCGAAAACAGATACGTATATGTCGGAAGCTATACGTACAGCTTTGCGGGAGACAACTTTGTCGTGGACGGCATAAAACAAAAAGACGAGTTTGACGAAGCGCAGGCTCTTTTGAACCAAAAGCTCGGTAAAAACGTTCAACTGACACGGGCCGTGCTTTTAGACCCCGAAGAATCCCAAAAGAAAGGGAAATAACGCAATAACAAGCAAAAGCAGGAAAGTTCGAAAAACTTCCTGCTTTTTTTATGGAGGAAGGTATGAATAAGGTAATGTTGATAAGCTTTGATGCGGTCGGCAGCGATGAAGTAACTGAATTGCTTACGATGCCGAATTTTAAGCGGCTTACGCAAAACGGTATGCTGTTCCGCGACATGAAAACGGTATTCGTTTCGAACACCTACCCGATTCATACTTCCGTCGCGACGGGCAAACCGCCGTGCGCTCACGGAATTATTTCAAATATGTGGATAGATCCGGCCGAAGAAGGCGCATGGTGTTACGACAGCCGCCGCATACGCGCAAAAACCTTGTGGAACGCGGCCCGCGAAAAAGGCTTAAAAACCGCTTCGGTTTTATGGCCGGTTACCGGTTATGCAAAAGACATCAATTGGAATTTGCCCGAAGTCGTCATACGCAAGGGCGAAAATCAGGTTGTGCAGAATTTAAAAGCCGGTTCCTTTATTATTCAAATGGAAGCCTTTTTTCGCCATCGGCATTTAATGCACGGCATTTCGCAGCCGGCCCTCGACACCTTTGCCGTCCACGTTATGCGCGACATAGTTTTATCGCGCAAGCCCGACTTTATGCTGCTGCACTTAACGAGCTTCGACACCATTTGCCACCAATTCGGAAGAACCGCGCCGGAAACGAAAAAAGCCTTGGTATATTTGGACGGTTTTTTGGGCAACATGCTCGACATCCTCGAAAAGGACACGACGGTCATCGTTTTTTCCGACCATGCGCAGCTCGATGTTCATTCGAACATTCACCCGAATGCGCTGCTTGAGCGCATGGGCTTTTTAAAGCAAACGGAAAGCTACGACGAAGTTTTTAAAAAAACCGTAAACGTTTTGAGCGATTACCGATACTTTTTCCACTATGCCGGCGGCAGCGCGTTTTTATTTTCCCCGGCTGCGGACAAAGCACCCGATAAAGAAAACCCGCAAGGTAAGGCGGCGGAAATCGATTCGATAAAAAAAGCGGTGTTGCAGCTTGAAGGCGTCGAGCGGCTTTTAACCGACGACGAAATGAAGGAATCGGGCTTCGGCGCCCCGTCTTCTTTGTATGCGGCCGGAGCGCTTTTCGGCATCGGCGCAAAAGAAGGCAGGCACTTCGGCGACACGCACTACGAAAAAGGTTCGCACGGCTATACGGTTAACCGGCCGCATTACGGAACCTTTTGTGCCGTCAACAAAAAAATCGAAGGCGCGTCTTGCACGTCGATTCTTGATGTTACAAAGCTTACCGCCGCCGAACTCGGCGTATCCATGGATTAAAGGCACGCATCCGTGTGTCCGCGTGCGGCCATGCCGCGGCCCCGTACGCCCGTGCGGCAGGCAGAAGAGAAAGCTTTACGGGCTATTATTTTCCGGTCATTACAAAAACGCCCTTCCACCGCGGTTTGGGCGGCGAAACCTGATAGTGGTTTACCCGCTTTAAAAATACCTTCGACGGTGCATCGTTGTATTTTTCGATATTGTCGGAAAAATATTTTTCCGCGTTATCCCATTTGCGTTTTCGGTAATACGACAAGCCGGTTTCGAAGGTACGTTTTAAATCGAGAATTTTTTCGGTTGCCGCTTCCTTTGCCTGCAAAATCTCGTAAATACGCACCGGTTCGGTTTTTCCCTTTACCGTTACAAAATCGAGCTCGCGGCATACAAAACTGCCGTTCAATTTTTCATACACCGCTTCGGAAATAATCGCCTTTGAGCCGTATTCTTTATTTGCGCTTTCAAGCCGAGCCGCGAGGTTTACCGTATCGCCGATCGACGTAAAGTCCTTGCGCGTTTCCGATCCGACCGAACCGAATACGACGGAACCGGAGTTGATGCCGATACCGATGGAAATGGAATCCACTCCCTCTTCGAGTGCGGCCTGCTTTTCGCGGTACATTGCTTTGCGGATTTCCATGGCGGCTTTGCAGGCGTTGATCTCTTTTTTGGGGCCGGAAAAAAACGCCATTATTTCGTCGCCGACGTATTTATCGACATCGCCGTCGTTTTCGAAAATGATTTTTGTTTCCAGATCGAGATATCGATTCAAAAGCCGGATAACCTCTTTCGGCGATATCTTTTCGCACAGACTCGTAAATCCGCGGATATCGGTAAAAAGAAAGCACAGTTCGCGCGTCGTGCTCAAACGGCCGGTGTTTTTTTCCGCATTTTGCACCGTGTGAAACGATACGTACGGCAGCATGCCGCGCACAAGCGACACGATATTTTTTATTTCTATCGAAAGCGTTTTTATTTCGTCATTCGTGTTGACACTTTCTTCAAACATCAGCTTGCCCGATTCAATCTTCGCGTTGCCGGAAAGCATGTCGCTCAAACCGTTTGCCGTTTTGCGAATATTTCCGCACAGAAAGAGGATCGGGTTCGCGATAAAATCGGCGAGAAACAGAGTGATTATTATCGAAACATAAAAAAAGATTGCCGAAATCGTCAAAATAAAAACCTTTGCCTGAAAATACGGCCTGTTCAAGACTTCGTTCAAATACGTAACGACCGAAAACCCCACAAGCCTTTGACCGTCTTTGCGCGAAAACGTAACCGGATACACATACAAACAGGTGTTCTTTTCCGGCTTTAGAATCGGCTCGCTTCTCGTATTTTCATTTTGATAATGCGTTATGTAGCGCACGGCTTCGGACGGTAAAATCGTTTTTTCCGAAACGGGAATCTTATTAACGCTCCCGGCAGCCGTCGTATAAGAAAATACATCGAATTCCGGCAGTTCCGTAGAATAATCGATTTCTTCAAGGAAGATATTCGTTTTGCTGCTCGTCGTAATAATGTCTACCCTTTGGAAGGGGAACGGCGAGGACGCGTTTGTTTTCCGTATACCGTCGAAAAATGCACTTATTTTCGTATGAAGACCGTCGGAAAAATCATAGATCGCGGCAACCTGTTCGGCGAGATTTTTACCCGTATTGTTTACCGTTTGCGAAAGCAGCGTTTTATAATTTTTCAAATCCGTGGAAATAAAGGTGGAAAGAATAATCAGTATCGTACAGAGAATGACAAAGGTTATTTTCGTTTTTATGCGTGTTTTCCATTCCCGGTTTTTAAAATCGTTGATTCTGTCTTTTACGGCCGAATACACGGCGGCAAGATCCGGCGCTGCATCGCCTTCGGTTTTTTTGTGCTTTTTCAGCTTTTCCGATGTTTTGTCGCGAAGAATCGCTTCTTTTTGCTTTTCTTCTTTTAAAAGCTGTTTATATTCCACATACGATTCGCTTTTTCGTTTTATGGAAACTATTCCGAATGCGATTAAAGCTGAATGAAACGCAAGCGCCGAAAAAAAAGCAAGGTATACCGCAGGGCTTAACGAAGAAAACCAGCGCGCCGTATTTGCAAACAAAATTATTCCGCAAAAGCTGCCGGCAAGATAAAACGTTGCGGATACGAGCAAACTTAAATATACCATAGTATCCGTTATCTTTTTTTGAAAAAAGGATACGATCGTAAGGATACAGGCAATCGGCAAAAGAAAAAATGCGAAGCAGCAAACGGGAAAAAAATGAAACCCGCTCGGAACAACACCGGATGCCAATACGGTAAACGGATACAGCAAACGCGACGCCTGTTCGGGATTAAATAAATCCATCTTGTCCATACTGAAAGGGAGCGCCATAAGTACTACAAGAACGACAAGCGAACCGACTTTCCATCTTGCAACGGAAGAGGAAATCTTCTTCAGCCGATTTTTGATTTTTTCAAATACAATCTTACTCATGCTCATTGATTCTTTGTGAAACTTTTATTGATTATACTACGATATATTGCACTTTCCGGAAAAAGTCAAGACGCAAACGCGCCCTCTTACGCACTTATACCTGCGACGGCCAGCTGCAGGGAAGAAAGCATTTCGTTGACTGTCTGCTGGTCGAGGATTGCCAAACGGAAAATTGCCGATTCGATAAGCGAATAGAACATTTCGTTCGCCGCTTTTACGTTTATCTGCTTAAAGTCGCCGCTTTTTTTACCTTCGATTAAAATGGTCGAAAGAAGATGCCGCAAGCGCACGATGCGACGCCGCACGCGGTCGCCCGGATTTTTACCCGTTTTTTGTATTTGAATAAGATAGGCTAAAATAACCTGAAACAGCTGCCTGTTTTCCATGCAGCCGTGAACAATCACTTCCAAAACGTCCAAAAGCCGTTCTTTACAAGTGCGGCTTTTGTCGTCGATAATAAGGCGGAGCGAATTTTCCAAGCCTTCGGTCAACTGCTTGATACTCCATAAAAATATTTCGCGCTTGTTTTTAAAATAGATATATAAGGTGGTGCGCGTAATACCGCAGCGGTCGGCAATTTTTTGAAAGGTCGCGTCTTCATAGCCTTCATCGATAATCACATCGAGGGCTTTTTTTAAAATGACTTTTTTACGCTTTTCGTGGTCTATAACGATTCCCATCTTTTTCCTCCGTCGGTTGCGTACTGTGTTTGCCGTATCCTTGTTCGTTGTATATATAAAAAACGGTATCCAAATTACCGCTTTTTAAATTTTTTGCCTGCGACGCGCGCTTTCCGATGCAGCGTTCAAAATCCGCATAGGCCGTAATGAAGCCCATGTTCCAGCCTTTAAAATCCGTAAACAGGGAGCCCATGCTTTTATACAGCGCGGGAATTTCCTCCTCATCGCCGAGCCGCTCGCCGTACGGAGGATTGGTAATGATACATCCCTCGTTGTAAGGCGCTTGCAGCTCCTTAAAATCCGCACATTCAAAATCGGGGCGCGGAATTTTCAAATCGCTCCCGATAAGCTGCAAAGCGCGCCCCGCACCGGCGAATGCGCGTTCGGCGTTTACACGCGCCCGCTCTGCCGCAGCGGGATCTATGTCGGTTCCGGTAATGCGGGCAAGCACATCCGGGCGAATGTTCGCCGCTTCTTTTTTGCGGATTTCGTCCGCCGAGGCGGCATCGAAAACGGCAAGGTTTTCAAGCGCAAAGCGCCTGCCGAAGCCCGGAGCGACGTTGTACGCGTAAAGCGCCGCTTCAATCGCTATTGTTCCGGATCCGCAAAAGGGATCGTGCAGCGGCATTTTCCGCTTCCAGCACATAAGCTGCAAAAGGACTGCCGCCGTCGATTCGCGTATCGGCGCGCTTCCCCCGTCTTTGCGGTACCCTCTGCGGTTCAGCGGCGCGCCCGACAAATCGAGAAAAACCGACACCGTATCGTTTTCGACGTACACGCGTATATCCGCCTGCGCGCCGCTTTCCGGCAAAACGTTCATACGCCAGCACGAGCCGAGCTTGGCGCAAACCGCTTTATGCACGACGGATTGCACGCCGTGTTCCGATCTAAGAGCACTCTTATGAATGCGCACCTTATCTATATGGAGTTTTACGTCTTTTTTAAAAAAATCCTGCCACTGTACGGCATGCACGCCCTCAAACAGCGCGTCGAAATCGGGTGCGGCAAAGGAGGCCGCCTGCAGGTAAATTCTGTCCGCCGTGCGCAGGCACAGATTGGGCCGGAACAGCTCTTTTTCGGGGCAGTCAAACAGCACCCGGCCGGGAGCATTGCTCCTCACCGCGTAACCGAGTTTTTTTATTTCGTTTGCAAGAACCTTTTCGGCACCGATTGCACACAGGGCGGCAAGTGTTGTCATTAACAAAGTATACCCGAAAACCGCACATTCTGCAATTGCAATTTTGACACATTCTTAAAGTTTGTGAAATCGCGATCGCCCCGCACCGATTGCTTTTTTTGTCCCGCAGCGTGTATACTTTTCGATATGCTTTTCATTTTTTTGCCGCTGCTTGCCGCCGCAGGTTTTTTAATTCTATGCTTTTCCGCAGGATTCGTACTGTTCGGTTTTTTATGCGCGCGCTCCGTGTACGCAAAACACTCGTTCGTCGATAACGCCGATCACATAAAGGACGAAAAAGTTTACCCCGTTTTGCTTGAAGCGAAAAACCGCATAGACGAAACATCGCAGGAAAAGGTCGCAATACGCTCCGCCTGCATCCGCCGGATTTTCCCCTTACCGTCCTTTTTCCCCAAAAAAACGCTGAAACTGTGCGCCGATTTACAACTGCAAAACGATGCCGAAAGCGCGTCCGACAAAAAGCATTTTGCGGTGCTCGTTCACGGCTTTTCCGATTCCGCCCGCGGCATGGCGTATTTGGCCGAAGCATATTATAAAAACGGCTTTTCCGTTTTAAGCGTCAACCTGCGCGCCCACGGCGAAAGCGAAGGCCGCTTTGCGGGGCTCGGCCATCTTACAACCGACGCCGCCGACCTTGCGCTGTGGCTCCGCTTTTTGGTATACCGCTTCGGCAAAGATATCCGCATTGTGCTTCACGGCGTGTCCATGGGAGCCGCGGCGGCCGTCCAATGCGCATACGGAATCATCGCCGTGCAAGACGAATGTGCCGACGAAAGAGCCGCCCTGAAAACGGTTGCCGCCGACTGCGGATTTTACCGTTTTTCGGAACAAGTCGAACGCCAGCTGTCCCTGTTTTTATCCGCAAAAGGCATTCACCGCGCGGTTTTCTGCTGTGCGGCAAAAGCCGCGTCTTTTTTCAACCTTTTTGTAAACGGATTTTCTTTTTCGGCCGATTGCCCGGGCACAACCTTGGCCGCATGCACGCAAGCGCAGCCCTTTGAACTCGTTTTGTTTCACGGCAGCGCCGACACCCTCGTACCGCCCGCCGACGCGCACCGCTTGTACGAAGCGGCGCACGAACCCAAACGGCTCGTTTTAACCGAAGGCGCCCCGCACATCGGCAGCTTTTTTTACGCCCCCGAAAAATACATGGCCGCCGTTTTGAAAAACTTCCGCGATTGACTTGTCCGAGTATACGGGCGTTGCCGTAAGAAATCTTACGGCCGCGTGCTCTGCAGTACTCCTCGCAGGCATTCGCTTGCTGCGGGGTACTGCTGCCGCCCGCTAACGCATTATACATAATAAGTATAGCAGTAAAAATATTTTATTCATTTTTTCTCTATTTTGCATACTTCGTATTTACCGGTATCATTATTGTATCTATACCGCCAATCTTTTGCTTTATTATCATACTCCGGAAACATGATAGCGGAAATTGCCGTATCCTGCCATTTAGTCCCCGGATATACATCTTGAATCGTTATACGTATTTTTACCACAGGCTTCGTAAATTGTACTGTCTTAAAATATACAAAATCTTCAAAATAGACTGTTTGCTCCAACTCTTTTCCTTTTGCGGTTATCCCCTTTATAAGAGCCTTTTTTATACGGCTATTCATTTTATATAAATGAGGCCGCGATGCGTCTACAAAACCGTTTAAAATATAACATACACTTTGTTCCATATCCGGCTCAATTTCTATCCATTCACCGATTCCGCCTCCCGCAGCGTTTTCTACCCACGGCATTGCATACATATTCAAGCTTGACCCGACCTCATCGTGTAACATGTATAATTCAAACTCGGAACCGTTATAGGGAAAGGTTACGCCTTTTACCGTTTCGGTCATATAACTGCTTGTTGTCGTTTTTTTTATAAGCCCTGAATAGGGACTGCTGTCTACATACCATCTCTGTTTATTTTCCGAATCCCAAAAGTCGCTTTTTTCTCTTTGTTTAAAAATATATGGAGTTGCCATAGTCAAAAAATATCCCGAATTAAAATCCTTCATACTTGTAAAAAACAACAGATATTCATTTCCTAACACAAAGAAGATATCGATTTTTTTATCTTCTTTTGTTTTATGATTGTGTACGGGAACTTTTTGTGATAAAAATCCATTTTCAGTTAACGTAAAATCGGAAATTTCAAACCGTTCAGTAGTATACAGCCGACCTTCAAGATCTTCTATACAAGCTTCCAGTTCTCTTTCTATTCTCTTAAAGCCCTGTGTCCAATCACAACGCACTTGAAACGTTTCTTTTTGAATAAACTGTGCAAACAATTCTTTTTGCCAATCAACGGCAAAAAAACAATGCCCCATTCCGCACAGTAAAATTACTGCTGTTATATATTTTTTCATCTTTTCTGCCTCCTTATCCGGTACTTTATATCGATAAGTATAGCTTGTAAAAATGCAGCTGTCCAGTTGTCGGCGATGCGCCCCTTTCAAAAGACGCGGATTGCGGCTATACTGCCGGTATGCAAAAACATCTTTGTAACGATTATCTGAGCGTTACGGTCGACACGGCGGGTGCGGAGCTCGTTTCCGTAAAAACGCGTTCGCACAGGGAAATCCTGTGGCAGGGCGAAAAGGGCGTATGGAACGCTCACGCGCCCCTGCTTTTTCCGTGGACGGGACGAATAAAAAACCGCCGGTTCACGCACAAGGGCGCGGCTTTCGACGCGGGCATTCACGGTTTTATAGCGCAGACCGAACACCGGCTCGCACAAGAAAGCGCGGACCTTTTGCGCTTCGAAACCGAAAGTTCGCCCGTTACGCGCAAACTGTTCCCCTACGATTTTGCACTCGCCCAAACGTTTTCCCTTAACGCCAGCGCGCTCACGCATACGGTTGACGTAACGAACACGGGGAAATCGCCGATGTTTTTCGGACTCGGATTTCATCCCGGCTTTATATGCCCCTTTGAAAAAGAAAAAGAGGCGGGCGATTACGAGCTTGTTTTCGATACGGCGCAAAGTCCGGACTTGGTCGAATTGACCGAAAACGGACTTCCTTCCGGCGCGCAAAGGCGGTACATGAATAATCAAAAAGCGCTCGCCTTGTCGGACGACTTGTTCAAAGGCAATACGCTGTGCTTTACGGGATTAACGGCATCGTCGGTTACGCTGCGCGAAAAAAGTGCGCCGCACAAAAAAAACGGCGCCGGCTATTCTGCAGGATATTCGGTTGAAGTGTGCATAAAAGATTTTCCGTACCTGCTTTTGTGGAGCGCCGCAACCGAAAAGCTGCGCTTTGTCTGCATAGAACCTTGGTACACGCTGCCCGATTTTGAAAACTCATCAAGCGAATGGGAATCCAAAAAGAATCTTTTGCGCCTTGAAAGCGGAAAAACTTTTACCGCCGCCCTTACGTTGACAATTCATACAGTATAACCGCGGCTGCCTGCGCAACGTTCAAACTGTCGGGGAAGGCTTCGCCGGCGCGCGCAAGCCGTTTATTGTGCGAGGGAATGCGCACGAGCCGGTCGCACAGTTTTTTTACCTCGTCCGTCATTCCGTTTTCTTCGTTGCCCAAGATAACGGCGCATCCGGTCTTCGCATCGTTTTTTGCTTCGTTTTTTACACCGCGCACGTTCATGCTGGCTGCGGCGTCGGTTCCCACACGTAAAAGCTTTCCTTTAAGCGCGCGCAAAAACACGGGAATCGAATGCACGGCGTACAGCCGCACAAATTCCATGCCGCCCTGCGCGTTCCGGTACGAGCTTGTCGTTATAAGGCTCGCAGCGCCGGCGGCCGGCAAAACGATCCGCTGTATGCCGAAAAAAGCCGCCGAACGGATTATCGCGCCCACGTTTTGCGCATTGCCGATACCGTCCAAAACCAAAACAGTTTCACCCCGGCTGCTCCATTCGTCAACATCGGAAGGCCCTACCGGCAAAAAAACCGGCATTTCAATCATCGCCGTAAGGCCCTGATGGTGGTGCGAGCCCGACAGCTTTTCGAGTTCCTGCGCGTCCTGCACTTCGTTGTACGGAATTTTACGCGATGCAAGTTCTTTGCACAAAAAACCGAACGCCGGTGCGCGTTCACGGGTATAATAAAAACGCTTTATTTTTTGCGGGTTTTGCCGCGCCAAAGCCTGTACCGCCGCAAAACCGCACACGGCCAATTCGGCTCGCTGCTTGTTTTTCATTTGATTTACAGCAGCGCTTCCAAGTCGATTTCGCCCGCCGTACAGGGAACGCGGATGTCCCAGTTTTCAAGAACGGCCGGGTGCAGTTCGCCGAAAATGCCGACCGCTTTGCCTTTTACGATAAGGCTCGCCTGCCGGCCGGGAATAAAACGCGGATCGGAAGCTTCTTCAACCTTGTATTCATGGTTTAAAAAATAAAGCAGAGAAGCCGTTTCGCTTGCCGCCGTATTAAAGTTCGCATCGGCGGATGCCGTCAAAAATCCTATGTACTGACGGGTTTTTGTTCCCGTATCTTCCGTATCGCATAAAAAAGCCGTTTTGCCGATTTCGAAAATCTTATGCGGATACACGGCGTTGCCCGATACCGCTTCGGCGCTTAAAAGCGACGGAATAATTGAAGAGCGCACAAACTGATAATTTTCGCTCATCGGGTTTGCAATTTCGATTACCTGCGAACCGTCGATGTTCATGCGCTCGATATAGTCGCGCTTTGAGCCCAAATAATTGAAAATCATTTCCTGGTAGCCCAAGCCGATTAAAAGTCCCTTCGCCTTGCGGCTCAAAAGCGTTACGGGCGACAGACGGCCGATCGTAAAATCGTGCGGTTTTTCCGGCTTAAATGCAGACAATTCGCAGCCGAGCATAATGTCTTCGATAACGTCCGCCGAATGCAAAAAGTCGTTGCGGTACGGAGGCGGCAGTACGCTTATAAGGCCGTCTTTTTCCTGCGCTTCGACACCCGTGCGGGCGAGGGCCGAAAGCATTTTTTCGACCGAAAGGTCTTCGCCCAAAAGTTTGCGTACCGCCGCAACCGAAGCTTGCGTCCGTTCCTGAAAATAAAAGGGCGTTACGAGGTCTTTGCCGAAGCCGGTGTCATACGGATGCTTTACAAGGCAGGGAAGAATCGTATAGCCCGCGTCGAAAAAATCGCAGGCAACAATCATCGTCGCAAGCAATAAAGACGGCATATCGGTTCCGGTCATTTCAACCAAAAGATCGCTGTCGCCGACCTGCACGGCGCCCAAAAATGCGCTGTTGATAATCGGCGCCATGGAAAGCGTTTCGCCGGCGGCATCGCTTAAAAGCGGAAACTTTTTCGCTTTTTCCAAAATCCAGCCGTATTCTTTTCCCTTCGGATGTTCGCTTATAATTTGGCGGCAGCTCATCGGCGTGTCAAAACCCAACGGCACAAAGCTCGTTTTATCCGGATCTACGGCATGATATGAAACCGGCCATTTAATCGGCGCGTAGCGGTACACGCCCATCGAAATCGAGCGGCGCTTGCGGCCGAAATTCCAGCATAATTTTTCCTGCGTTTGAATGACATCGAGCAGCATCGGCTCGTCGATCGGTTTTCCGGATATGACAAAGGCGCTCATAAAAGGACGGATATCCTTTAAGGCGGGATCCACGTTTATGACGCGCGAGCCGTAATCTTTGCTTTCACCCGCCGACGACAAAAAGTCTTTATATAAAACATAACCGCTTTCCCGACTCTGTTCGGCATCTTTATTTTTATGCAGCCGCAGTTGGCGCGCAAGGCCGGCGGTAGACCATAAGTCGGGACGGTTCGTATCGTTCAGTTCGATTTTAATCGTTCGTTCGTTTTCGGGCGCCTTGGGGTCAGGTTTTTCATCCAGCTCGGCCTTTGCGCAGGTTAAGCGCTGCTCGAGCACGTCGTAAGAATATTTTTCACCCAACAAACTAAAAAAAAGCTTTTCGTTTACATCTATTTTAGGCATATGCCCTCCGTTAAGCTCGGTAGTTTTTACAGTATACCGAAATCCGCCGGCGCTGTACAGACCTCGTGTTCCGACGGCAGACTTCGGCATGAATGAAAAATAAAAGAAAACAGGCTTGCAAAGAAGCAAAAAGAAGTGTATCCTTTAGGCGATGGCAATAAAAGAACGAAAAACGCACCGTTTCCGCGAAGCGGGAAAGGTTTCCGTACCTGAACTCTGTATTTTTCCGGGTCTTTTAATCGATATAAGCAGTTCCGGCTGCTGTATCCGTTTTCCCGCCGTCGTTGACCCCGACATGGATTCGGACTATGAAGCATCATTCGTCCTGTCGTCAAAATCGCCGCAGCACCCGATCGTTCTTATAGTGCAGCCCAAATGGAAAAAGACCGCCGACTCGGCAACGGAAATCGGCTTTGAATTCCTGCATTCGCCCGGTACCAAAAATCTGGCACAGTACATACAGGAACTTTCCGAAGCCGCCGAAGGCTAAACGGTCAAGAAGTCGATCCGTTCGCACTTCAGTTACTTGCGTTTCAATTATTCGCGCTGCAAATCGGTATAATAATATCGCAGCCTCACGGCGGCAAATAAAAGCACCGCAATCGAAAACCACCAGATGAGTCCGTTGAACGAAGCAAAAAAATCGTATAAGCCGTGGCAAACCGTTGCGGACACAAGGGCGGCAGCCCGCGCCTTTCCGTTTTTACGTGTCCACACGAAAATTCCCGACAGGCCCGAACACAGCGCGTGCAACACCACGGCCGTAATCAAACGCACGAGCGAATAATTCGTTCCGGCGATGCAGTATACGAGGGCTTCAAAAGAGCCGACCGCCGTTCCGGCAATAATGGCCGACGCCGTAAACGCCGAAAGCGGAACCGCCTTTACCGGCAGCAAAAATAAAAAGACCGCCTTTACGGTTTCTTCGATTAATCCGTTAAAAAGCAAAGCGCTCAAAAAAACGGCGGCAAGAGAAGCGGGCGAAAAATTGAAAAAGCGCCGTATAACGAATTGAATGACGATAATCGGAACGAGGGCGGCAAAGCCCGCGCCGACCGCCCATACGGAATAGGAAAGCTTAAAGGACGGCACTTTTACGGCCGAAAAAACGATGCCGGCAAGCAGGGGCAAAAAGCACATGGCCAGCGTTACGTACAAAATCATACTTCATCATAACAAAAATACTGTACAGGTGCAATAAAAGGCTGTATAGTAAGCATATGCAGTGCGTTATTTTGCTTGGTATACAGCATTCGGGAAAAACGACCGCCAGCCGTCTTTTGGCGGCGCGGAAGAGCTTCGAGTTTTTCGATATCGATGCGATTATCGAGCGGCTGTGCGGCATAAGCTGCCGCGAACTGTACGCGCAAAAAGGTGAAGCCGCGTTTAAAAAAGCCGAACTTGAAGCGTGCCGGCTTTTTCAAGCCGCTTGTGCGGAAAAAAGCAAAACAAACGCGAAAGGCGTCGTATGCGCCGCAGGCGGCGGTATCTGCGACAACGCGCGCGCGCTGTCGGTTTTAAAAAAAACGGGCACCTGTGTTTATTTGGATATCGGCGAAGAAGAAGCTTTTTCGCGCATTTGCGCGCGCGCGGCACGCGAAGGAAGTTTTCCCGCCTACATCGAGCGGCACAAACCGCAAACAGACGAACGGCGCAGGGAGATTTTTCACGCCGTATACGAACGCAGAGCGGCGGAATATAAAAAAAACGCGGCGCTGACTGTCAACGCGGACGGTTTAAGTCCGGAACAAGTATGCGCCGCTATTGAAAAGCTGCCGGCTTTAACGCCTTAAAATCCTTTTAAAAGCACCCGCATCCGCCGCCGCAGCCGGAACACCCGCCGCATCCGCCCGAGGAGCAGCCGCATGAATCGCCGGAAGCGGCTGAAAGCTCTTCATCGGTCGCATCGCGCACATCGGTTATGTTTACATCAAAAAACAGCTTTTTGCCGGCGAGCTCGTGGTTCGCGTCCACCGTTATGTTGTCGCCGTCAATTTTTGTAACGCGAACAATGCGGCTCATTGCGCCGGAACCCGTTTCAAATTGCATGCCGACTTCAATCTTTGTTCCCGTGTCGAAATTCGCGCGCGGAATCGTTACAACCAAATCTTTTGAATATTCGCCGTACGCTTCGGCCGGTTCAACCGAAACCGACAAAGATTTGCCGGCCTCTTTGCCTTCGAGCTGCCTTTCCAAACCCGGAATCAAGTTGCCGTATCCGTGAAGATATTCCAGCGGCACGGAACCTTCGGACGAATCGAGCACGTTCCCGTCTTCATCCTTCAGCGTATAATGGATTGATACCATTTTATCTTTTTCGATTACCATATAATTCCTCTTGTATTTATACTAATATACACTTTTAAGCGCCGCGCGGTCAAGTCGGAGCAAACGGATAAAGGCGGACAGTTTTCTCAGTCGCAGGACTTTTTCTTGATTCCCGCACTTTTTTTTGTTATATTCAGCTTATGTACATTATCTTCAGCCTGCTTGCGGCATTGGCAAGCGCCGTTTCGCTGTATTCGCTTTTATGCATTGTACGCGTTTTTTTTACGTGGGTGCCCGACCTCAATTACAGTCCCTTCGGCAAACTGCTTGCGCACATCTGCGACCCCTGGCTCAACGCATTCCGCAAATTCAATTTTACGCGGAACTCGCCCGTCGATATTTCTCCGGTTATTTCCGTAGGCGTTTTACTCATTATTTCGTCGATTTTCAAGCAAATCGCGCGCTCGCGCAGTTTTTCACCGCTCGTTATTATTGCCGTGATTGTGCAAATGGTATGGTCGGTTGTGTCGTCGCTTTTAACTTTTTTTAATATTTTGCTTTTAGTCCGATTGATTGCCGAACTGCTCAACAGAACGCAAAGCCGCATTTGGTACAATGTCGATCAGGTTTTGAATCCGATAATTTACAAAATTCCCGCATTTTTTGTGCGAGGTCGTTTTATCCGGCCGAAAACGGCGATGCTTATAACGCTGGGCTGCGGTGTTGTCGTTCAAATCGCTTTGGGACTGCTTGTAAAAAGCGTGCTGCCCCTTTTATTGCTCTAGCCTATGAAGTTGAAGGACATGGAGATACCGCTGAACCGTATCTCCGGCGTGGGACCGTCTTTTGCAAAAGCCTTTGCCCGTGTAAATGTTTTTACGGTGTCCGATTTGCTGTCGTATTATCCGCGCGATTGGGAAGACCGGACGCGGCGCCGCTCCTTTGCCGAATTTATGCGGGGAAAAGTCCATACGGCCGCTCAAGTGCTTTCGCACGAATGGTTCGGCTTCGGCCGCATGAAAACGCTGAAAATCATCGTAACCGACGGCACGGAGCGCGCGGCTCTCGTGTGTTTTAATCGTCCTTTTTTGCAAAAGAACCTGCCTGAAGGTTCGCTCATAAGCGTAAGCGGCGCATTCACCTACCGTTACGGCGAAATACAATCCTCGTCTTTCGATGCAGTTCGTATTGCCGAAGAAGGAAGCCTTGCCGACATTGCAAACTCGATTTTGCCGGACAGCGCCGTTTATCCCGTGTACGCGCTCACCGCGGGCTTGACGCAAACCCACATCCGTAAAACAATGAAAAAAGCGCTTTCGGAATACGGGAAGGGAATTGAAGACGAGGTTCCTCAAAGGCTTATCGACGCATACGGATTTTTCCATAAACAAAAGGCCGTACAGGCGATTCATTTTCCTGCAAATATGGAAGAAGCCGAACAGGCAAAGCGTTCGATTATTTTTGAAGAACTGTACGTGTTCCAAAAAAACATTGCCGAGCGTGCGACCGAGCGCAAAAGCGGCATGAGCGCGCCGCTCCAAAAAACGGTCGGCTCGCAAAAAGAACTGGAACCGCTTTTGTCGCCGCGCCAAAAAGAACTGCTCGGCCGCTTAACCTTTTCGCTCACAAAAGACCAAATACAGGCGATCGCCGACATAAACGCGGACATAGACGCGGGCTTTGCGGCATCCGATGCGTCCGGAGGAAAGCCGTCTTTTTATATGGCGCGTTTGCTTCAGGGCGACGTCGGTTCCGGAAAAACCCTCGTTTCCTTTTTTGCCGCCTTGCGCACAATCGACTGGGGCGCGCAGTGTGCTTTGCTTGCTCCGACCGAAATTCTTGCAAAACAGCACGCCGAAAACGCCGCCCGCCTTTTGGAGCCCCTAAGCGGCGGAACGGGCAAGGGTGTGCGCGCCGCTTTTTTAAGCGGAAACGTTAAAAACAAAAACCGCATCCCGCTGTTGGAGGAACTTCAAAACGGCGGCATAGACATCGTTATCGGCACGCACGCTTTGTTTTCAAAAAATGTCCTGTACCGGAACCTGAAGCTGGTCATTATAGACGAACAGCACCGTTTCGGCGTCGTACAGCGCGGCACAATTATAGACAAAGGCCGCTCCTCGATCGTAAACGCGCGGCAGACGAACCCGGATGCCGTGCCTCAAAACCCCGCCCTTTTAATGATGAGCGCAACGCCGATCCCGCAAACGCTTGCCCACACCGTGTACGGCGACTTGGACGTTTCGCTTATAAAAAGCATGCCGGCCGGACGCAAACCGGTACTCACGCATTTGACAAAGCCGGGAAACGAAGGGCGCGTATACGAAACCGTGCGCGAAGAACTGAAAAAAGGGCATCAAGCGTATTTCGTGTATCCGCGCATCGAAGATGCGGAAAACGCCGAAGAAGAAGCCGATACGCAAACAAAGACCATGCCGAATACCGAAAACGAAAAACTGTCAGCATCGGCGGCGCGGGACAAGATGCGCGGCATAAAATCGGCGGAGCACATGTATGCGTTTTTATCGGAGCGCGTGTATCCCGAATTCAAGTGCGCGCTCATTCATTCAAAAACGGACGAAGAAGACCAAAGCCGGATTCTGCGCTTTTTTTACGAAGGACGCATTCAAGTGCTTGTTGCGACAAGCGTTGTCGAAGTTGGCGTTGACGTGCCCAATGCGACCTGTATGGTTATCGAACAGGCTGAACGTTTCGGCCTGGCGGCGCTTCACCAGCTGCGCGGACGGGTCGGGCGCGGCAACGCCCAATCGGCGTGTTTTTTAGTTTACGGCGATAAGCTAAGCGAAACGGGTAAAAAGCGGTTGAAGGTTATGCACGAAAGTACCGACGGTTTTTTTATTGCTGAAGAGGATTTACGTTTGCGCGGGCCCGGCGAAGCGGCCGGCATTCAGCAGTCGGGCTATTTGACGCTCGGTTTGGCCGACCCCGTGCGCGACACGGAACTTTTGCTTCTCGCGCGAACAGAAGCCTTAAAGGAAGCCGCAGACACGCCCTGTCCCGGTTGCACGCCGCGCCGAAACCCGCTCGGCGCCGACTATGCGTAATGCGTACCGCGCTCAGCGGGTTTCTTTGCCGTAAAAGTCCAAAATAAGTTCCACTTCGCCGATCGTTACATTCAGGCTGGACGCAATTTGTTCCACCTTCCATCCTTGATGGGCAAGCTTTATAACGCTTTCACGCACCGCAATCGGCGGTGCGCCGGCATCTTTCTTTTTGCCGCGGTCTTTTACGAGAGCCCCGAGCAGGTTCACTTGCTCAAGCGCTTCTTTTTTCATTTCGCTTAAGCGGACTTCCGTTTTGGTTATCCAGCTGCACGCCGTATCGACTTTTTCGATGCGCTTATCCGTTTCGGCCAAAATACTGTCCAAATTATTCAGTTTATCGACCAAATCGTTTATGCGCCCGGATTTTTCCATAAGCGAATCCAGATCCGTGCGCAGCGTATCGACGGCGGCCGGCATTTCCAGCGTTTGCTGCGAACATTCGCCGAGCCGCTGTTCAAGTTTGCGCAGCTCGTCGAAGGTGCGGTCGACGCCTTCAATGGTTTGATCGAGCACGATATTTTTCTTTTCGAGTCGGTCGTAACGCACGGAAATATCGCCGAGCGTTTCCTGAAAGCGCCGCACTTCGCCCTGAAGAATCTGTAAATCGTCGCTCGTGTTTTTCAGCTCCAGAATTTTTTGATCCATCGACGACGACAATCCCATAAGCTGGCGGAAATCCTTTTCCATGTCGTCTATTTTGTTTTTTCCGGCCGCAAACTGCTGAACCTTTGCCGTTATCTCGTCATCGATTTTTCGCATTTTGCCGAACTGCATTTCGATGCTGTCGGTTATCTGTTTGAAGTTGTCGAACCGCGAAATGTGATCGCGCAGTTCCTTCATTTGATTTTCAAGCTGATTTTTCATCTCGGTCGTTTTTTCGACCAACTGCGTTTGCGCCAAAAACTGCTTAAGCTGCCGATCGGTTTCGTTGATGCTCATTTTAAGATGATTCGCTTCGGTTTGAATTTCCAAAAAGGTTTTTTCGTGAATGCTTTCGGTTTTTTTCTGAGCGTCCTGTACGAGCGTTTTCAACAAGCGCAGTTTTTGTTCGGCGTCGCTGTTTTCCTCGCGGATTTTGCGCTGCGTGTCGTCCAGCATGGTTTCGTACGCTTTTTTGAATTCTTCAAGAACCTGTTCGGTGCGTTCTTCGTAATCCGCCAAAGCCTTTTTGCTTTGCTCTTTCAGCTCATCCAAATCGGCGGTGATTTTACCGGTTTCGTCCTTCGCGATATTTGCAAAATGCGCAATGTCGGAAGTAAAAATCTGGCGAACCTGTTCGATTTGTTCTTCGGAGGCTTGCTGCAAACCGGCAAGTTTTTCGGTATACAGCGAACGGTTTTCTTCAAACTGCGCATTGAGCCGCTCTCGCCACGACGCAAGATCGCCCAAAATGCCTTCCAACGACCCCTTCGTTTCTTCCTGCGCGACGGCTACCGACTGGGATATCTGCGTAAGCTGCGCGTTTATTTCCTGTTCGTAGCGCTTCAGCTGTTCCGCCGTGTTTTGCTGTTGGCGATCCAATTCGCCTTTCAGCGATTCTTCAACCGCTTGGCGGGCTTTTTCCATATCTTCATGCTGTGCATCGGTAAACGCACGCAGCGAACTGTCTATGCCGTCGAAGCGGTCTTTAAAGTCCGCTTCCGCATTTTTAAGCGCTTCTTCCAGCGCGGTAAACTGCTGGCGGTATTTTTCCTGCAGAGTGAGCAGTTTTTCTTTCAGATCTTCGCCGTACTGCAGCTCGAGACTGCGCCGCTCGTCTTCAAAACGCTGCGACACATCAGTTAAGCGCGCATCAAAGCCCGCCTTCCATTCTTCCAGCGACGTACTCAGGTTTTCGCCGCGTTCGTTCAAATCCTTAAAAAAATCGTCTTCAAAAACCTTCAGCTTTTCCGACACGCTGTCGTACGCTCTGGTTTTCAATTCGTTCAATTCCCGGTCCAACCCGTCGATAATTTCTTTCATGCCCTCGTACGACGAATTGATTTCGCTTTCAAAATCTTTTTGAGCGCTGCCCCGATCGTTTTTGAATAAGTCGAACTCGTTTAATATGCGCTGTTCGGCGTTTTCCATAAGCTTGCGGAAACTGCCGTCGAGGCTGTCGATGTCCGAAGCAAGCGTTTCGAGTTTTTTAAGCCGGTATTCGATATCTTTTTTTGTATCGGAAAGCTGTGCCTCCGTGTCGCCGAAAAACGCCTGCAGCGTTTTCGCGTTGTGTTTTACGGCGTCTTCGTAGGCGGTTTTGAACGCGTCTTTCATTTGCGCCATGTGAGTTTCCGATTCTTTTGCAAGGGATGCCGAATCGGACTCCAAAAGCCGGCGGAGCTGTTCGATAGCGGCGGCGCTTTCCTGCTGGCGTTTGTTGACCGTTTCATCCATGTGCTGCAGCATTTGCTCTGCCCTGCCGAAATTCGTATTGAATTCGACAAGTTCTTTTTTTTGCCGCTCTATTTCCGCACTGCTTTGTTCCGCAAGAGAGGCGATTTCGTCCGACAAAGCCGAATACTGCTTTTCCGCCGCGTCGGCAAGTTCTTTGCGCCTGCGCTCAAACTGCGAAAATGCCGCCGTGCTGAGATCTTCGAGCGCCTTTGAAAGTTTTTCGTCTTGAGCGCCTATTGCGCCCTGCAGGCGCTCATCCTGATCTTCGATGGCGGCGCGGATTTTTTCTTCCTGGCCGTTTCCGATCATATCCAAAAGGCGGCGCGATTCGGCGAGCGAGGCCGTCACTTCTTCCTGCCTGCTCGAAAGTTCCGTGTACACGCGGTTCGACACTTCTTCGAGTGCGGTTCGCGTCTTTTCGTTTATCTCGTTTACGGCCTCGATAAAACGGTTTTCCTGTTCCGCAAGTACACTGCGGATTTTTTCGCCTTGGCCGCCTTCGGCTTCGGCTAAAATGCGCTCGGTTTCGCCGGCAAGCTCGTTTACCTTTTCACGCTGCTTTTCAAGTTCCGCCGCAACCGCTTGCTGCTGGTTTTCAAGGTCGGAAAACACCTTTGCTTTTTGTTCGGCGGCAGCCGCGGACAAATCGTTCTTTAAAGATTCCAGCGCTTCGGTCGAACTGTTTTTAAAGCGTTCGTATGTTGCGGCGACCGACGAGGTAAGTTTTTCGAGCGCTTTGGAAAGTTTTTCATCCTGCCCCTCGATGGCGGCGCGAATTTTTTCTTCCTGGCCGCTTCCGATCATGTCCAAAAGGCGGCGCGATTCGGCAAGCGAGGCCGTCACTTCTTCCTGCCTGCTCGAAAGTTCCGTGTACACGCGGTTCGACACTTCTTCGAGTGCGGTCTGCGTCTTTTCGTTTATGTCGTTTACGGCCTCGATAAAACGGTTTTCCTGTTCCGAAAGTACACTGCGGATTTTTTCGCCTTGGCCGCCCTCTGCTTCGGCCAAAATGCGCTCGGTTTCGCCGGTAAGCTCGTTCACCTTTTCGCGTTGCTTTTCAAGCTGCGCGGCGACCTGTTCCTGCTGATTTTCAAGATCGGAAAGCACCTTTTCTCTTTGTGCGGAAACGGCCGCGGACAAATCGTTCTTTAGATTTTCCAGCGTTTCGTCCGAATCGTCTTTAAAACGTTCGTACACGTCGGCTGCGGAATTCCGTACCGCTTTCATTTGTTCGGCCAAATCGTTTTCGATTTCCGTTTTTTCGCGGTCGATGTATTCGGTCAAATCCTGCGTGCTGCGGTTTAAAAGATTTTCAAATTCTTCCGCGCGCTGCCGCGTGTTTTCCTGAAGCCGTGCAAAAACGTCGTCTTCAAGCGAATCGGCTTTTTCAGCGGCGCGAGAGAGCGATTCTTCAAATACTTCGTTTATCTGTTCGAGCAGCTGTTGGTTTTTATCCGTCGCCGCGTCCGCAAGCGTTTCCAAATCGGCAAAGCGCCGGTCGAGCGCCGCGGTATATTCGACCCCCGCACGGCCGATGTATTCCGCATTTTGTTTTTCAAAATCGAGCAAAAGCTGCGGAATTTTCTTTTCGATTTCGCCGAGCCGCTTTTGCTGGTCGGAGAGCAATTTGAACGTTTTATCTATAAAATCCGATTGTTTGTGTATTTTTTCAAGATTTTCTTCCACTTTCGACGACATTTCGAATAAGTCTTTTATAAGCGCTTCATAGGAAAGAACGCGTTTTTTTATGTCGTCCAGCACGCTTATATGCGCACCGAATTCCGCCGAGCGGGCTTCGAAAGCGGATGAGTTTTGCTCGAGCCGCTTAACGGCGGCAACGGCCTGACTTTGCTTTACGTCAAGTTCAACTCCGGCATTCTTCATTTGAATGATGCGGTCTTTAAAATACGCGTCAAAATCGGCAAGAACCTTGTCCGTAAATTTTTTAACCTTTTCAATCGACCGGTTGTTTTTATCCAGCTGCCTGAATACCAGCAGCATCGCAAAACAAACTGCGGCCGTAAGAATGTTCAGTATCATCGCTTTCCCCACCCGGTTTACAAGTTATCTATATTTACTGTAACACAATTTTACACAATTGACGATAGTTTTTAAAGCAAATATCGGCTTCGCGCGGCTTTTTATGCAATATTCTTCGCCATAAGGGCGTTAAATAGGCCGTTTTCATACCCGCATTGCGCGCGCCCTTAACGTCGCTTCGGATATTATTGCCGACATACAAAATACGCTCGGCCGGAACGCCCAAAGTGCGCTGCAAAATCCCGAACGGATAAGCGGACGGTTTAAGCGCCCCGCAGGTTTCCGAACCGAGAATGCAGTCGAACAGATGTTTGCAGCCCCACAAATCGCCTTTTTGCTCCGGCGGAAAATCCGACAGCAAGGCAAGTTTAAGCCCCGCATCTTTAAAAGAGCGCAGCGTATTTTGCACGTTTTTAAACGGTTTTATCGAAGGGAAAAAGGGCGCCAGTCCGTCGTAAATTTTTTCGCGTATGAGCCGGTGCGCTTCTTCCGGAGAGATTTCCATATACGCGGCTAAAAGGCGCGCCTGATATTCAAAAAAATCGGGAAGCGGCGCCGTTCTGTGCAAAATATAACGCACGCGTTTGAACTTAAGAAAAAAGGAAAGGTTTTTAAAAAAATACGGAATGAGGCGCACAAAAAGCCGGGAGTCGGGGTACAGCGTTCCGTCTATATCGAAAGCGACCGCTTGTATATCGAATATCATTATTTATTGTACTATAAATAAACGCCGCATGTCCATCATGCAAACCTTATTCTTCCCATCTGTGCTTTTGCAAATCGACGCACGAGTCGTTTTTAAACGTAACGCCTTCGGCAAGCAGGCGATTTTTTTGCTCCGGAAAATTCGGCGCGAGGCGGCCCGAATGATTGACAACCCGATGGCACGGATAGTCGCCGTAATCTTCAGCGCGGCTCAGTATGTTTCCTACAAGGCGCGCATTTTTGTCCCTGCCGATAAGACGTGCGATTTGCCCGTAAGTTGCGACCTTACCTTCGGGGATTTCTTCGACCGCCGAAAGGATTTCGTATATTAAATCTTCCGTTACGATTTTCCGCATGATGAATGTTCCGAAAGCACTTTCAACAGTCGTTCAACCTGTTCGCCGGTCGTTGCCCAGCTTGTCGCAATGCGGGCGACGGTGTGCGCTTCGTCCGCTTTTTCCCAAAAAGAAAAACCGATTTTTTCAGAAAGCAGAGCGTAATCTTCGTTTTTCAAAACGATAAAGATTTGATTGGTCGGAGAGGCGAAATATTGGCGGAAGCCGTGGGCGTCGAGGAATGTGCGGATTTTGTCTGCCGCACGGATCGCATTTTCTCCGATACGGAAGTACAGGCCGTCTTCAAAAAGCGTTTCGAATTGAATGCCCAAAAGCCTGCCTTTTGCAAGAAGTGCGCCGTGCTGTTTTACCGTTGTTACAAAATGAGGTAAGCGGTTTTTATCGGGAATGACGAGCGCTTCGCCGAAAAGAGCGCCGCACTTTGTCCCGCCTATGTAAAAAGCGTCCGAAAGAGATGCAAGGTCGGAAAGCGTTACGTCGTTTTCCGGAGAGGCGAGCGCATAGGCAAGCCGCGCCCCGTCGATGTAAAGCGCAAGCGCATATTCGCGGCATAGGGCGGCAATTTCGGACAGTTCCTTTTTAGAATAAAGCGTGCCGCATTCGGTCGACTGGGAGATATAGACCATACCGGGCTGAACCGCGTGCGCTCTGTTTTCATCGGCATAAAAATCATGCAGATACCGCTTAAGCGTTTCTGCCGAAAGCTTTCCCGCAATGCCTGCAAGCGTGAGCACTTTATGGCCGCCCGCTTCGACTGCACCTGCTTCATGCACGGCGATGTGTCCCGTGCCCGTCGCGACAACTCCTTCGTACAGGCGCAAAAACGCGTCGATGACCGCCGCATTCGTCTGTGTTCCGCCGACAAGAAAATGAACCGCGGCGTCAGAGCTGTTCGCAGCTTTTCGTATCAGGTTCCGTGCGCGTTCGCAGTGTTTGTCAGTTCCGTAGCCGGAAGTTTGCTCCGTATTTGTTTCCGCAAGACGCTGCAAAATCGCCGGATGAGCTTCTTCAAGATAATCCGCCGCAAAGTTCGGTTTGTATATCTTCATAATCTTTCCCCGATTCCCGACAATTTTTTGTTGACAATTGTATTTTTTTTCTATATTTTAAACACAGTGAGTATAATACATTTCTTTAAAATTACAAAGAGATGAATTCTTAACAGGAGGCTCATATGTCAAAGGAATTGGAAAAGAAATTAAATCTGTATCTTGCAAACCAACTGGTCGATTATGTAAAAAAACATAATCTGCACTGGAACTTGAAAGGAAGTCATTTTTTTACTCTTCATGCAAAACTCGAAGAATTGTATGAAGAAGCGGGCGATATTCTCGACGAAGTTGCGGAACGCATTCTCGCGCTCGGCGGAAACCCCGTTTCGAATATGAAAGAAGCCTTGTCGATTGCGACGATTAAAGAATTGGAAAACGGTCCCAAATCGACCGATCAGACGATAAAGGCGCTTATTTCCGACACCGACTATTGGATTAAAGATTCGAAAGAAATCGCCGAACTCGCGGACAAAGAGGGTGACAGCGTGACCAACGATATGTTCAACGGCTACACGAAGGCATATCAAAAATTGGCGTGGATGCTTAAAGCATACGTCAGCTAAGCCGGCGCGGCTTTGCCGAAGTGAAGCTGTCCGAAAACGAAAGTTTCGGACAGCTTTTTTTGTCCCTTCTTTTATTCAAAGCACCGAGTTCCGTGCGCCGACTTTTTTAGTCGTTCTCTTTGGGGTTGTCTTTTGCCGCGAACATGCCCGTAAGCGAAGCCGTTTCGATTATATGATCTTTAATCGCGGCTTTCAGTTCCTTAACCTTGCTGCCGGCCGGAAGGTTGAGCGTTGTGTCGAGCGCATACAGGTAAAAAATATAACGGTGGTTGCCGAACGGCGGCTGCGGCCCGTTATAGCCGCTTGTTCCCCAGCTCGTTGTACCTTCAACGGTGTTTGCCGGCACGTTGTCCGCCCCGATCGATGTCGTTTCCGGCGGAATGTTCCACAGCGTCCAGTGATAAAATCCGCCCGGCATCGGCGCGTCCGGATCGTGCACGATAATCGCCAAGCTCTTTGCCTCGCTCGGCACACCGGCAATTTCCAGCGGCGGAATGCGGTTCGCACCGAGCTTTGCAAATTCTATCGGCATCTTTTCGCCGTCGGCAAAAGCCGAACAAGTCAGTTTCATCGCGCCCTCTCCCGTAGAGATTTCTGTTTTGCGGCTGCCGCTTTTGCAACTGCCGCAAGAAATAAGCAGCAACGCCGTAAGCAACGGTATTGTTATACGTATAAGTTTCATAATTCCATCTTACTTCATAAAATACGGTAAGTCAATGGTTCTGCGATTACACACGGTTGTCGATTGCGTATTGCAGATTGGCAAACGCGTAGCTCATGCAAAATTCCCCTTCCGTCGAAAATACGCATCACTGCATCCTGTTATTGTCGCCCCCTTGACTTACCCCGCACTTTAAAGGATAGTCGGAGTATCGGAGTAATTATGAGTTTACAAATACACACGGCCATTATTCATGGCATTATATGGTCTGCCTTGTGGGCGGCAATGGTGGCGGTTTCGGTTCACCGATTCCCCTGGACAATAGCGCACGATTATCCTGCAGACGTTACAGAATGTGCCCATATACTGCAGCCGAGTGTAAATCAAAAAAGGCTCGCCATTGTCTTTTTTGTTTGCGTTTTTTTTCTGCTTGCCGGTACGGCGATCTTTTCGGTTTTCTGTACCTACGGCGCAAAAGACGTTTCTTTCGTCACAATTTTTTGCCATTTGTGGGTTATGGCGATGATGTGGAACGCCGTCGATTTACTCATCGTGGATTGGCTCATGATCTGCACGCTTTCGGCAAAACTGTTCATTTTTCCGGGAACCGAAAACTGCAAAGGTAATAAAGATTATCTGTTCCACTTTATGGGATTTTTAAAGGGTCTGATTGCAATGACGCTTACGGCGCTTATATTATCCGCTGTGGCATTTGCGATTATGCGGCTGATACGGTAATGTGAATAAATTGTGAAAGCAAGTTGGGAGATATAAGACAATCACACGAATGTAATGAGAGTTTATCACTGCTATCAAAGTAAGATTTGTGAGCAGCATATATTACTGCGTACGTAGAAAGTTCATTATTTTACGTTTAAGGAATTCCTTAGACGGCATCCTTTCCCATTTTTCTCATTACATTAAGCATTAAAAACAATCCGGCTATAATCATTGTAAAATCTACAATAGGTTCCGCCCACCAAACAGCTGACACTCCGAATAATTTCGGCAACAGAAGTATCGCCGGAACAAATAATACCAATTGTCGCAACAGTACAATGATCCCTGCTTTTTTACCGTCTCCAATGGATTGAAAAAAGGTCAGTGTCATAATCATAATTCCGTATAAAATAAATGTGGAATAAAACATCTTAAAGTTTTTAACACCGGCTTCAATAATCTCATGTCTTACACTGAATAACGACAGTAATGTATCGGAACAAAACATTGACGGTATCCACGAAACTGCCGCAAGAATAGTTGCTCCATATATAAAAATCTTCATCGTGTCTTTTACTCGCCCGTATTGTTTTGCTCCGAAATTTGAAAAATAATGAAATGTTAATAAAACTTGTACGATTTGAGATAATACGGTTGCGATAGCAGCTCCTTCAATAGCATATTCTCCCATGAGCTTTATAAGAATAGGGTCTAACATAATGTTGAGTATGGCTCCCGTTCCCATAATCATCATTGATTGGTTTTAATGATCCTTCGCCGCGCATTGTCATATTACCTGCTTGAGCAAAATTAACAAATAGAGATCCAAAGAACACAATTCGTAAATATCTAACACCAAGCTCTTTAATATTTCCTTTAGCACCGACCATATCTAAAAAATGAGGTGCGAATATCAAACCTGCTATTGTGATAATTGCAGAAAATAAAATAACCCAATAACAAAAATTGCCGAATATTTTATCTATTGTTTCTTTATCACCCTTACCGATAGCTCGTGATAATATCGATGCACTGCCTACGCCTATCAAAGCCGATATTCCGCCATTTATAATTGTCAAGGACATGGATACACTAATTGCCGACATCGCATAGTCCCCAATAAGCCGCCCTGCAAATATCCCATCCATAAACGGGTACAGACCGATAACCAGCATTCCAATTATTCCCGGGATAGCCAACTTGAATAACAATTCTTTAGGATTTTTAGTTAATAGCTGTGTTTTCATATCTTGTTTCATTGCAACTCACCTCTTAAAATATTATTTCTCATTTTCAAATATCCCTATTGGTTTAGTTATTTTTTTCAAGATCAATAATGTATTGAATCATTGTTTCTTTTATATACTTCTTATGAGCGTCAAAAGAATTCCGTGCATTAAGCACTTCCGAACTCACTATTAAACCGTTAATGTAATGAACTAAAAAACCATCCTTAAAAATATGTGCCCTAATTCCCAGTTTCTTTGCAATGAGATCAAGTTCTTTAGTTGTATGCAATTTTAGTTCTTGATATAAATCTTCCAAATCCCGATTATAGTTTTTTGCTTGCAAAAGAAGTGCGTACAGCTTCATTAAATCGGTTTTCGCTAATGCCTTACTTGTTAAAATATCACCCATTTGCTGATATTTATCTTTGCTCCGATTATGCACTAAATATTCAGTTATCAAGCTATTTCTGTATTCATTTCCATCAAGCATTAAGTCTTTTAGCATTTCAGTTGTACTTGCATAATGATGATATACGCCTCCTCTACTCATACCTATTTCAGTAATGACATCTTCCATTGTTGTATTCTGAAAGCCTTTATCTAAAAAGCATTTTTTTGCGGCTTCTCGAATTTCTCTTTTTCTCATCTGTCCGACTTTTTGTTTTTCTTCTTTCAAAATAAAGTCCCTCCTTGCCTGTCAAAAAAACCGACAGTGCTGTCGGTTTTTAATATAGCGTTATTATTAAGTGATGTCAAGTAAAAAAACACTTTGTAAACAGCGCGAAATGAACAGTATATACAAATAATAGTTAAAAACAGTAGATTAAGGAAATCAGCAATCTGAAATGTATGGAGTGAGAAATGAATAAAATAACATGTATTTGTTTAGGCGTGCAAAATATGGAAAAAGCATTAAAATTTTACAGAGACGGGTTGGGATATAAGACAGACTGTAAAGAAGATAATCCACCGGTATGCTTTTTTAATACACCGGGAACAAAATTTGAACTTTTCCCTTTGGATTCATTGGCAAAAGATATTGATGAAAATAATCCGCCGACAGGAACCGGCTTTTCAGGAATTACATTGACATACAATGTGAAAAACAAAGAAGATGTAGATAGCGTTATTGAGTTGGTAAGAAAAGCCGGAGGAACTATTGTTAAAGAGCCGCAAAAAGTATTTTGGGGCGGATATCATGCATATTTTTCCGATTTAGATGGATACTATTGGGAAGTATCTTGGGGTCCCAATTTTTAATTTGACGAAGATGGTCTATTGAAATTTTAGAGAGAAAGGTAACCTGTTCAGAAACGGAAGTTTCCGAACAGGTTTAATGGATAATTATGGCATCGAGTAAAACATATTTGGATTTTATTTTGGAACAGTTATCGGAATTGCAAGACATACGCTATCGCGCAATGATGGGAGAATTTATTATTTACTATCGAGATAAAATTGTGGGCGGTATCTACGATGACCGCTTGCTGGTAAAAGCGATACCCTCGGCAATTGCGTATATGCCGAACGCTTCCTACGAATTGCCGTATCAGGGCGCAAAAGAAATGCTTTTAGTAGATGAAGTCGATGACAAAGCATTTATAACCGGTTTGTTTAACGCAATGTATGATGAATTACCGGCGCCGAAAAAGAAAAGGGGGAATGAAAAACATGGGGTATTAACTACTACAGCATATTTTTTATTTTCCCAATAGTCAATACTTTCTAAAATATAGCGTTGACGCGATGTTAGATTAAATTTTCTATGTATTTTTATTCTTTTTCCACGTTATATAATCTTTTTTTGCCTTCATATCTTTTAACTTATTCCATGCTTCCAAAGCCTCTTTTCTTGTTGCATTTTTTTCGTTTGTCAGATAATCACTTATAAAGTTATTAAATTTACAGGATGGAATTTGCGGAAGCCTTCCTTCAGTTTGGTTTAACCGAATATATTCACAAATAACATCATCATAAGTTATTTTCTTGCCATGAGAAAGTTTATTTTCAATCCAGCGATTAAGCCAATATTTTGCACCCGATTTCGGTTTTAATCCCGGAACTCGTTTATCCATTTCACTCTGTATGAATTCCCACGTTTCTTTTTTGTTGCTGAAATTTTCAACATAAGTATGATTATTCAATATATCTCTATTTCGACTTTTAATCCGAAAACGATTCTTTTGATTTACCGTTCCGGTTTCCAAAAATTCAATAATCATCTTTTCAAGCTGATCCTTTCGTGTTTTTGAATCAAAAGGAATTTCAAGCGACTTTGCAAATGCTTTGAGTTCACTCATGTACCAATATTTATTCTTAAATTCTTTTATTGTCATAGAGTCTTTTGCTTATGGTAATGAATAGTCTGAGTTGCATGGACTACAGCCCAATCAGTTTCTGACAAGGCAATATTATCATTAATATCACCAACGAAAAGGTTTGTATCAGCAAGTTTTGTCATTGTTCAATCCTTTTACCTCCTTATCTCCAGCGTCGAAGGCGTCAATTGAACAGGATATTCATTGCGCGAAGCGTCATCCTGTCGACCTTTCCTCATACTATCACAAAAAGCCCTCATTTACAATCTAAACTGATACAGAATGAAAATCACATCTTTCTACCATGAATAACACATCGAATAAACAAGCAATTGGCAGATGAAATCTATCCCCACTAAACGATAAAAAAAGAAAAAAATCGGATTCCGCTTATAGGGCAGCCTTGTGTGTCCTATCATTGCGTTTTAGGACAATATATCTTGTTAGAATCTTCTTGTGTATTGCTTAGCAATAAATAGGGGATAAGCAAATGTAAAAACAATATTATATGAATCATCTTTTAGTATTGCTCTTTTCTCCCATAGAACTTCGTAATCAGCCTTGTCTGATATAAAACATCCCAATTGTTTTAGATATTTTACAGGATCATTTGCAAAATTTATTTTGATATCATTATTAATGTTTTTTATTGAAAAATCACTGCATTGAAGATAATTTTCCATTAATTGGCTGAAAATACTATATCCAGAACTGCCGTCCATTGCACTCATTTTATCATGAAGATTGTCAGAAACTAATATCAGTGGTGATTTTTCTCTATACTTTGAAAATCTACGATCTTCGGAAATCCAAATATTAATTTTATCAGTTTGAAATGCTGAATCAATTATTGAACCATCTATAATGACTTTACGCAATTGTAATTTTTCTAATGTAAAATAAAATTCATTATACATAAGGTTGTCTTCAGGCTCAAAAAGATAATTTTTCTTCTTAAGATATTCATATACAGCAATAATCTTGGCGTGGGTATCTTTGTTTTTCGCATCAATGTTTGTTGACAAATCTACTTTTCCAAACTTTAATGATAATGTATATGATAACCTTTTAAGAATACTATCAAGTGATTGAAAATATAAATTATTCACTTTTTGAATATTTATATATTGATAATTTTTTAGTTCACGGTTTAATTCATACATAACAATCTCCTTCTATAATTTTACTATTAGATAGCATTTTATATTACTTTTCTATTTTTTACATGAGTAATTTAATATTTGCTTACCTGCATTTGTGAACACTATCAGCAGGAGCAAGTGTTCTTAATTACCAATTTTTATAGATAAGAAAAACCGGATCAATTTTCTTCATTTCGGTTGATATCTGCTGCTTGTCGAGCTTCTCCATTAATTGTTTACGTCTTTCTATATTTGATTCGCGCTGATTTAACCCCTTTTCAAGTAAAACTACAACTTGTTAAGCTATAGTTCTATTTTTGCCTTTTGCATTGAAACGGCAGCTAACATTCGTATATTCTCATAATAGTTGTTCTACAAGAAGCTTTGTTCTTTTTAAAATGAATATTAATTCTTCATCTTTTAATGTGGGGAGTATTTGATGAGTACCTTTTTGATAAAGATTAAATAGTTCAACTATTGCATCGATATCCTTGTCAATTATTTCAAGTAAATCTGAGTTTTGATATTTTTTCTGCAAAATATAATCTATTCTAGTTCTTCTTGTTGGTTTGTTATCATGATAATATTTTTGATTTATATATATTTTTCTAATATCATCATCTGGTGCACAAGTATGTAGTATTTGCGTTATTAACTCACGTAAAGAAGTAATTGTATGTCTTACTTTGTCGGGATTTTTTGATATTAAGGATTCTTCCGCACCTTTTAACAGTATACTCCATGAGTTATTTATACTGATAATTTTTTCTTCTGCCTTAGAACAATTGTTGTCAACTAAATCTAAATATTCCTGTTCTGAATCACTATCGATTTCTTTTTCTATATATTTTAAATATTTCAAAGATTGATAATGTGCAGCACCAGATACTTTTGGTGCGATTAAATAGTCTACTATAATATTTTTATTTATCTTTGATTGAGAATAGCTTAAACTCATCTTTGTAATTTCTGAAGACAATAACTGAGATGTAGTAATCAATGAGTGAGATAAATCCGAAAAGGTATTTAGATAATCAGGTATTTGAATAGTTAAATTACTATACAATCCAAGCATTGATGAAGAAAGTAAAAATGAATTTGTATACTCAGGAGTAATATTTTTTATAATATTTGCTAATTCATTGATTTGTGAAATCATAGGAGGTGGAATAATTTCATTAAATGTATTAAACTGAGATAGAAAATCTCTAAATGGTTGATTAATAAGCTTAATCTCTTTTGAAAGAGAATTTAGATATGTCATTTCAGGAAGCAGATTTTTATAACTATTCATTAATTTATTTTGTGCTTGTAACATTTTTTCGAATTTATTCATGTTTTTTCTGCTGTGCGAAGTGATATCGCTCTAACACCCCTTTCCCCATTATATCATAAAAACACTGATTTTCAACTTAAATTTATTTGATGCTTAAATTAGCGCAAAACAAAAAATTAAATCTTTCTACATAATATTTATAATGTTTGTGTGGGGATCGTATGAAAAATATATTGATTTGACATGAACTTTGCTTGATTTTTCATGCAGCCTGCCGTATATTATAAACGGAGGCAAAACATGGCAATGTTACAAGTCCGCGACATGGATGACCGCTTATACGACAGATTGAAATTCGCCGCAAAACGTGATAACCGCTCAATCAGCCAACAAGTCGTTACCATTTTGCAAAATTATTTTACTTCCGTTCCCGTAAAACCGAAAAATGCCACAGAAGAATTTTTGAAACTTTCAGGAGCATGGGAAGATACAAGAAGTGCAGAAGAAATTATTGACGATATAAGAACTTCCCGCGTCAATTCAACAAGATTCGAGGCTGTAGATGGCATATTTGATTGATACGGACATCATAATATTCGCACTGAGAGGCGACAAGACGGTATTGGCAAAATTCGAGGAAAACAAAAATATTCCTATTTCCATTTCGATGATTACGTATGCAGAGCTTGTATTCGGTACAAAACGCTCGCAGAATGAACGGACTAATATGCTAAAAGTGAATCGTATTCGCGAAATTTACCCTGTCGAAGAGTTGAATATCGGTATTATGGAACTATTTGCCGATATAAAAGCGAACATGTATTCCAAAGCAATGAGAATAGAAGACATGGATCTATTTATTGCAGCAACGGCAATTTACAATGATTTGACTTTAGTAACCAATAATACAAAGCATTTTAAAAATATTCCGTTATTGAAATTGGAAAACTGGAAAACATAATAAGAGCAGCGGGAAGCAAAAAAAGAATTTTCGCCGTATTTTGATTCCGTTTTTAAAGACTGCAAATCCGTGATGATTATAGCAAACAGTATTGGCGCGTTTTTTACCATGCACGTTTTATCCGATATGCCGATAGAAAGGGCGCATTTTATTTCTCCCGTTGTGAACATGGAAAATCTGATTATAAACATGATGAAGAAGGCTAATGTAAGCGAAAACGAACTCCGCGATAAGGGTGAAATCGATACTCCTTTCGGAGAAAAACTTTCGTGGAAATACCTTCGTTATGTAAGGGAACATCCTGTTCGTTGGGCGGCGCCGACACATATTTTGTACGGCGCAAAAGACAATCTGACATCTTTTAAAATAATTTCCGAATTTGCACATCAAATCGGCGCAACGCTTACCGTCATGAAAAACGGGGAACACCGGTTTCATACGGAAGAGCAAATGCGCTTCCTTGATAATTGGCTGCAAAGCTTCACTGGTTCTAAGTTATCTGTCAAATAACCGCCGAAAACCCAACCATATATATTTTTATTATTTTTTATCGTTTCAATTGGAAGTAATATTTTAACCCATTTAGATTTTATTCCGTCAATAACAGTTTCGTCACCGATTTCTACAACTTTTACATCGGCTTTCAACGCGAACAAACACAACTAGAAAAAGAGTCCGCATACTTAATACAACAACATACCGGACTTATTGGAAGGCATACGCTGAGGATAAATGTTAAATTAATAATCACCTGTAGTAATAGCTTTTCTTAAAATACTGTTTATTCTGGTCTGATAGCCTTTACCTAACGCCTGAAGGACCGCAAGAATATCGGCATCTATTTTTATGGAAATTGTTTTTTTAACGGGTGTTACATTCCAATATGCTTCATGCGCCGGTCTTAGCCTTGCAATTTGTTTCTTTGTTAATTTAGGACTATCCTCATCATACGATATAGGATAATTTTTTATTTCTTCCAATCTTTCAGCCGTTAATTTTTTTGGAGTAATCATAATATTCCTCCCTCAAGTCTTTATCTGCTTGCCGTGCGGATATTAACCGTATTCTGTTTTTCTTTTCAGTAAAAAAGACCAGAACTATCAATATTCCGTTCAAATTTCCGATTCCGTAATATCTATCTTCTTTTTCGGAATGCTCGAAATCATATCCTGTCAAAAATGCAGGATCGTCAAATACTTCCAATATTTCTTCTAGTTCCGCTCAACCCGCATCATTGCACTGAAGCAATATCAACTTGGAGCGGATGTTAGACGTCTTTTATTTACTATGATGAATTACCTATAACACATAAAAATTCTATACTTTGTCCCAAAATGTATCTTCTGCCGATTGTTGTTCGGCAAAAGTCCATACTTCTTGTATCTTGCCGTTTTCTATTTTGAATAGATCAATGCCCGGATCATTCAGCTTGTCGGAACCTCTCTCTGCGCTGCGGAAACAACACTTGCAGCAACAAAACAATCATTACTTGCAGCCCAATTGGTAATAACTTTAAATGTACCGCCGCTCCTTTTTGCAAATTCCCCTAAACGCTCTCCCAATGCCTGTTTCCCTACAACCGTACCTGAAAGCGAACTTTCGCCTCCCATGTGCCATACAATAGCATCGGAGATTGTTGCAAAAACTCCTGCAAAATCACCTCGTTCCAATGCATCGCGATAAGCATCAAATACCTTCATTGTTTCATTTTTCATAAAATTCCTCCGGTAAATATTTAGAAGAAATCCCCTCTTCTACGGGTATTATTATACTCCCTTATCTTGATTTTACAAGTACGAATATTTATAATACATGGTATCTAATATACTACTGCAAAGGAGTTTTTTATGATGTCGATTTATGATAAGTGCCCCTTCGCTACTACTCAAAGAGTATTGCAAGGGAAATGGGCGATTATAATTTTATATCATCTGAGTACGGGCACAAAAAGGTTTAATGAACTTCAAAGATTAATGCCTGCAACAACTCGAACTGTTTTAACAAGACAGCTCCGTCAGCTTGAAAAAGATAAACTGATCGACCGAAAAGTCTTTGCCGAAGTCCCGCCTCATGTTGAATACTCTTTAAGTAAATTGGGAACTAAATTTCAAAAAGTGTTAGACGAGATTGAGATTTTCGGTTTGAGTTATATCGCCGAATTACATAAAATACAAAAAGGAAAAAGCAGTTGAATTTACACCAACATTTTAGTTTTTTATACTGAAATCTATTTGTGGAATAATTTTCAATTCAGAGGAGGCCGCAATCGACAAATGAAAATTTTAATCTACGGTGCGGGCGTAATCGGCGGTTTGTATGCCGCCGTGTTCGCCGAAGCGGGCTATGACACGACGGTGTACGCAAGAGGGAAAAAACTTGAAACGCTGAAAACCCGCGGCTTGCTGTATGAAAAAAACGGCAAACAGTATAAAGCAAAGGTTAAAGTTATCGATGTATTGCAAAACGATGATATCTATGATTTTATCTTTTTGACGGTAAAAGAAAATCAAGTGCATACGGCGCTCGAAGAACTCCGGTCGAACGGCAGCCCGAACATCGTTACAATGGTCAATACGCTTGAACCTTACGCCGACTGGGAGAACCTGTGCGGCAAAGGGCGTATTATCCCCGCGTTTCCGGGAGCGGGCGGCAGCTATGAAGACGGCGTGCTGAAAGCGGACTTTACGCCGCCTCTTATTCAGGCGACGACATTTGCCGAAATCGACGGGAACTCATCGGAGCGGCTGAAAAAACTCGCGGCTCTTTTTAAGACGGCGGGGGTGCGATACCGGATTGTAAAAGACATGCATGCCTGGCAACTGTGTCACTTGGCGCTGGTTGTCCCGATTGCCGATGCGTATTATAAAGCCGAAAATCCGGAAGAAGTTTGGAAAGAAGCGGATATTATGAACGATACGGCGCGGCACATAAAAAACAATTTTCAAAAATTGTACCGCTCGGGAGTAAAACTTTCGCCGCCGAAAATGCATCTTTTGAGATTGCTGCCGGCTCCGGTTCTGCAAGCCGTTTTTACTCAGGTTTTTAAAAGCCGCTTCGGAAATTTATTTATGTACCGGCACTCGATGAAAGCGCCCGATGAAATGCGATCTCTGCACTTGCAGTTGTATCAATACCTTACCGGGCTGTAAATATAAATATAAAAGTGATACTATGTGTATCTAAAGGAGAGTACAAAGCATGCGTTTATTTTTATGTTCACATTTTTCAAGCGTCGGCTCCGCCGTTGAAGAGCAAATTGCGGGGAAAAAGGTTCTGTTCATTCCGACCGCATCAATACACGAAGGGTATACGGGATATGTCGGTTCGGCACGTAAATTATTCAAAAAAGCGGGCGCCTTGCTGACGGAAACCGATATTTCGAGCGAAGAATTTTCGAAAATAAAAACGCTGTTTGACGATGCCGATGTTATTTATTTTACCGGAGGTAATTCGTTTTTCCTCATCGACTGTTTACGAAAAACCGGAACGGATAAACTTTTAAAACGGCAGCTGGGAAAAGGGAAATTATTTATCGGAGAGTCGGCAGGGGCTATCGTATGCGCACCGACAATTTCTTATATTGAGAAAATGGATCCGATTCCGAAAGATTATTCGCAAAGCGACTATGCGGGATTAAAACTTATTGATTTTTATATCCTGCCGCATTATCTTACCGCGCCGTTCAAAAAAGCTACGGAGCAAATTATGCAAACCTTTCCGACGCTCGAAATATGCGCTATCAATAATTCGCAAGCCGTTATTATTGAAGACGGCAAACGGACAATAATCAGCGTGGAATGAAACTCATCTGTATCGGCGACAGCTTAACATTCGGTAATGTCGGCTATTCGTATATTCATTTTTTAAACAAAAAAATTCATGCCGTAAACAAAGGAAAAAACGGCGACACGCTTAGGGGCGCTTACAGCCGGCTCAAAAAAATAATCGATAAGCCCCGACACGGGGGCGGTACATTCATCCTCGGAATCGGTACAAACGATATTCTGCTGCCGTATTTAAAATCTCTTTCTTTATTTTGGTTTTTGACAATGAATCTGCGCTGCAAAATAAAACGGTGCATAGAAAACGACGATATCTTTGAACGCGAATATGACAGGCTTTTGCACTTATGCTCCGAAAAAAACAAACGCGTAATCGTTTTCGGAATGCCGCTTATTAATTTAAAAAATTTTCCGCACGAAAAGACGGTACGAAGAAACGCCGTTATCAAACGATTGGCACAAAAATATAATTATTCTTTTATCGATATATACGAACTGCAAAAAGAAACGCTTCCACCCGACAAGCGCACCTATACATGGAAACACGGTTTTGCGTTCAGGCTTATAGATGCCGTCATAATGACGCTGTTGCCGTTTTGTAAAGACGGGTTCGCAAAAGCACGAGGTTTGAACGCAAGCGTAGACGGAGTTCATTTTAATTCGGCATCGGCAAAAATTTTGGCTGCGGAAATAGAAAAAGCCGTACTGCGATAGAGCTCGCAAAAGCCGCCGATTCGGCGGCCGCGTTTATTTGCCGTATTTTCTTTCTATAGCGGAAAGCGTGTCGACCCGTTCCGTGTAGACGCCGCCTTCAAAGCGGGCATCAAGAAAGGCATCGACAATCATTTTTGCTTCTTCGGGTCCGACGATACATACGCCCATGGCGACCGCATTTATGTCGCTGTGTTCGACGGCGAGCTTTGCCGTACACGGTTCGCTGCACGCCGCAGCCCTCACTCCCGGAACCTTGTTTGCGGCAAGAGAAATGCCGACGCCTGATCCGCACACCATCACGCCCTTTTCAACTTCGTGCGATTTAATCGCTTCGGCAACCTTTAAGCCGAATTCGGCGTAGTTTGCCGGAACCTTTGAATCCGCCGCACCGTAATCGACGCATTCGTATCCTTTATTGCGAACGTGTTCCATTAAAATATGTTTTAATGCGACTCCCGAATGATCGCTCCCAAATCCGATTTTCATATGCGCACCCCCTTTATATAAAGATATAGCAAAACAACAATATAATCAATGAAAAAATCGACGCCGTATTTCCGGCTGCGGGCTCTTTATTTTATACCGATACTTCGGTACAATTAAAGAGAAAAATGAAAAAGCCGAATGCGCATAAGGAACCGGAATTCAAAAAGAATTCCGGACACAAAAAGCTGGATATCTTATATGAAGACGCATACATCATTGTAATAGATAAACCGTCAGGCATGCTTTCGGTTCCGTATCCGGGCGGCAGCGGACGAACGGCTATCGGCGTACTCGAACGCATTATGCGCGACAAGGGCACCTATGCAAAACACCGCAAACCCCTTGCCGTACACCGGCTCGACCGCGACACCTCCGGCGTTATGCTTTTCGCATTGACCGAGCGCGTAAAAGACGAGCTTATGCGTTTTTGGCACGGAAGCGTTACCGAGCGCATATACCGCGCCGTTGCCGAAAATCCGGCCGGAAGCGCGCTTCCCGATTCGGGTCTTATCGACGAACCGCTTGCGTACAACGCATACAACAGAGGCTTTGTGCCCGATGCCGAAAAACGTGCGCGTTTCGATACGGTTGAAGCGCGCACGCGGTACAAAGTAATCGAACGCGGCGCAACACATACGCTTTTCGAGCTTTCTTTGGATACCGGTAAAAAAAATCAAATACGCGCGCACCTTGCATCAAACGGGTATCCCATAGCGGGAGATACGGTTCGGCATGCGCGCACCGACCCCTTCGGCCGTCTTGCGCTCCACGCCCGTTCGCTCGCATTTACGCATCCGGTTACAAAGCAAATCATGCGTTTTGAAGTTCCCGAACCGGAATCGTGGATCGCCTATGTCCGCACAGGCAAGCGGTAATGCGGCACAAAAGTATTTTCCTATTCGAAAAGAGTTTCCAAATCGGAAAGAGCGTCCAAAAAGCTTTCCGCGTTGTCTTCGGTTATCATAACGCCCCACCATTCAAAATCATCTTTGCCGATAACTTTTATAAGAAGAAAAATTCCCTTATCGTCATAAGGGGAGTCCGTGCAAAGAACCATATAATATTCGCCTTGCTTGTATTCCCACTCATTTAAAGCTTTTTTGCATAACCACACAGTGCTCTTTGTCAATTTGGTTACGCGGCGTATATCTTTCGGAATAAGCTTTTCGACTTCATCCATAAGATCCGCGTCCGTTTCCGATTCGTCGCAGATAAATTCCGCGCTCGCGTATCCTTCATATCGATGGGTAAGATCTCCGTCCTGTATTGCGGAATAATATTTTAAGTCCGCATTCTGTGCAATACAGTGTACGGCGCCGCACAAAAAGAACACTCCTATTAAAACGAAAAGTTTTTTCATGCGTCCTCCGGTTTATCAGTATAATTTTTCTCCGAGCAGGCGGGCGGCAAGGGCGACGGCCAAGATCGCCGTTTGGTTGCGCACATCGAGGATAGGGTTTACTTCCACAATATCGGCCGATTTTACAAGACCGATGTCGTTCATCTCTTCCATAAGTAAAAGAGCTTCGCGGTTTGTCATGCCGGCGGGAAGCGGAATGCCGGTGCCGGGCGCAAACATGGGATCAAGCACGTCCATGTCGAACGACACGTGCATAACGTCCGCATGCGTTTTAAAAAACTGTACGACTTTTTTAACAACGGCGGGAAAGCCCTGCCGTTCAATGTCGCTCATCGTAAAAACGGTAACGCCGGCCTTGCGCATAACGTCTTTTTCGCCCGGATCCAAGTCGCGGATACCGACAAAGCACACGTTGTGTGGATCGACCTTCGTTCCCTCAAAATAGAGGTTCGTCAGTTCCGGCAAACCGAAACCGCAAGATGCGGCAAGACATTCGCCGTGTATATTGCCCGAAGGCGTCGTTTCCGGCGTGTTGAAATCTCCGTGCGCATCGACGTAGAGTACGCCCAGCTTTTGATTGTTTCGTTTAGCCGAAGCGGCAGCCCCGGCAAGCGTTCCGAGCACAATCGAGTGGTCGCCGCCGAGCGTAAACGGAAAGTTCCCCGCAGCGAAAGACTCATCGACTTCTTTTGCAAGCTGCGTGCAGGCTTTTGCAATCGGCTTTAAATATTTTGCTTTCGGGTTTCCGATTTTTTCGCATTCCTGCGGATTTATTCGAATCGGCGAATTATATTTAACAAGCGAGTGCCCGAGCGATTCAAGTTTTTCGCACAATCCGGCAAGCCGAATCGCCGACGGCCCCATATCGCTGCCGTGCCGCGACGCCCCGAAATCGAGCGGCATTTCAATAACGTGAATATTCATGGGCACAGTATAATGCGAAACGGTGCTCTAGAGCAACCGGCCAAGCATAAGGCTAAAACCGCGCAGAAGGTTAAAAGCAGTTTTTTCATTGTAACCATACAATCCTCCGTAAAAGTGAAGTCTCCATAACAACACCATACGATAAAAGAGAGGCGGCATCAATGATGCTGTGGACAATCATACAGTTGCAGGAATAACAATTGTTTGATACCATACTTTACGGGAGTGCCCAAAATGAAACCCGGCGAAGCGATTATCAAACCCGTTACGGTACGCAGCGTCATAACAAAATCGAATTTACCCGTTGCGGACTATTCCGTTAATCCTTATGTCGGATGCACTCATGCGTGTAAATACTGTTATGCGTCTTTTATGAAGCGCTTTACCGGACATACCGAACCGTGGGGCGGCTTTTTAGACGTTAAAGACTGGCCGAAAATAAAACATCCCGAAAAATATGCAGGCAAAGAATTGTTCTTCGGCTCCGTTACCGACCCCTATAATCCCCAAGAAACCGTTTACGAACGTACCCGCGCCTTGCTTTTGCAGCTGAAAGACTGCGGAGCAAAAATCAGCATTGCGACAAAAAGCGATTTGGTCCTGCGCGATTTGGATATTATTCGAAGCTTCCCGAACGCCCGCGTATCGTGGTCGATCAACACGCTCGATGAGCGTTTTCGTCAAGATATGGATAAAGCCGTTTCGATTGAACGACGGCTTGCCGCAATGGAAACCTTTTACCGCGCAGGGGTACGCACCACTTGTTTTATCTCGCCGATATTTCCCGGCATTACCGATGTTGAAAAGCTTATCGGACGGGTACGAAATCAGTGCCATTTGATTTGGCTTGAAAACCTTAATTTACGCGGCAGTTATAAACCGGTTATTATGGACTATATAGAAAAGAATTATCCGGCTTTGATGCCGCTGTATCGGGATATATATTATTGCGGAGACCGCAGCTATTGGCATTTGCTTGATGCGCGGCTGAAAACGTTTACATCGGAAATCGGACTTGACTATGTAACGAACGACGACAGTATGAACCGCCCCTTCGACGCACCGCCGGTTGTCGTCAATTTTTTCTATCATGAACAGATAAAAAAATCGGCACGAAAACAATCTTAAAGAAGCCGTCGATGCGCTGTAACACAATTTGACAATAAAATAGCGGTGCATTACCATATGCCTATACTGTACAGCGCAAAAGCTGAAGCTTTTTGCAAATTTTTTATGGAGGCAAAAGTATGAAAAAGGTTGTAACGGGACTGTTCGCGGCGATCTTCGTTTCGGCGGTCTTGTTTACGGCGTGCTCGAAAGGCTCTTCGATGAAAAACGGAACATATACCGGAACGGGCGAAGGCAAGGGCGGAAAGATAACGGTGGAAGTAACCGTCAAAAAAGACGCGATTGCCGACATCAAAGTGATTTCACACAACGAAACGCCGGGTTTCGACAAAGCGATGGATACGCTTAAAGCGGCGGTAATAAAATCGAACAGTACGGCGGTCGATACGGTTTCCGGCTGTACGCTCACGTCGAAAGGCTTTCTTCAAGCCGTGAATGCGGCGGTCGCACAGGCGGGCGGGGAACTCAAAGCGAATAAAAAAGATGCCGCAGCATCTCAGGCAAAACAGGACAAAACCGAAACGCACGACGTCATCATCATAGGCGCGGGCGGTGCCGGACTTGCGGCCGCAATCGAAGCGAAAGAAGCGGGCGCCGACGTTATCGTTTTGGAAAAGATGCCGATGGCCGGAGGCAACACGCTCATCTCGGGAGCCGAAATGGCGGCTCCGGGCAACTGGCTCCAAAAGCGTGACGGTATCGAAGACAGCGTTGCGCGCTTCGAACAGGACATAATGAAAGGCGGCGACAATATCAGCAACCCGGAACTCGTGCACGTTGTCGCGTCGAATGCGCTTGCCGGTGCGGAGTGGCTGAGAGACAACTGCGGTGTCGTATGGGAAAATTCGCTGATGTTTTTCGGCGGACATTCGGTAAAGCGCAGTTTGATTCCGGCCGGTGCGAGCGGCAAAGAACTCATCACAAAGATGCTCGCAAAGGCGGAAAAGCTCGGTATTACCATCGTGTACAATACGCCCGCAGTTGCGTTTATCCAAGATGCGCAAGGACGCGTTACCGGAGTTTCGGCCGAAAGTGAAACGACGAAGTACACCTTTTATGCGAAAAAAGGCGTTGTGCTCGCAACCGGCGGTTTCGGCTCAAACCTCGATATGCGCAAAAAATACAATCCCGCCGTCGATGAAAACATCCTTTCGACGAATACGGTCGGCAGTACGGGCGACGGTATCGTCATGTCGGAAAAAATCGGAGCGGCCCTCGTCGATATGCAGTATATTCAAACCTACCCGATATGCGATCCGCTTACGGGCACGCTTTTGTATTTTGACGACGCACGCCTCTACGGCCACAGTGTTATCGTAAACAAAGAAGGCAAGCGCTTTGTCGAAGAACTCGGACGGCGCGACGTTATGTCCATGGCGATCAAAGCGCAGGCGGGACATTGCTGCTATGAAATCATCGATCAAAAAGGATACGAAGAAAGCCATCTGGAACAAAACCACGCGGCCGAAATCGATTATCTGTACAAAAACAAATTGTTGGTAAAAGCCGATACGCTTGAAAAAGCGGCGGCATTTTTCGGCATCGATGCGAAAGAGATGATCGCGACCGTAAACCGCTACAACAGCTACGTCGCGCAGGGCAAAGATCCCGAATTCAACAAACGCAGCTTAACCTTCCCGATCGAAAAGGCACCGTTTTATATTTTGAAAGCAGTGCCCGCAGTACACCACACGATGGGCGGCGTCAAAATCAACAGCCAAGCGCAAGTCATAAAAACCGACGGTACGGTGATCCCCGGTTTGTATGCCGCGGGAGAGGTAACCGGCGGCGTGCACGGCAAAAACCGCTTGGGCAGCGACGCGATCGCCGACATTATCGTGTTCGGCCGCATCGCGGGAAAAAACGTGGCAAAGTAAGCGGTTTGTAACAGAAACGGCAGTTCGGCGGCAGACAAAGGAATTGCGTTTGCTGCCGGCCTTGTATGGTGTATCAGGAGCGGATAAAATATGAAAAATTTTATACTTTTATCGGCGGCTGTTTTATATATCGGGGCCTTCGCCGCGACGCAGACAAACGCGGCGCCCGCCTTTAAAGTCGAAGAACAAAACTTTCAAAGAAACGGCATGAAAATATCCGGAGAGCTTTTTATCCCCGACCGCGCATCGCCCGTGCCCTTGGTCATCCTTTCGCACGGATTCGGCGGCAATCGCGGAGGCGTTAAAGGCTATGCCGAATCTTTTGCGGAGCATGGCATCGCCGCATACATTTTCGAGTTTATCGGCGGCGGCAATCATATCAAAAGCGACGGAAAAATGACGGAAATGTCGGTGCTCACCGAAGCCGAGGATTTGATTGTCATTCTCGATAACTTAAAAACCGACGCGCGTTTTAAGCCCGAGCAAATCTTTTTATTCGGAGAAAGCCAAGGAGGCTTTGTTTCGGCGTATGTTGCCGCTATGCGCCCCGATGATGTCGCGGGCTTGGTTTTATTATATCCCGCTTTTGTGTTGCATGATTACGTTCGGCGGCACACACCCGATCTGGAACGGATTCCCGACACAATGAAGCTGCTCGGAAAAACCGTCGGGCGGATTTACAATAAGGATGTACTGTCCTTTGATATTTATACATTGATGCCGCAATATTCCGGCAAAACGCTCATCATTCACGGAAGCGCCGACTCGCTTGTGCCGCTGTCGTATTCGGAACGGGCGATTAAAGCCTTCCCCGACGCGAAACTCATAACGCTTGACGGCGCAGGACACGTCTTTTACGGAAACGCAATGCGGAAAGCCGCGGACTATGCGGTACAATTTGTACAAAGCATAATCGGCGAAAACAGACCTCAGGCTCGGTAAAAAAGTAAACGGGTGGCTATCTTAAGTTTCAACACTTCCGATTACATTATGGAAGGCCTTTTGCGATCGCTTATCCATAGCAGCCGTATCGCCGCAAAAGAACCGAAAAACTACGAAGCGCGCAGCAATATCATGTGGATTGCGACGTGGGCGCTCAATACGCTTGTCGAAAAAGGCAAGTCGACCGATTGGATGGTGCACATGATCGGACAGTCCGTCGGTGCCTATACCGACGCCACGCACGGCATGACGCTTTCCGCCGTATCGCTTCCGTATTACCGGCATATCATGTTGAACGCAATCCCCAAATTCAAACGCTATGCTACAACCGTTTGGAACGTAGACCCGGCCGGAAAATCCGATGACGAAATTGTACAAGCAGGTCTTTCCGAAATGAAAAAGTGGATGCAGGAAATGCACCTCGCATTGAGTATAAAAGAGCTCGGCGTTACGGAAGACATGATCGAAGGCATCGCCGACGGAACCTTCATCCTCAAAGGCGGGTATAAGGTTTTAACGCATGATGAAATCGTGCAGATATTGAAGGAGAGCATGTAAACCATAATGTAAAAGGGAAATCGACGGAATACATAATAAGCGAAAAAGCTATCAGAAAAATCCGCATTTTCTTCTTGCCTAAACATATGCATTTCAGTATGTTTTAAGCGGAGGTATCCTATGGATGAAAAGAAACGCAAAGTTACCGTTGTGGGAGCAGGTGCGGTCGGTTCAACCTTTGCCTACGCATTGGCTCAAAGCGGTTATGCGGACGAAATCGCAATAACCGATATGAATAAAAATTTTGCCGAAGGACAGGCGCTCGACCTTGTACAGGGCCTGCCTTTTTTACCGCAAGTCGACATACACGCGGGCGATAAGGCCGATTATGCCGACAGCGATATTGTCGTGGTTACGGCGGGAGCAAAACAACAGAGCGGGGAAACGCGCATAGACTTGCTGAAACGCAACGCTGCCATTATCACCGGCATTGCAAAAGACATCGCCGAAAGCGGCTGCAACGGTGTTATGCTGATTGTAAGCAATCCCGTGGATATATTAACACGGGCGGCGCTCAAGGCTTCCGGCTGGGAGCGCGGAAGAGTTATCGGTTCCGGCACCGTTTTGGATACGGCGCGCTTCCGCTACACGCTCAGCAAAGAATGCGGCGTCGACGCGCGCAACATTCACGGTTATATTTTGGGCGAACACGGCGACAGCGAATTTGCTGCTTGGTCGATGACATCCGTTGCGGGACGGCGTATCGACGAATACTGTTCCGGCGGCGTGTGCAGCTCCGGCCCGCACTTCGACAAAGCAAAAATTCTGGAAGAAGTACGGGATTCCGCGTATCATATTATCGACTACAAAGGTTCCACCTATTTTGCCGTCGGCTTGGCCCTGACGAGAATAGCGGGTGCCATTTTGCGCAACGAACACAGCATTTTGTCCGTTTCGATGACGCTTGACGGAGAGTTCGGGCTTAAAGACGTATGCTTGAGCGTACCCTGCGTTGTCGGACGGAACGGTGCGGAACGGGTCATCGAAGGCACCCTTCCTGCAGACGAACAGGCTGCGTTGGAAGCAAGCGCAAAACGGCTCAAAGATGCTTTTGCCGACATGAATTAACCGAAACTTTACCTCTGCGCCGGCTTTAACTTCCGCCGCGTTTTTTGTTATAATCAATCGGATTACACAAGGAACAGGTATGACACAAAAAGAACGGCGCATTTTTTTAATAGATTGTCTTTTAAAGGAAAACCCCGGTTATCGCACGGCGCGAATACCGGGTGACGAGCGGGAACAAAAGCGTCTGCTCCGTTCCCTCATGAACGTCCGTCCGCCGCAAGATACAAGTGAAGAATTTTTACGCATACAGGACGAATATTTACGGGAAACGATCCGGGAGGGCGGCATTACCGATCTTGCGCAGTTAAAGCCTCTTGCCGCACAAGGGAACGGGACTTTTTATCTGTGGCAGGGCGACATTACACGGCTCAAAGTCGATGCGATCGTAAACGCGGCAAACAGCGCTATGACCGGCTGCTGGCTGCCCTGCCACGCGTGCATCGACAACTGCATCCACACATTCGCAGGCGTGCAGTTGCGCGCGGTTTGTGCCGGCATCATGCAAAAACAGGGGCATGAAGAACCGACGGGAAGCGCAAAAATCACGAGCGCGTTCAACCTGCCGTGCAAGTACGTGATCCACACCGTAGGGCCTATTGTGCAGGGGCGCTTACAAAAAAAACACGAAGAACAATTGGCGTCATGCTATCGTTCCTGCCTTGAACTCGCCGAAGCGCACAACGTAAAAAGTATCGCCTTTTGCTGTATTTCCACCGGCGTCTTTATGTTTCCGAATCGGCGTGCGGCGGAAATTGCGGTAGAAACCGTCCGCACATACTGTAAAGAAACGGGAAGCGGAATAAAAGTCGTTTTTAACGTATTCAAAGACGAAGATTTCGCAATTTACAGCGGAATTTTACCATAAAAAAAATAGTCGAAAATATGTTGGCACTTATTCGGCACAGAAGAAAAGAGGATTGTCGGCATTATGTAATAATAGAAACTTTATGGAGTATATAATGAAAATTGCTGTCAGCGCATGCCTGTTGGGAGAGAACTGCAAATATAATGGCGGAAATAATTTTTCTCAAAAAGTAATTGAATTTGTAAAAGGGCATCAAGTTGTTCCCGTATGCCCTGAAGTGCTCGGCGGATTGCCTATTCCAAGAGAACCCGCTGAAATAGTTAAAGGAATTGTCATGCAAAAAAACGGAAACTCCGTAGATGCGGAATTCAGAAAAGGAGCACAAATCGCCCTGAAAAAGATTCTCGATCGGAAAATTGAACTTGTAATTCTTCAGTCGAGAAGTCCCTCTTGCGGTGTAAACATGATATATGACGGCTCTTTTTCAGGAAAACTGATTTCGGGACAAGGTATTTTTGCAAAGCTTCTCAAGGAAAACAATATTAAGGTGATAGATGTTGAAAATTTATAACAGGAGGACAGACGGCATTTTAAGGCGGTTTACAAAACAAATTATGATAGAGAAAAAAATGAAAAATCAGACCTTTAAGCAAAACCGAAACTGTTTTTTTATCTCAGCGATGTTCCTTATCGGTATTTTTGTATATATGGGGATTCGGATTGGATTTTTATATTTCAGTCTCCGGCTAAAATCGGCAAAATTCTTGCAGGAAACCGTAAATCAACATCGTACGCTACTGATGATTATAGATGAATTGCTCATGCTTTCAACTATCCTTTGCGGTGGCGTTTTTTATAGTGTACGCAAGGTATATTCTCAAAATAAAAATATACTGACCGGATTTGTAACGGTAAGCTTTATACTAATGCTAATGGCATGGCTGTTAATAATGTTTGAAACCGGAAGACTTGTATATCCTGTCAACGGTCTGCCAGTTGTTACGGGTGACAATCTCCGAACGACTTTAGCCGAAATTTACGCCGCTTGGCATTTATGCGATATCTTGCTGGGACTGTTTATAATTTTTTGGTCGGGATTATTATCGCATTCCTTTTGGAAATACAGCGGGATAACGATTGGACTATTGCAAATCATCTGTACTTATTTCGGACAAAGCATAAAGCCGATCCCTTTGTTCATTGCTATTATATTATCAACAATTTGGCTTTTAAAACAAAGTATTTCAATCGTTAACGATCTTAGGGATAAAAATTTATGACGGAAAATATGTAAAAACTTCATTTGGAAAAACACATGCGGTAGCAACCGTCCGCACATACTGTAAAGAAACCGGAAGCGGGATAAAAGTCGTTTTTAACGTATTCAAAGACGAAGATTTTGCAATTTACAGCGGAATTTTATCATAAGAATCGGTTATGCTACTATAAGTAGCGAAAATGTATCGAATTGTAAGGTATAATTTCTTTTACAATTGCGGCCGCAAGGTTATCATCTGCCTGAAAATTACGAATGCCGAAGCATATTCGTGAAGGAGATACGATAAAAAACGCCGTCTGAAATATCGCCGTCGTTTTTTATCTCGAGTTTGCGTGGATGTTTGCAGAAAGACGTGTATACATACCGTTTCGATAAGAATCGTATGAGTACGATACACTCTATTTGCAAACTCGATTATTGAACGTGTGCGCGTTTGCGCACGACTAAAAACTTTTTCGGAAATTGATTCGAAGTCCGCGAAAGCGGACACGTAGAATCAGTTCTTTGCAGAACGAGCCGAAGGCTCTAATTTCCTGCAAAAGTTTTTATGGGAGATTATGTATGAACTTTTCTGAAAAACTGAAAACCTTGCGAAAGCAAAAAAATCTTTCGCAGGAAGAACTTGCGGAAAAAATCCACGTAAGCCGTCAGGCAATTACAAAGTGGGAAAGCGGGATAGGGCTTCCCGACATCGGAAATATCATTGCTATTTCCCTTTTGTTTAATGAGTCGCTCGATTCGCTTTTGAACGAAGAAAAAAGCCTCTTGTCCAAGCACGAGTTTTTGTATGAAAGCGGAACCGAATACGATTTGGACAATCCGAAAAAAATCGATTTTAAAATCGGCGCCGCTCACGAAATCATAGTGGAACAAACAAAGGACGAAAAACTTCAAGTTCTTCTCGCTTCAAATAAAATAGTTTGTCTCGCACAGCAGGCAAAGGTTAAGATTGTTGAAGATAAAAATCGCATGGACGTTATCGTAAATCATTCGGCGGATTTCAGCGCCGCGAATGCTTTGGAAAATCTTTTTGTGCTGATCCGCATTCCGGCAAAATTCGTTGCGGATATTGAAATTCATTCGGAAACGGAAAATCTGAAAATCCGCGATATTACATTTGAAGCCTTGGAATTTTCCGGCAAAGTTTCAAACTGCTTTTTTACAAATACCGGCGGCCACACCGAGTTGGATACCGATTCGAATCTGTATGCGGAAATAAATAATTGTAAAGGCAAAATCGATTTTAATCAGGTGAAGGCGATTTCCAAAATCCGCTTTGCCGAACATTCAAATTATTGTCTACGAAATGCCGGCCGCCGAACCCGCTTTTTGGATTCCGACAACAACATACTCATCGATAAACGCGAGAAAAAAGAAGTGCAAACCGACGCCGACTTGATTGTGGAATTGAACGGTTGGAAATCCGAAATTCGGATTTTATAAAATTATAAGAGGTTTACATGAACACAAAATATACATACAGACCCGTACGATTTTATGTTACAACTATTTTAGCAACTTGGGGCTTTTGGTTTTGCGCGCTCATTTTTAAAGAAGGTTTTATTTGTACGCTCACAATGCTGCTCGGACTCCTTTCGCCGGCAATAATCGCACTCATCACGGTGTTCGGTTCAAAAAGCAAAGAATTGAAAGCGGACTTTAAACGCAAGATTTTCAGATTTTATAAATTAAGGCCGAAATACATCTTTGCCGCCGTAATTGTTTTTGCACTGATAGTCGGCTGCTCCATTTTGCTTTCAACCTTTTGGGGACAGTCTTTAAATCAGTTTTCCGTCACGGAGGGTTTTTCTTTTACCGGAGCGGGGGTCACTTCCGCATTTTTAACGATTTTGCTTGCTTCGGTTTTGGAAGAAGTGGGTTGGCGCGGTTACGGTGAAGACTCAATCGCCCAATATTGCAGCTGGTTCAAAGAATCGATTATATTCGGCTTTGTCTGGGCTTTATGGCACTTGCCGCTGTTTTTTATTCCGGGCACTTACCATTACGGCATACGCGAAATGAATGTTTTATATATGTTCAACTTTTTTATTTCCGTTATTCCGTTCGGTTTTATAACAACATGGGTTTACGTGAAAAATAACCGAAGCATGCTTGCAAGTATTATTTTTCACCTTTTTGTAAACTTCATGCAGGAAAAAATTGCAATGACCCAAACGACAAAATGCGTCGAAACAATCTGTGTTACACTTGCCGCCGCAATTATCGTTTTTACAAACAAAGATCTGTTTTTTGAAAAACGCCACATAGGGAGAATATTGGAAAGCTGAATTCCGGGAAGGGAAGCATGGTTTCTGCATACGATACAAAGAATGGCCTTTCATTGTTATAGGTCGTTCTTAAACGGAAAATTTGGAAATTCATGATATTATAAGGGCTGAAAATCTTACTTATGTTATTATCCGGTAAAAATAGACTTCATAAAGAGAGCGCTTTGTAAATCACACAAGTATTCCAAAATCACGATTACGATGCCATCTTTTATGCTGCCAAAATCCTCGGCGTATTTCTGTTTTGTCTGAAGCACTTTGTAAGTATCTTCTAATTCTTTCTATCTCATATATTCAGTGTATCGTTTTATCAACTTTTTAAATAGTAGCTGTAAAAAGTACTATCTGTGACTAACAATATTGTCACATGTAATAGCTTATAATATAATATGCAGTATAAAAACTTGATATAAATAACAACGAGAAGATTGATATGGAACTTTCTGAAATTATAAAGACAATTCGCTCAGAGTTAAATTTATCGCAAGAAGGATTAGTCAGAGAACTACATGTCGGCTTCAGTTCAGTGAATCGGTGGGAGAATAATAAATCAAAACCTAATCAGATAGCAAGATATGCCTTGATAGAGCTTTGTAAAAAGAAAGATTTAGACCAAGATTTGATTTCGTTATTGGAAGCGATGAATTAAGTTGGATAAAGGATGATAAGTATGAAGCATGAAAGACAAATAGAGAATGAATTTATCAAAAAATTGATAGATTTAAAATATGTTTATCGCGAAGATATTAGAGATCAATTTTCATTAGAAGAAAATTTCAGAAAGCATTTTGAAAGATTGAACCGTGTAAAATTAAGTGATTCTGAATTTATAAGATTATGTGATAGTATAATAAATCCAGATGTTTTTGAGAATGCAAAAAAGCTCAGAGAAATAAATACTTTTAAAAGAGATGATGATACGCCTTTGCAATATACTCTTGTAAATCTCAAAAACTGGTGCAAAAACGAATTTGAAGTAATCAACCAACTATGCATTAACACAGAAAATAGTAACCATCGCTATGATGTTATCTTGCTTATTAATGGTATCCCGGTAGTTCAGATTGAATTAAAAACTTTACAAATCACCCCTAAAAAAGCGATGGAACAAATAGTGAATTATAAAAATGATCCGGGAAATGGATATACAAATTCTCTACTTTGTTTTATTCAGCTTTTTATTGTTAGTAATGAAACTAATACCTATTATTTTGCCAATAATCGCAAGGAGCATTTTTCATTTAATGCAGATGAAAGATTCTTGCCTATTTATGAATTTGCAGATAAGAACAATAATAAAATAACCAATCTATATGAATTTGCGAATTGTTTTTTACCTAAGTGTACTATTGGAGAACTTATCAGTAGATATATGGTTTTGGTAGTGAGTGAGCAAAAATTGTTGATTATGCGACCATATCAGATCTATGCCGTGAAAGCAATTGTAGATTGTATTGAGCAAAATCGGGGCAATGGATATATTTGGCATACTACAGGTAGTGGCAAAACTCTTACATCATTTAAGACATCAACACTTTTGAAAGATAATCCAGATATTGAAAAGTGCTTGTTTGTTGTGGATAGAAAAGATTTGGATAGACAGACTCGTATAGAATTTAATAAGTTTCAAGAAGGATGTGTGGAAGAAAATACAAATACAGAAAGTTTAGTTAAGCGTCTCACATCTGATGATTATAAGGATAAAGTGATAGTTACTACCATTCAAAAACTTGGACTTGCACTTGATGATGATAGTAAGCGTAATCAAGAAAAAAGAAAAAGAGGCGAATTGACTTTTAAAGAAAGGCTACTAAAGCTTCAAGATAAGCGTATGGCAATTATTTTTGATGAATGCCATCGTTCACAATTTGGAGATAATCATGAAGCAATAAAGACTTTCTTCCCCAAAGCACAATTGTTTGGTTTTACCGGCACACCAATTTTTGAAGAAAACTCAAATTATAAACAAGTCGATGGAACAATTGGTTCTTATAAAACCACAAAGGATGTATTTGAAAAGGAACTTCATTCTTACACTATCACAAATGCGATTGATGATGGCAATGTTTTACGTTTTCACATTGATTATTTTAAGCCTGATGATACTCATATTGCAGCAAAAGCAGATACAAAGATAAGCAAAAGGAAAATTGTAGAAGCTATTTTGTCCAAGCATGATGCGGCAACATATAGTAGACGGTATAACGCTATTTTTGCAACAGCAAGTATCAATGAAGCAATAGAGTACTATGATTTATTTAATGAAGTACAGAAAGAATACTTAGATTTAGATGAAGGTTTTATTCCATTGAATATTTCTTGCGTTTTTTCGCCTCCGGCTGAAGGCAATAAAGATGTAAAACAACTACAAGAGGATCTTGCACAAGAAAAAGAAGATAATAAACAAGAGCCAGACAAGAAAAAAGAAGCCTTAAGGAGAATTATTGACGACTATAATTCAAAATACAAAACAAATCATACTATCAACGACTTTGATTTGTATTATCAAGATGTACAAAAACGGATAAAAGACCAACAATATCCAAATGCGGATTATCCACATGAAAACAAAATAGATATTGTTATTGTTGTAGATATGCTTTTGACAGGCTTTGATTCTAAATATTTAAATACTTTATATGTAGATAAAAACTTGAAGCAACATGGATTGATTCAAGCCTTTTCAAGAACGAATCGTGTGCTGAATACTACAAAACCTTATGGCAATATTATTGATTTTAGAGGACATGAAGATGAAGTGGATGCAGCGATCAGACTGTTTTCAGGAAAAGAAAACAGCGAGAAAGTTAAAGAAATTTGGCTTGTAGATCCGGCTCCTACTATGATTAAAAAGTTGGAAAAAGCAGTAGATGAACTTGGAAAGTTTATGAATGCACAAGGACTTGAGTGCAAGCCTGAAGCAGTAAGTAACCTTAAAGGTGATACGGCTCGTGCCATGTTTATTGATAAGTTTAAACAAATACAGAGGCTCAAAACCCAACTTGATCAATACACAGATATAAAAAAGGAACAAGTAGCTGATATTGAGACTTTATTACCAGAAGATACAGTTCGAGCATTTAGAGGGGCATATTTAGATATTGCAGGAAGATTAAAAGATGAACAGGAAAAAGATATTCACAATGTATCTCCGGAAGTAGAGCAATTGGACTTTGAATTTGTGTTATTTTCATCTGCCATCATTGACTACGATTATATTATGGCGCTTATTTCTCAATATACTCAATCTAATGTACCGAAGAAAGAAAAAATGACAAAAAAAGAATTGATAGATTTGATTGCCTCAACTTCTAATCTAATGGATGAAAGGAAAGATATTGAAGAGTATATAGAGGAACTTGATCAATTTATTAAGACTTCCAAAGAAAATAAAGGGCTGAGTGAGAATGAAGTAATGGAAGGATACCGGAAATTTAAAGCTAAAAAAAACTCTAAGGAACTTATTTCTCTGTCTGAAAAGTACGGACTTGAATCCCAGGCTCTAAAAACTTTTGTTAATGGAATTATGGAAAGAATGATTTTTGATGGAGAAAAATTGATTGATTTACTTGAACCTCTGAATCTTAGTTGGAGAGAAAGAACGCAAAAAGAATTGGAGCTTATGGATGAATTAGTTCCGTTGTTAAAGAAAATGGCAAATGGAAAAGAGATTATGGGGTTAAAGGCTTATGAGTGAAAAGGACGATATAGCAATACTGCCAAGATATAGATTTCCTGAGTTTTCAGAGAGTTGGAAAACGATAAAGCTGATAGATATTGCCGATTATAGGAGGGGAAGTTTTCCGCAACCATATGGTCTACCAAAATGGTATGATGAATTAAATGGTATGCCTTTTATTCAAGTATTTGATGTAGATGATAATATGTGTTTAAAAGCAAGTACAAAAAATAAAATTAGTAAATTAGCTTCAAAACAAAGTGTGTTTATTGAAAAAGGGACTTTAATAGTAACCTTACAAGGCTCAATAGGTCGCGTTGCTATAACACAATATGATGCATATATAGACAGAACCTTGCTATTATTTGAAAAATTTTATAGGGATATTGATAAAGTTTTTTTAGCACACAGTATTCAACAATTATTTGAAATAAAAAAACAAAGTGCTCCAGGAGGAATAATAAAAACAATTACAAAGCAAGTTTTGAGTGAATTTACAGTTCAACTACCAGAAAAACTTGAACAACAAAAAATTGCAGATTGCTTATCTTCTATTGCTGAACTTATTTCTGCCGAAGAAAAGAAATTGTTATTGCTAAATAATTACAAAAAAGGCTGGATTCAAAAGCTATTCCCAGCCGAAGGAAAAAATGTTCCTGAATGGAGGTTCCCGGAGTTTAAAGATAGTGAGGGCTGGGAAACAATAAAGTTGAGAGAGCTTGCGGATTATAGGAGAGGCAGCTTTCCACAGCCATATGGTTTGTCAAAATGGTATGATGAATTAAATGGTATGCCTTTTATTCAAGTATTTGATGTAGATGAAAATATGTGTTTAAAAGCGACTACAAAAAATAAAATCAGTGAATTAGCTTCACAACAAAGCGTATTTATTGAAAAGGGAACTTTAATAGTAACCTTGCAAGGATCGATAGGCCGTGTTGCAATAACACAATATGATGCGTATATAGATAGAACATTACTGTTATTTGAAAAGTTTTATAGAGATGTGGATAAAGTTTTTTTAGTCCACACTATTCAACAGTTATTTGAAATAAAAAAACAAAGCGCGCCAGGAGGGATAATAAAAACAATTACAAAGCAAGTTTTAAGCGAATTTACAGTTCAATTACCAGAAAAACCAGAACAACAAAAAATTGCTAATTTCTTATCCGGTATAGATGATTTGATAAGCAAACAAACAAGTAAAATTGAATCATTAAAATGCCATAAAAAAGCACTAATGCAGGGATTATTTCCTACTGTTGGGGAGGCATGGAAATGAGCATAAATATTCCCTCAAGTTTTACAAGAGAAGAGTTTCAAAAATTAACAAATAAAACCATGGGTAATGATGAGTTTCAACATTACAAAAAAATAATCACAGAAAATTATAAAAAAGATAAAACTTCCGGGAATTATATTTTAAAAGAAAATGTATCGCAAGAATTACTTGTGAACATTGATTTTATTTTCAAAAGGATCGGACATAAAAAAATTAGTTCTATTAAAGAAATAGCCGAGTATTTCAAGAAACTATTGGATGAGAAGAAATATATTATTTTATTCGCTTATAATGGAACAGGCAAAACGAGACTTTCCGGTGAATTTAAGTCTTTGGGACAACATTTGAATGAGGAGACCGGAGAAAAAACGGCTGATACCCTTTACTATAATGCTTTTACAGAAGATTTGTTTTATTGGGATAATGATTTAGATAACGATGCGGAGCGCGTGTTAAAGTTTAATAAGAATTCGCGTTTTTTTAATGGATTAAAAGACCTTGATATGGATAACAAGATACGTTCGTTTCTTCATCGATACTCTGATTTCAATTTTAATATTAATTATGATAATGCAGCGATCAGTTTTTATAGAGAAGAATTGTTTGAAGGCACCATGCAAAGAATCGACAATATTAAAATTTCTCGTGGTGAAGAAAATATCTTTATTTGGTGTTTCTTTTTGGCTATTGTTCAATTGGTAATAGACAAAGCAGAAGCATACGACTGGGTAAAATATATTTACGTAGATGATCCTATTTCTTCCTTGGATGATAATAATGCAATTGCTATAGCCAGTCATCTGGCGACGCTTATGAGAGGAAATGAAGTAAAAGTTATTGTATCATCACATCATACATTGTTTTTCAATGTTTTATGTAATGAAATTAACAGCGCGGAGCAGTTGTTTTTGCAAAAAAGTACAGACAATTCCTCTTATATTTTAAAAGATACTACTAAAACGCCGTTTTTTCACCATGTCGCATTATTGAAGGAGCTAAAAAGGGCATCTGACACAGGCGAATTGTATACTTATCATTTTAATATACTGAGAAATATATTAGAAAAAACAGCATCATTTCATGGATATGCTCATTTTTCTTCATGTATTAGAAAAGGCGATGTAGAAAATGAACCGATATATACGAGAATAGTCAACCTTTTAAGTCACGGGAATTATTCTTTATTTGATCCTAAAGAAATGGTAGAAGAAAACAAGCAATATTTTAGAAATATTCTTAACAATTTTTTGGGAGACTATAATTTTAACCAGAAACTATTTGAGAATACTCAAAATCAGGAGAAACAATAATGAATGATACACAACAATTAGGAGATGCACTTTGGAGCATAGCGAATAAACTTCGCGGTGCTATGAATGCGGATGACTTCCGTGATTATATGTTATCCTTTCTTTTCTTAAGGTATCTTTCTGATAACTATGAAACTTCTGTACAGAAAGAGCTTGGCAAAGACTATACGGATTGTGAAAAAGAGATTGAAAATGTACAAAGCAATGGGAATATAGATAAAGTTATAGCTGAATTAAAATTAAAGATAACGACTTACTTTAATACATTGCCTATAAGTAAGTTGCCTATAAAAGAAGATGAGACAGACAATAATCTTATCCAAAGAGCAAGACAAACTCTCATTGATGAATATGAAAGTTTACTCGAAAGTCAAAAACTAACGCCTTTAAGTGTATGGTATATTAATAATTTAGATCATGTAACTATTTTTGAAAAACAAATGCGTAAAAAAATTCATTTTGTCATTAAGCCGCATTATCTATGGAGCAATATTTACGAGTTATCACGGACACAAAACAATCAACTTTTGAAGACTTTGCAAAGAGGCTTTAAGTTTATTGAAAATGAATCATTTGAAAGTACTTTCCATGGATTATTTTCGGAGGTTAATCTTGATTCCGATAAACTGGGAAAAGATTATCTATCACGTAACGCAATATTGTGTTCTATAATTACCAAAATTGCCGAAAAGCTTGCTGAATTTACAAATGAAATAGACCTTTTAGGAAGTGCCTATGAATATTTAATCGGACAATTTGCAGCCGGTTCCGGTAAAAAAGCAGGTGAGTTCTATACCCCTCAACAGATTTCTACTATTCTCTCCAGAATTGTTATATTGGATAGCCAGAAACCGGAATTGGGAAAGAGAAAATTTATCAATAACCTGTTGGATTTTGCCTGTGGATCAGGCTCACTGCTTATCAATGTAAAGAAACATCTTGAGCCTAATAGCATCAGTCAAATATATGGACAAGAAAAAAACATAACGACCTATAACCTTGCACGAATGAATATGTTGCTGCATGGTTTTAAGGATTCGGAGTTTCAAATTTTTCACGGAGATTCTTTGTTAAATGATTGGTCGTTGCTGAATGAAATGAATCCGGCTAAAAAGTTGGAGTGTGATGCTGTAGTAGCAAATCCGCCTTTTAGTTATCGATGGGAACCGGATGATACATTAGCTGAAGATTTTCGTTTTAAAGGTTATGGACTTGCACCAAAGTCGGCAGCTGATTTTGCGTTTTTGCTACATGGATTTCATTTTTTGAGCAAAAATGGAACTATGGCAATTATCTTGCCTCATGGCGTATTGTTCCGAGGAGGTACAGAAGAGAAGATTAGAGCTAAACTTCTGAAAGATGGAAATATTGACGCGGTAATCGGACTGCCGGCTAATTTATTCTTTTCGACAGGAATACCGGTTTGCATTCTTGTATTGAAAAAATGCAAGAAACCTGATGATGTGTTATTTATCAATGCAAGTGAATATTACGAAAAAGGGAAAAGACAAAATGTCCTTTTACCAGAGCACATAGATAAAATCGTTGATGTATACCAATTCCGTAGGGAAGATGACAAGAGGTATTCACGTCGTGTATCTATGGAAGAAATTGAGAAGAATGGATACAACTTAAATATTTCCCGATATGTAAGCACAGCTCCTGAAGAAAAAATAATTGATATTGAAGAAGTGGCAAAAGAATTGAGGACAATAGAGGATGACATCAAAAATGCAAAAAATGCTCATAATGTATTCTTGAAAGAGCTTGGTCTTGAACAATTGCCATAGGATTTATGTTTATAACATCGTAGAAGCGGGTGTTGCCGGCAAGTTGATTAACAACATGGGTGTATGTGAAAAATAACCGAAGCATGCTTGCAAGTATTATTTTTCACCTTTTTGTAAACTTCATGCAGGAAAAAATTGCGATGACCCAAACGACAAAATGCGTCGAAACAATCTGTGTTACACTTGCCGCTGTAATTATCGTTTTTACAAACAAAGATATGTTCTTTGAAAAACGCCACATAGGGAGAATATTGGAAAGCTGAATTCGGGAAAAGGGTGGATCGTTGAATTTCTCAACTAAACTTTCAAGTTAATATGCGGCATCTCTAAAAATCCGGTTGGTTTTCAAAGGTTCCCTATAGAATATTTCCAAAGTTTATCATTATTTCCACGGACGGTTTTTATCCCGCCATCCCTTTTCCTGCCAATAATCCGTATCTGCCCGATTCCGAACTTTATTTTGCAAGAGGCGCATGATATTGAACATCAGTTTTGTTTTTATTCCGGGCTTCGCTTTACCATACTTATCGGTAATTTTTCTTGCAAGAGAGCTTAATGCTTTATCTATGGATTTTTTATCTTTTTCACTTACATCTTGCCATTTTACAGCCTGAACAGCTTTGCCGTATGTGTAAATTTCAGCAACTCCCCAAAAAAACAAACTGTCTGCCATATCTTTATTTGCAGATTTCATACCCCCACCCGCGGCAGAGGAAATACACACACCCTGCTTAGAAAACATTGTTTCCTCCGGCCGGTGTACCATCCAACGATATCCGTAATGATCTAAAAATGCTTTCATGGAACCCGTTGGGTGCATTACATATACGGGACTTGCAAGAATAATCAAATCGGCTTTGTCTATCGTCTCGGTAATAGGGTTAAGTTTGTCGAAATGCGGACATTGTTTTTCCGATTCTAAAAAACACTTTGTACAACCGGTACAAAACTCACCGAAATCTTTCGGCAAAAAAAACTCTTTTATGTTTCCTCCGACTTTCAATGCCAGATTGTTCGCAATATGATATGTTGATCCCTTATGATTTTGTCCGTGTATAATCACTGTTTCCATCGTCTAAAAATCATCTCCTCGGATTTCGATTTTACCGATTTATACGAATTACAGTTTATCTTACTCCAGCCACTGTATAAATGCCGTTTTGTCCTCGCTGTTGTACCCTGCATTTTTATAGAAATTCAATGTGCTTTCTTTTTTTGTACCCGTCAAAAGCATCATCTTATAGCAATTATTTTTAATCGCTATCTCCTTTGCATAATCGAGACATTCCGTTGCGTATCCTTTTCCGCGGTATTCTTCATTCGTAACGACATTTTCAATAAACGCATACGGGCGCACATCTCTCGTCAAATTCGGAATGATCACACAAACACAGGACGACAGTATTTTGCCGTCTATTTCATTGACGATGATATGATGATTTTTATCTTCAATAATTGTTTTCCATGTGTTTTCCAGACGGCTTGAATTTTCCGGAATATCTTTTTCGTGTAAAAACAGATATAGATTCAATAATTCATATAAATCTTCTTTTACCGCTTCTCTTACCATAAGCACAACCCCGCAGCCGATTTTCAGCTGTCCGTATTATACCACAAGTATTGAACACTATCCATATTTCGTTTAGAATGCGGCGGAGTTTTATATGAAAAATGCGGTTGTATATATACACGGAAAAGGCGGTTCTGCCGACGAAGCGCTTTACTATAAAAAGTTTTTTAATGATGATTATGAGCTTTTAGGTTTTAATTATAAATCGGAATTACCTTGGCAGGCCGATGAAGAATTTCAAAACTATTTTGATTCCATTATTCCAAATTATAATGAAATTTTATTAATTGCAAACAGTATAGGGGCATATTTTTCTATGTTATCCTTATCGGAAAAACCGATCAAAAAAGCACTGTTTGTTTCCCCCATTGTCGATATGGAAAATATCATTTTACACATGATGAAACGGGCAAAGATATCCGAAGAAGAGCTTAGACTAAAAAAAGTCATCAACATTCAGTTCGGCGAATCCTTATCGTGGAAATATCTTTCTTTTGCCAGAAAAAATCCTATAGCATGGAACATTCCTACCGGCATTCTTTACGGTAAAAAAGACGATATGACTTCTTTAGAGACAATGACGAATTTTGCGAATAAAATACATGCGGACTTAACGGTTTTTGATGAGGGAGAACATTGGTTTCATACTGAAGAACAAATGAATTTTTTGGATACTTGGTTTAGAAGATTTCTTTGATGGATTTCCGTACAGAAACGAAGTGAGGGAAACCTCCGGAGAAAAAAAAGCCATGAACAAAGACTTTCTTTTTATAATGGAGCCCCACAATATTAATCCAAATGAATTCCCTTGGTTTCCAAATTCTTGAGACACTCGCGATAATAGCAATCATCATGTTCGGTATATATGGGATTAGGTACTTCAATGACCGCTAAATTGTTATATGCCGGACATCTTTTGCCGCGATAGTCTTTGTCCAACCACTCGGGACTGACCCTGTAGCCTCGCCGATTCATCTCTGCCATAATGAGTCGGTGGTACCGATAGAGCAAATACGGTGAATAGTTAAACACATAGTTGACCGTTGCGTGCGGCCTGCCCCAGCCGTTTCCGCGCAAGGCACAACACTCCCTATGTTGTCCCAACAGCTGTTGACGCGGGAGTTTGTTAATCATATCTTGATGCCACAGTCTCATCTTGTTCTCCGAATAATAGATGCGATTGCTGCAAATAGTTGTTAGGGTAGACTGCAAAGAGCTTGCGAACAGCGCCCAACAAAATTTCCTGTTCCGCCTGACCGCTGCGATATTGCTCCAAACAATACATAAACTCCGCCTTTTCATCCCGAGCAGCCTGCTTCTTAAAATATCCCCAGATATGCTGAAACGCGTTGCAGACTTGTCCTCGATTCTCCGGTAAAGTGCGCGCCTGATCAATGAGAGTCAACACATGCCGCACTTGTGCATTCTCCCGCTTTAAATATTCGCGAATCTCGTTATAAATAGTGCCGGACTTGCTGAGAACGAGATACTTATGTGCTGCCCAAAGTTTCTGACATTCTTTTAATTGATTTGATTCTCTCATACCGTTTCTTTAAATCTCGAACAAATTCGCCCAAGGTCAATTTTTCGAGATGCCCTATCACTTATTCGGAATCCCCTGAAAAAATCTCTTTTAATTGACACTCTGCAATTATACAAAAAAATATAAGTATTGAGAATATAGGCAATCCGACGTTGATCTGCCCACTGATAGAAAATGTATCTTAAAGGAGAAGGATCGGGAACGGTTCCGATATACACAATGGCGCATATTGCCGAGCAAGGTATTGTAGCGGTTACAATTACTTATCGAATAGGAAACTTCGGCTATATGCCTGTTTTTGAAAGCGGATGCGCAGTCGCAGCCCTGTATCATTATTTAAATCCGCTGAGTAATAATCTGTTTCATAAACTCATGCTTTGTGCGGGAAATGTCCCGAATGATATCATTGACGGTAAGTTTTTTACAGAGCACCCGATGAATCTGTTGGAACGAGGATCATTCCCTTGTATGCCGGTACTGATAGGGTCAAATAAAGATGAATTTTCCATGATTGAATTACCGATGTACTACAAAGCCCTTGGAATTACAAAGAACAAAGAACATTTAAAAGAATTTCTGTTGAAAAAATACGGAGAATTTGCAGATTCTCTTGAATCCGAACTAAAACCGGAAGCGAACGGAATCGTAGACTTACAAATTCAAATCATGGAGTTGCTTGTATTTCACTCAAGTGCACTGTTCCTCATGGAAAAAATCGGAGAAAAATCTCCCGTATACGGATATAGAATGAATTATATTCCTAATCTATATAATGGACTTCGCGGCTCATATCATGGGGCGGAACTTGCATTTTTCTTCGGCACCATAGATAACATGAATATACACATTACCGATGAAAATAAGGCTGCCGTTATTGCAATTCAAAAGGATTGGATACAGTTTATTAAGTTCGGCAAGATAGAAGGGCGTCCGCTTTTTAATAAGACCGGAAAAATTACAGAAAGGCATTGTGAAAAAATTATACAGCTCATAAAGAACTGAGCGAAGGGGAATATAAAAGAGGTTGTATGGAAAAAGATTTGTGCTTTAAAGCACTGTTAAAGTTTTCTCTCGGCGTGGTGGCCATAGGAATTTTATTGTTTTTGCCTGCAGGAACTTTTCATTATTGGAAAGCATGGTTGTTGATGGGGATATTATTTATTCCGATGCTCTTCGCAGGAATTGTATTACTATAACATTATAGTTTAATGCAAAGTGTAGCTATATAGTCATTTCCATAACGTGATAATCTATGTCTTTTGTCACACGATTCATAAAAATCTATCATAGCGAGACCATTTTTAAGTTGTCCTCTAATCTGAGTTTCTAAGGTATGGCTAAATTCATATCCATATTCTGGATTTATGGTTATCTTGCCTTCCTCTTCAAGCTCTTTTGAATTAAAAGGGATTGAAAACTTTAAAAGTAATTCCTCATCGGGTTTGTCCCATACAATGTCAGCATCATACATGTATATCCAAGGATTCATAAATCCGACCATTAACAGTCCACCCTTTTTCAATACTCGAGAGGCTTCTTTATACATGTTTTCTAAATCTTCTATATATACATTTGAAACCGGATTAAAAATAATATCAAAAGTTTCATTTTCAAATGGAAATGGTTTTGTCATATCGCCTTGAATTGTGTTGATTTTTAAGCCTTCTCTTTTAGCAACCATATCATCTCTTTGTAATTGTGATTTAGAAAAATCCATTATGGTTACATCATAACCTTTTATAGCAAAAACCGGTCCCTGCTGTCCACCACCACAAGCTAAACCTAATATCTTTTTTCCGTTTGCTTTTTCAAACCATTCTTTCGGAACTTTTTTCCCAACAGTTAATGCAACAGAAATCGGATTATTTCTAACTTCTTCTAATTCTTCATGTGTCAATGGCTCAGTATAGTCATTTTTTACATTATTCCATCTATCTTCATTTAATTTTATATAATTGTTCATCTTATAATCTCCTCGTAATTTTATATTATTTCGATTTAAGTTGAATATGTTGCCATTACATTTTTCTCACCTCTACAAATTCTAATTTGAAGCGCGCAAGCATAAATGAACGACCGCCAAGCGGACATATTCATTTCGCGGCGCTTCGCCAGCAGACAAAGAGCACGAAGTGCGGCAAATGCGAAGTGTTTGGTCTGACGGTGAAGAAATGGCCGATAAACTGGAATTTGTAGATATCATTTGGGAAATATGATTGTTTATATCAAAGCTTAAAATTTTAATCATATATCTTGAAATCATATCAAATCTTACTTGAAATGTATTTTATTAGTTTTTCCTCTCTTGAATGATTAAGTATATAATCAATAACATCTTTTTTAGACAATATTTTAGCCATAAACTCTTGTTCCAACTGCTCCATAAACTCAATCAAAGATACCTTACTTATTTCATTAAATTTTTTAACACGACTGGTTTCTTTAATCTTTCGTTCTGCAATCTCTGGAGGAAATCCGATTCCAAAGTCTCCATCAAACAATTTTTCTAAAGTATATTCAAGATTGAGTTCCCCTAACCAACCAAAACCCAATCCCAAAGATAAACTTGCTACATTACCATCGTTAATTCTTCCAAATAGGTAGGCGTCTTGTGGATTCTGAATAAACCCTGACAATAACCCTGGCAATGTATTGCATGCCAAATTCATTCCTTGCCCTGAAGAACATCCAGTTATCACAAAATCGACCACCTTACTATTGATGAGTAAGGCAGTTAAGACCGCAATTTCTGTATACGAATATGAATTTATTTCTCTCGGATAAACCCCAAAATTTATAACTTCATAATTCTTTGATGACACTACTTTATTTGTTATTCTATATAATATTTCATTCTTATCAACTTGTGTTGTTCCTTGAATGATTCCTATCTTCATTTTTACCTCTCTTATATTGCAGTTTTTTCATTACTATGAAATACAAAAATACATTGTAAAATTCTAATTTGTTTTACTCGATGTTTGTAATATTATACTATTTTTAAGGCTTTTTTCCACTGTCAGATTTTTCCCCCACCCGAACGCAGTGAGGGGAATCTCCATACAATTATTTTTTTACCTTCCAGCTTGCAGCTTCGCGCCTCTCGCCGATAAAGTTGCGGTATATGCCGTTCTGATCCATCAGTTGGGTATGGGTGCCCTGCTGCACAATCTTGCCGCGGTCTACGACGATAATCTGATCGGCTCTCTCTACGGTTTTCAGCCGATGGGCAATCATGATGACGGTCTTTTCGGCGGTGAGCGCTTGGATAGCGTGCATCAGCTCGTTTTCGTTTTCGGGATCGACGTTGGCGGTTGCCTCATCCAAAAAGATGACCGGTGCATTTTTCATCATGGCGCGGGCAATGGAGATGCGCTGCTTTTCTCCGCCGGAAAGACTTGCGCCGCCTTCACCGACTACTGTGTCGTATCCGTGGGGAAGGCTTGAGATAAAGTCATGGCAGCAGGCTTTTTTCGCCGCAGCAATCACATCCTCCATCGGAGCGCCGGGCTGACCAAAGCGGATATTGTTGGCGATGGTGTCGTGGAATAAATAAACCGATTGGAACACAAAGCTGAAATTCGCCATCAAGGAATCCATATCGTAATCCTTCACATTCCGGCCGCCCAGCATAACGGTTCCTCCGTCTACATCCCAGAACCGTGCAAGCAGATTTACCAAGGTGGTTTTGCCTCCGCCGGAAGGGCCGACAATCGCCGTCGTGGTCTTTTCCGGAATCTTCAATGAAATGCCGTCAATGATCTTTCGCTTCTCATAAGAAAACGCGATATCCTGCGCAGTAATATCACGCACTGCCGGTGTAATATTTTCTCCGGATATATCCATCTGCGGCGTGTTCAGAATTTCCTGCGCCCGGTCAACACTCATATCAACCACGCGCAGCAGTGACGAATATTGTCCTGCCGTTTCCAGACTGGTATAGATGATAAATGCGGAGATTACCATGACAACAGCATTCAGCGCGTCCATGCTTCCGGCACAATAAAATGCGCATGAAAAAGCTACCATTGCCACACCGGTAAGCTTGGCAATAAAACTCTGCAATGCTATGCGGGGCACCAGTGTCGTTTCCATGTCGGTATTGATCTTACTGTTTTCCGAGATTGCCTCATTTAATTCCTTGCTCTTAACTCCCGTCAACCGGTAAGCCTTAACCTCGGTCATACCCTGCAAGTATTCCAGAACCTTTTCTACCAGCCTTTCATCTGCGCGTATCTTTTTTCCCGACACCTTTTCGGAAGCAATTCGGAGACGGCTGTTTGCAAAAAGAAACAGCGAAAAACCGCAGAGCAGCACACAGGCGATTCTCCAGTCGAAGAAAAACAGCATGATGACAATAAGCGAGGTTGTAAGCAAGCCGTCGCAGACAAGCATTACCACACGAGTCGCAATATTTTCAAGACTTTCCATTATGTTAGTTGTAATAGATGTAATCTGCCCGAGGCTGTTGGCGTTAAAGTATCCCATAGGAAGATACCGCATGTGCTCCGCAATCTCCACCCGTTTTTTCGCACAAGTGTCATAGCCCCCTTCGGTCTGTAACATAACAGCCTTTGATTTTAGTAATCCCGATCCGGCAATGCTGATCAGCATAATCCCTAACGAGAGCAGGATATCTTTTGTGTCTACCGTTCCGTTCATCAGCGCCCGAATCATCACCGCAATCGCCGGAATCTTTAGCGCCTCAAACAGAGCCTGAATAACATTGAGCCGAATGGAAGTGATGAATTTCCGGCGGTTTTCTTCACCGCAGAACGCAAAAAACTTTCTAATAACTTTAAGCATGATCTTTCACCTCCATATGTGCATTCCACATCGTTTCATATAAGCCGTGATGAGACAAAAGCTCATCATGGGTTCCGCTGTCTGCAACGGTGCCGTCTTTAATGACATAAATACAATCGGCAGCGGTAATCGTAGAAAGCCGGTGCGCAATCACGATGAGCGTCTTACCCTCCGTCAGCTTAGAGATAGAGCGCTGAATAACCGCCTCGTTCTCCGGGTCGGTGTATGCGGTTGCCTCATCCAAAATGATAATAGGTGCCGCTTTCAGCATTGCTCTGGCAATGGAAATACGCTGCCGCTCGCCGCCGGAAAGATGCCCGCCGGAAGTGCCTACCACGGTATCGTAACCATTCTCCAGCTCCAAAATAAATTCATGACAACCGCTGTGTTTTGCCGCTTCCTCAACTTCCGCATCCGTTGCATCCGCCCGCCCGATGCGGATATTTTCCCTGACCGTCATGTTGAATAGATAATTGTCCTGCGAGACAAAGGCGATCTTATCCGAATAGGCCTCTTGCGGAATTTCGCGAATGTCCGTATCCCCCAGCAAAATTGAGCCGCTGCTCACATCCCAAAGCGAAGCGATGAGGCGCGCAATGGTACTCTTTCCGCTGCCGGAAGGACCGACCAGCGCAATAAAGCTGCCCTCCGGGATTTCCATTGAAATGCCATGAAGCACTTCCTTTTCCTTATACGAAAAATGAACATCCTGCAGCTTCAACGTGTTTTCCTTTGGAATAGCTCCGTCTACAGGGCGCTCCATTTCCGGCGCGTACAAAATACTTTGAACTTCACCGAAGATGGTTCCCATCGTTCGAAAGTCGTCCGAATAACTCATCAAGGTTATAAGCGGCGTGATGATGCCGACAGAGAGAATAATAATTGTTACCAGATTCTGCGGCGGAAGAGATCCGCTTTTCACCAAAAGACCGCCGATAGGGAGCACGGAAACCATTGTGGCGGGCATGATTACCGTGGCGAATGTAAAGGTGAGAATACAGGAGCGCATCCAATCGATATAGCTGTGAGCGGCTTCATACGCGTCATGCACGAAGCGGTCGTAGGAACTTTTTGTATTTCCGAAAACCTTGATGACTTGAATACCGCCGATATATTCAACCGCCGTATCATTGAGCGCTTTTGTGGCTGTAACCGTGCGTTGATAAAATTGAGGACTGCCCTTCATCATAAGACCGTAACAGAAAAAGCCAACCGGTATCGTTGCAAGAGAAGCCAGCCCCATACGCCAATCAATAGTAAAAATATAGATCAAAATAATAATGGGGATCAGTAAATTTGCGGTGAACTCCGGAACGATATGCGCCAGTGTTGTTTCAATGCTGTCAATACGTTCGATGAGCGTATTTTTGAGCGCCCCGGAACTTTGCTCCAACACCGCACCCAGCGGCATTCTTGTCAGTTTTTCCGTGCAGCGTTTTCGGATTTCCCCGAGCACGGCAAACGTTGCTCTATGACTTGTCGATGTACTGAGCGCATGAAACAGTACACGGCAAAACCAAAACGCTGCAATAATCAGACAACGTATCATATAATATGACAGGTCTTTGTTTCCGCCCATCAAACCATGTACGATGCCGACAACAACAAAATACGGTGCGATGGAAAAGGCCACGCCGATAACTGCGAGGATAACACTCAGAACATATTGATCTTTGTGTTCCCCTGTTTGTCCCAACGCCCACGCTATAGGCGAAGGACTTTTTTCTTTTTCCTTCATAAGCAAACTTCCTTTTGTTAGCTAACAAACAATAGTTAATATTAACTAACATTAACTTAACCTCATCGCCTCTTCTTATAAACAAAGACAGGCGGTAAGACTTTATCCTAATTCAATTATGCAAGGTATTAAAACCCGAACAACTGCTTCCAGCCCGGAACAAAGAATGCCTCTACCGCTTTCAGACAATGTAATGCTTCTTCCAAACTGTAATTATGTATAACCGGTTCAAAAAGAGCGGTCGTATATGCCGAAAGCAGAAGATGCAGTTCCTTTGAATCTATGTCTTTCACGGCGTATCCTTGCGCTTTCAACATCGGCAGATATTTTAAAAGCTGCGCTTGCTGCCCCTCTGTAAGATCGTGGAGGAAATGCTCGTATTTGCTTCCCTGCGATTTTGCCAGCAATAGATGATATTCTTCTATGTTCGGATAGATAATCTCACGCATCATGTCTATTTCGGAATCGCGCCACTGAATGTGTTCCTTCTGATTCATCGTATCCACATAGCGCGCAATATGTGCATCCAGCCAAGCGTTTATGCGATCCACCGCAGGAGCAACAATTTGATCAAAGAGATCTGCTTTATCCACACAATGCCGATATATTCCCGCAGCCGTCATACCGCAGCGTTTGCTGATACTTCGCATGGAGGACTTATCAAAGCCCTTCTCCATAAATTCGGCTTTTGCTGCGGCTATAATTTTTATATGATTGGCGGTTTTGTCCCTCGGCATAGATTCCTTTTTTTGTATACACCGTTAGCTAACACATATAAACATACAACCAAAACGTTTGGCTGTCAAGACGGTCGAAGTCTGATATGAGTATAGAAAACACTAGATTTTTGTGCTATTTTTGTATAAGAAGTACGGAGTGGTTCTGATGAATATTTATTTTAACAGGCTGACTGCAAAATATAAAAAAGAAACGATCGATATTTTCAATTATTATATCGAACATACGACTGCCGCATATCGATCCGAAAAGGTTGACTACGATTTTTTTAATGCCCTCGTTGATGAAAATACTGTAAGTGCATACGCGGTAATGAATAATTCAAACGATGTTATCGGATTTTGCATGCTGGAAAAATATAAAAACATCCGAACATTTAACGAACTTGGCGATTGCATGTATTTTATTAAACCGGAAATGACCGGAAAAGGCGTGGGACGGGAAATCGTATCATTGCTGGAAAATGACGCAAAACTGCACGGAATGAAAAAGCTTGTCGTTGATATATCCGATGAAAATGAAAAAAGTATTGCATTTCATAAGAAGCAGGGGTTTATTGAATACGGAAGATTGAAGAACTGTTGGCGGAAATTCGGCAGGAACATCGGAATAGTATATATGTATAAAGACATAGGTACGGCAAAATGAAAAAAAGAAAAGGTGAAAAAACAGCATACCGGCTCGTTAAATTTTTATAGAAAAGATTCAGGAAAAGATTATGGAATTTACAAACGATTTCTTGCCGCTTCTTGAGCGGCTGAACAACGCGCTTTCGAAAGCGGATACGGTGCTCATCGGAGCCGGCGCGGGACTTTCAACTTCCGCAGGCTTCACTTATTCGGGCGAGCGCTTTGAAAAATATTTTTCGGATTTCCGCGCAAAGTACGGCTTTACCGATATGTATACGGGCAGTTTTTATCCGTTTAAAACGCTCGAAGAATTTTGGGCGTATTGGAGCCGCTACATTATGATAAACCGCTATACCGATGCGCCGAAACCGGTCTACGAAAATCTGCATAAGCTGACGGCCGGCAAGAATTATTTTGTGCTGACGACGAACGTCGATCACTGCTTTCAAAAAGCGGACTTTGATAAAACGCGGCTCTTTTACACACAGGGCGATTACGGCTTATGGCAGTGTTCCGTTCCCTGCCACGACAAAACCTACGACAACGAAGAGGCCGTCCGCAAAATGGTCGAAACGCAAAAAGACATGCGCATTCCGTCCGATTTGATTCCGTACTGTCCGCGCTGCGGAAAACCGATGTCGATGAACCTTCGAAGCGATTCAACATTCGTGGAAGACGAAGGTTGGCATCGAGCTTCCGAACGCTACGGCAACTTTATCGCGGCGCATAAAAACGAAAACATTCTCTTTTTGGAATTGGGCGTCGGCTTGAATACGCCCGGCATTATCAAATATCCGTTTTGGCGCATGTGCGCCGACAACCCGCGTTCGCTTTACGCGTGCATCAATTACGGCGAAGCGCTCTGTCCCGACGAAATCCGCGAGCGCTCGATATGCATAGACGGAGATATTGCAAACGTGCTGAACGCACTGGAAAAGATGCGGTGATTGTGATACTGTGAGGTTCGGAGGGAAATATGGATAACGACACAAAGCAGGAATTCGGCGAGATTGCGCAAAACATTGCGCCCTACGGAATTATGATGGCGGTTTTCACTTTGTTCTATTCCGTTTGGTTTTGTTTCGCATGGGGCACTCTCGGCAGGGTTTTATTTGCGCTGACCGTCGCATACGGCGGAACCATCGTTTTTGCAAGCATAAAAAATATCAAACACGCAAAGCGTTTTAAAGCGGTGCCGTCCGATGCGGGAAAAAAGATTCTCAAAAACATGAGTATCGTAAGCGCGATTACCTATTCGGCGATTACGGTTTTTGCCGTGACACTTTCGGCCGTTCATCTTGTAAAATTGATTTTTCCCGCCGTAACCCTTATTATCGGCTTGCACTTTATTCCGCTCGGAAAAATCATGAACAGAAAAATCGACTATCTTATCGCGCCTGTTCCGATTGTCTTTTCGCTGGCGGCCTCGTATTTAGCGTTTACGACAACAATGACATGGCTTGAAGTGTATGCCGTGGCGGGAATCGGAGGAGCAGTAGCGACGATGATTTACGGCGCGTATATGTTGTATGCGTACAAAAAAGTTGCGCGCGAATATGGCGTGGAATATCCTTAAAATTTCTGCGGTAAAAATTTCAGTTTTCTTTTATATACGCGTAAATAATTTTGCGCGTTTCTTTCGCTTCCGGAAGCCAGCCGGCGGCAGCCCACGTGTGCATCATGCCTTTTCCGATATGAATTTCAAGCGCAACGCCGTCCGCTTCACATTTTTGCTTAAAGGCATCGAGTTCGGCATAATAGATTTCGTCCGTTCCGTAAAAGGCCGCGATGCGCGGAAAACCTTTCCAGCTGTATGAAACGGAATTCCCCAAAAAACCGAGCGCGCCGCACAGCGACATCATCTTTGATGCGGCTTCGACGTATTCTGCGGTAAACATCGCATCTTTTTTTGCGATGCGCTTCATATTGTCAAGCTGTGCGGTTGTCGGGGGCATTTGGATCGTAGCCGAAAACGGAATGAGTTTGCCCGGAAGCGGAAGGCCGAGTTTTTGTTCGGTAATGTATGTACAAATGTCAAGGCACAAAGAGCCGCCGGACGACAGACCGAAAAAGGCGATGTCTTTCGCATCGTATAAGCCGAGCGCTTCTTTATAAACGTCGATAATCGATTCGATAAGTTCTTTTCCCGTCGTTTTAGGAAAAAGTTTATACCACACGATCCACACATCGGCTCCCGTTTGATCGGCCATATCCTGTGCAAAATCGAAATCGCCCGCATCGCCGGACATCACAAAGCCGCCGCCGAAAAAGTACAGCACGAGCTTTTTTTGCGCACCCGCACCGCCGCTTTTTTTATGCCGGCTGTGTACGGCATAATACGGAATTTCGCCTGCCGTTTTTTCATCGAAGTCGTATTTTTTGTGAAGATCCGAAAGCGGTAATTTCTTTTTTTGCTGTGCCTTATACTGTTCTTTAAGAAATTTTTCAGGATCGGAGGCGGCCTTTTTCATCATCGGGCGCACAAGGCTTTTAAATAAAAATTTCGTAAGCGTATATCGAATGCTTGCCATATCGAAAACTCCTTGGCGGACTTCGCCGTTAATTATTGTCGTCTAACATATTGTACCGCACTGCGGTTTTTCATTCAATAATTTTACGGCATTTTTAGCGAAACGCGATCAAGCACATAATTCTTTATTGCTTTTATGCAAAAGCTGTTGTAGTATATATGCATGCCGTTTGTAAAATGGTAAATTTTATTGTATTATGGGGTTGTAACCTTATGAATAAAACGGGTATTTTTTACGCAAGCAAGAGCGGCACGACGGAAGCTTTTGCAAAGCAAATTGCGGAAAAACTGGGCGCCGACGTGCACAATATGAAAGAAACGGACGTCGACGTGATTGCGGACTATCGGAATGTGATTTTGATGTCGTCGAATTACTTTTTCGGCTCTTTGGCGGAAGATTGGGGAAGTAAGGTAAAACTTTTGCATACCGTCGATTTTTCAAAAAAAATCGTTGCCGTCGTCGGAGTCGGCAGTCAGGAACGCCACCCCGACAGCTTTTGTTCCGGCGCAGCGGACTTTTTCGACAAACTCCGGTTTTCCGGCGCCCGCTTTGTAGGCAGCGTGAACGCAAGCGGCTATAATTTTACGTTTTCGCGCATGCAAAAAGGACAAAAAATGCTCGGGCTTTGTTTGGACAAGGGCGACGCCAAGTCTGTGGAAAAAATCGACGCATGGGTAAAAGACGTAAAATCCGCTTTTTCCGCCTCTTAACAAAAATTCCGCGTTCCGTTATAGTAAACGCCGGGAAGAATCTTTTATGAGAAGAACAGATCGGGAAGTTACGGATCCTGCACAGATTGCGCGCATTGTAGAAAAAGCGAAGATCGTACATGTCGGCATGGCCGACGGAGGCCGCCCTTACGTGGTGCCGCTTCACTACGGCGCGCTGTTCAACGACGGAATATTGACGCTGTATCTTCATTGCGCAAACGAAGGCCGAAAGCTCGATTTTATAAAAAAGAATCCGCAGGTTTTTATTGAAATCGACACGGACATCGCGCCGATTTCGGGCGGAGAAATCCCGTGCAAATACGGTTCGGCCTACGCAAGCGTTATGGGAGAAGGAACGGCACAAATCGTCGAAAACGGCGATGAAAAGATTTTCGGTCTTGAATGTATTATGAAAACGCAAACGGACAGGGATTTTACCGTATCGGCGCAAATGGCCGCCGCGGTAACCGTTTTAAAAATCGAGGTTCCGCGCGTAACGGCAAAAAGCCGCCGGCTCGAAGCGCACAAACATTAAACGCGGCCGCACCCGGCTCGTTCGGGCGGTTCTTTTTACTTATAAATCCGCGGAACTGAAGGCGCCGGGTAAAAGCTCCGCAATAACGGTTTTTTTGATTTTGCCGTTCAGGTTTGCCAAAATAATTTGACAATCTTTTCCCGCAAGTTCGGAAATAACCTGACGGCAGGCTCCGCAGGGCGAAATAACGTCATCGGTTTGACCGACTACGGCAAGTTTTACAAACTCGCCCGCACGGCAGCCGTCCGACAGGGCGGAAAAAAAAGCGCTGCGCTCGGCACAATTCGTCAGCCCGTAAGAAGCGTTTTCGATATTGCAGCCGTGATATACTTTGCCGTCTTTTGTAAGCAAGGCGGCGCCTACTTTAAAACGGGAATACGGCACGTACGCTTTTTCGCGCGCTTTGCACGCCTCTTTTACCAAATCTTCGTCGGAAATCATTTATTCGCCTTTTACGATTTTTATACCGTTGCTGGTGCCCAAGCGCATAACGCCCATTTTCAAATATTTTTCGGCGGTAGCGGCGTCGCGAATACCGCCGGACGCTTTTACGAGGGCATTTCCCTGAACAGTGTCGAGCATAAGCTGTACGTCTGCAACGGTTGCGCCGCCCGTACCGAAGCCGGTGGACGTTTTTACAAAATCGGCGCGCGCCGACACGGCAAGCTGGCATACCTTTCTTTTTTCTTCATCGGTTAAATAACAGGTTTCAATGATGACTTTTAACACGCGGTCGCCTATCGCCTGTTTAACCGCGCGGATTTCGTTTTCCGTTTCGGAATATTTTTTATCTTTTAATAAACCGATATTGATAACCATATCGATTTCATCGGCGCCCTGTTCCACGGCGTTTTTCGCTTCAAAAACCTTCGCCGCATACGACATCGCGCCCAACGGAAAAGCGACAACCGAACAAACCTTAACGGGAGAGCCCTTCAGTTCCTTCGCGGCAAGCGGCACCCAGCACGAATTTACGCACACCGAATAAAATCCGTATTCTTTGGCTTCCGCGCATAAACGAATAATATCTTTTTCAACCGCATCCGCTTTAAGTATTGTGTGATCGATAAATTTGTTTGCTTTCATAATTTTCTCCCCGAAACTGCATTACTATAGCATGTTTTATGAAAATATCCTAGTAGAAAAACACATTTCGTGCGGGAAAGTAACGGCACAAAAAAAGCAAGGCCGGCACTTTATCTTATTTTTAAGTTTCCTATCTTTAATCTTCAAGCTGCCGTTCTATCTCATCGGGGACGGCCGAAAAAAAATCATAACCGGTAAGCGCTTCCAGCGCATCGACGCTCACGGAATAATCCTGCCACTTTTTTTCGGCGCATTCGACCGTGTTCGGAATCAAAACGGCGATAACGCGCGTATCCGCACTTATACGCTTAAGGTCGTCCGTTCCGTTTTCCAAAACCAAAAGAACCTTCCACACGTACGACGGAATTTTTATAGCGCGGCCGGAATCGGGAACGGGAATTTCGGAAAAAAAGCCCTTATCCGAAGTTCCGCCGCTTCCCGCCTGCCCGCATACAATGTACAGCTCACAGCCTTCGGCCGCCAACGAGCGTTCGTATTCTTCGAGCAAGCGCCACACAATGCGGTTGTTGTTCGGCGTTTGCGGAACCATATTCGTCATTAAAAACGTTTCGGAATTATCCCGAACGTTTTTCGAGCGGTCCGCCGACGGGCACATATGCCCCCGATCGAAACCGTATTCTTTATAGCCGTAATCCGATTCTTTTACGGCGTACCACGAATCGGGAAGTTCGTCGTCGGCACGGAAGTCGCTTTGCCGTTTTATATCGCCGAGGTCGGAAGCGTCCAAGTGCCAGCTTACCCAATTCGGCTGCAAGGCGGCATTGTTGTACGAAAGCGCGTACGTATTTTTTATCATAAGATAATTGTCCGCATGATTTTGCTCGTCCCGAACGGCGCCGCTCGGATTTCCCAAATATAAAGAACCGTTTTCGCTATATGCAGGATCCGCAGGAGGACGGCCGGCAAAGCTTACAAAAAGCAGAATTAAAAGAGGCGCGGCGGTAAAAAGGATTTTCTTCATTTTCGATTCACGCAAAACAATAGCACATTCGGCGCTCTTTTGCCAATACAACAAGGATTCGGTATGAATGAAAATCGGCAAAAAGTGATGTGTACAGCAATGCCTCTGCCCGCATGCGGCGCGGTTACGCTTTTTGGGCAAAATCACCTGAGAAAAACGCGTAAAACGCCTCGCGGTCAGGGCCTTGCTGATACGCGGCGCTTATTGACTTTACACCATACTGCCCCCTCCCTCCCGTCATATGCGGGCAAAATCCATCTTTCTCATAAGACGGTATTTTTTTAATTCTTCATTCATGCCGAGTCCCTTTTTCCCGGAAAGCCCTAGATTTTTGAGCAGAAATGCACTTTGTTTTTGTCTTTTTATATCATTTTTTATGCTGAGGATTCGGTTCATCATAGACATCCGGCATGACATGGATTATACTTTTTACAAATTATTTTAGTATACGGTTTTTTACGGGAGGTTTTATGCAAAATTATTCGGGAGAAGTCGGTTTACAATATCATGTGCAGATACGGCCGGGGGATGTGGGACGCTATGTCATTATGCCCGGCGATCCGAAGCGCTGCGGAAAAATCGCGCAGTATTTTGAAGAACCGAAGTTTATTGCCGACAGCCGCGAATACGTTACCTACACCGGTACTTTGGACGGCGAAAAAGTAAGCGTTACCTCAACCGGTATCGGCGGGCCCTCTGCGTCCATCGCGATGGAAGAACTGGTACGCTGCGGCGCCGACACTTTTATACGCATAGGAACCTGCGGCGGTATGGACTTAAACGTAAAGGGCGGCGACATCGTTATCGCTACCGGCGCAATCCGTGCCGAAGGAACCAGCAAAGAATATGCTCCGATTGAATTTCCGGCCGTCGCAAATTTGGACGTTACAAACGCGCTCATAAAGGCGGCAAAAAAACTCAACGCGGTCTATCATGCCGGCATTGTGCAGTGCAAAGACGCCTTTTACGGCCAGCACGAGCCGGAAACGAAACCCGTCAGCTACGAATTGGAACAAAAATGGCAGGCGTGGCTGCGCATGGGCTGTAAGGCATCGGAAATGGAATCGGCGGCGCTTTTTATCGTAGCCGATTATTTGCGCGTACGCTGCGGTTCGGTTTTTTCGGTTGTCGGCAATCAGGAACGGAACAAAGCCGGCATGGACAATCCGATTGTGCACGATACGGATACGGCAATCCGTGCCGCAGTGGAAGCGCTGCGCTTTTTAATCGCGCAGGATGCCGAAGAAAAAGGCAGCCGTCAGTCCATGTGAAACATGCAGGGTAAATCCGTGCATACGGGCGAATTATCGGGATTAACGTCCATAATATCGGCCATCATATCCCACCATTTGCGGACTATTTCCATGTCTTTTTGCTTATCGGGATTTGAACCGGGCTTTACCTTTTGAACGGCAAAGAGCGTCAACGTTTCTTCGTCCAAATAGATGGAATAATCGTATACGCCGGACTCGCTGATGGCTTTTTTCAGTTCCGGCCAAATGGCATCGTGGCGTTTTTTATATTCGGCTTTGCAGCCCGGCTTTAATTTCATTTTAAAAGCTTTTTCCATATTTTCCCTCACAGGATAGGTTTCCATAAAATAAGGCTGCCCCGAAAGAAAACTCATTCAAGGCAGCCTTGTCGATCGATTATTGCAACATGCTTATCGCGATTATAAGCGCTTGATCCACACGGCCATATTGCCTTTGTGGAAAGAATACGGTGCGCCTACGGAAATCAGCGTTCCGCCGGGAGCATCGGGATCGGGAATGGTTTTCATTACGCGGTCGGGATATTCGCCGTAAGCGGGTACTTTCAATTCTTTTCCGACGGCGGAATTATACGTTCCCTTGCACAAAGAATCCACGGCAACGGCGGCGGTGTAACCCAAGTCTATAACGTCCCACAGGAACATATAGGGGCATACGCTTGCAAATTCGTTGTCGCTCGGAGAAGAAGGCATATACGCTTTCATTTCCGAAGGCAATCCCAAACCGGTCAATTTTATAGCCGATTTGCTTGATTTTAATACTTCACCGGCAGCCATCATTCCGACTGTTGTGGGAGAAATGATAACGTCGACTTTGTTTTCCGAAACGAATGCGTTGGCTTGTGTCGTTGACTTTGTCAAATCGTCGTCGCCGTATTTTTTATCAAGCACGGGGTTAACTTTTCCCTTGTAAATGGGATCTTTCAGTTCGACTTCCATTGCGGCAATCCAGTTGTTTTGTACGGTCGTCGTAACACCGGCCGACAAAATACCCAAATTGATAACTTTGCCGTTATAAGATGCCAATGCGTTTGCGGCGGCTTTTTTCATGTTTCCGTCTTTCGGATACGGAACGCCGAGTTTAATACAAACGGCTGCTTGAATAAGCGCTTGGCCGACTTCCTGCTGGCTTGCAGGAATAACGTGAGCTTCACGCTGGCTTGCTTTTAATGCGGAGTCGACGGAAATTACTTTTATGCCTTTTTGCTTGGCAAGCGCAATTACTTCGTCAAACCCTTCATCGCCGTTTACGGAGATGGTTAACGATTTGATGCCCTGATTGATCAGTTCTTTAATCATTTGAACCTGCGCCGCAACCGTCGTATCGGCGGGAGATTTGTCTACGCATTTTTCTCCCATGCTGTTCATATGTGTTTGAAAGCCCTGATACATCAGCGTACCGAATGTGTTCCCGGTGCTCTTAAACATAAAAACGTGCGCGTCTTTTACCGAGCCGCCGTCTTTTGCACCGTTTGCAAACACTGCCGCGCCCAAAAGCATAAAGCACGACAAAACAACGAAAGCTTTTTTCATAGTGAAATTCCTCCTTCAAACTATGATTATATATTAATAAAGCATAAAATGCTTTTTAACGGTTTTTATGCACGCGCGCAGCGATGCGATCTCTGATCATCGGCAAGCTCACGGTAATAATAAGAATCAAGCCCGTGATGATTTTGCGCGTATTCGCTTCAACGCCGAATAAACCGAGCATATAAAATAAGAAGCCGTAAATCAGCGTTGCAATAAGAGGTCCGAAGATATTGCCCTTTCCGCCGGCCGTAGATACGCCGCCGAGCGCGCAAATGGCAATAACATCCAATTCCAATCCGGTTCCGGCGCTCGAATCGATACCGGAATACAAACCGATATAAAACAGCGAACACAGGCCCGCCATAAAGCCGGTAATAACGAACACCGCTATTTTTATTCTCGTTGTGCGAAGCCCCGAATATTCGGCGGCGACGGCATTGTTTCCCATTGCGTACACGATTCGGCCGAAGCGGGTCGCGTGCAAAAGCAAGCCGAAAACGATACCGACCAAAATAAAACTCAATAGTGAAACCGGAATGCCCGCAAGTGAATCCCACGACAAAACTTTAAGCCATTTCGGATACGTATTCAAGGACGCCGTTCCCATAATGACTTTTACAATACCGCGGAACAACATGGAAGAGGCAATCGTAACGATAACGGCGGGCAAACGCAGTTTTGCAACCAGTACGCCGTTAAAAAACCCGCACAGCATACCGGTCAGCAGTGCGCATGCAATGGCGATAAATGCATTGCCGACCGCCCCGTACACATAGCCCATCACCATGGCGGACATAAGCATTATGGATGCAACGGAAACGTCTATATCGCCCAGCAGTAAAATAAAAATCATGCCGAAGACCATCATCGCCGGAATCATGGCGGATTGCACAATCATTGCAAGCGAACCGGGTTCGAAATAAATATAGGGAATGTATACCATCATTAAAACGTTCAACAAAAGGAACACGTATACCAGTATCATTTCCCAGCTGACAAAAAAAGATGCTTTTCTTTTTAAAAGTGTACTCATTTTATATTTTCCTGCTATAAAGCGCATGCTTTTCCGCAATACGTTCGGTCAAAAGGTTGACGATAACGGCAACGATGATAATACTTCCCTGCAAAGCGTTCGTCCACAAACTCATGCCCGGAAGCATACTTAAAAAGGCGCTCACAAGCGTCATCATAATAAACGCCGTTACAACGGATTTAAAATTGCCCCGGCCGCCGGTAATGCTTACTCCGCCCAAAACACAAATAGCGATAACGTCCATTTCCATGCCGATTCCTATATTCGGCGCAAAGGATTTATAGTTTGCCGAATATAAAATACCGGCGAGACCTGCAAGGCCGCCCATTATTACATATGCGAGGATTTTTATGTTCGACGCCTTAATACCCGCGATGCGCGAAGACGTTTCGTTGCTTCCGACCGCGTACAGACGACGGCCGTATTTCGTGTAAGCAAGGAATATCGACATAAGAACGGACAAGACCAATAAAAACCATATGATATTATATAAACCGAATTGTCCGCCGGAAAGATGCGCAAAAGAGTCCGTATACTGCGAACTGGTAACCCACTTGCCGCCGGATACGAAGTAGGTGGCGCCGCGATAAATATTCATCGTTGCAAGCGTCGCAATAATCGGCTGTATATATAGTTTCCCGACGAGAACGCCGTTTATTAAACCGCACAGCAACCCGACCGCCACTCCGATTACAATAAGCAGCAAAACGGGTATTTCGGGGTGTTCGGCCATAAGCAGCGAAGTCAGCATACCGGAAAGGGCCAGCTCCGATCCTATCGACAAATCGATGCCGCCGGTTAAAATAACGGCCATCATGCCGAGTACGAGAATGCCGACAACGCTGTAGTTACGTATCGTTAAATGAATCGTTCCGAGCTGAAACAACGACGGGGTCAGAAAAACGGCCAATATAAGGAGCACGGCAATCGCGCCCAATAAGCCTATTTGCCGGTTATCAATCAGTTTTTTTATCTTCATACCGCCTCCTGCCTGTGTTGTTCATTAACGGAAGTAATGGCTGCCCGCAGTATTTTTTCCTGATCCGCTTCGCCGCGATCGAGTTCCGCCGTAACGCGGCCGTTTTTCATAACGATTATTCTGTCCGCCATTCCCAAAACTTCAGGCATTTCGGACGAAATCATAATTATCGCATAACCGGAAGCCGCAAGTTCGTTCATTATCGTATATATCGAATATTTAGCGCCGACGTCAATACCCTTTGTCGGTTCGTCCACTATTAACACTTTCAGCTTGGAGCGCAGCAGTTTGGCAAGCGCGACCTTTTGCTGGTTGCCGCCGGACAAAAAAGACGGCGCGGTTTCGACGCTGCTCGCTTTAACCGCTATTTTTTTACATAATACATCCGCGTCGGCTTTTTCTTTTGCGCGGTTAAGGAAAAGGTGCAGTTTTCGGTACTCGATTAAATTAGACAGCGTAATGTTTTGATAAATCGGCATGTCCAGCACGAGGCCCTGCAAGTGCCGATCTTCGGGCAGCAGCCCGATTCCCTGCCTTAGCGCATCTTGCGGATTGCGGCATACAATCTTTTTGCCGTTCAGCTTCATGCATCCGGAATCGGGGTGCAAAACGCCGTAAATCGCCTGCATAACTTCGGTTCTTCCCGCGCCGACAAGCCCCGTCAGCGCAACGATTTCGCCCCTGCGTACGGTAAACGAAACGTTTTTAAAGTAACCGGTTAGACCTAAGTTTTCAACTTCAAACACCGTTTCGCCGATAACGGCGGTTTTCGGCGGATACATTTGTTCCAGTTTTCGGCCGACCATGGCTTCAATAAGCTTTGCATTGGAAATCCCGTTCACCGGCCAGGTTCCTATATAACCCGAGTCGCGGAACACGGTTACCCGCGAAGCAAGACGATACATGTCTTCGAATTTATGGGTAATGAAAATAATCGAAACGCCCGAATCCCTGAGCTTTTCGACAATCCGGTACAAATCTTCGCATTCGTGCTGCGTTAACGAAGCGGTCGGCTCATCCATAATCAAAATGCGCGCATTTTTGGATAAGGCTTTCGCAATTTCAACCAACTGCTGCTTTGCGACCGACAGCGTACCCATGCGCGCTTCAACGTCGATGTCGGAACCGAGTTGGTCGAGCAGCGCCTTTGCCCGTTTGTGCATTTCCTTCCATTTATAAAAGCCGAACTTGTTTTTAAGTTCCTGTCCCATAAAAATGTTTTCGGTTACGCTCAAATCCGGAAATGCGGTAACGGTTTGATAAATAACCGCGACGCCGAGCTTTTGCGCTTCGAGCGGCGTTTTAATCACAACCGGCTTCGAATCGAAAAAGATTTCTCCTTCGTCGCATTGATAAACGCCGGTAATAACTTTAATCAAGGTCGATTTTCCCGCGCCGTTTTCGCCCATAAGCGCGTGCACTTCGCCTTCGCGTAAGTCGAAGCGGACGTTGTCGAGCGCCTTAACGCCGGGAAAAACCTTTGTGATGTTTTTTAATTCAAGGACGATTTTGTCGCTCACTTTAATTTTCTCCCTTTGACGCAAATAAAGCTTTGCGGTACTTTTCGTCGGGGCGGCTCATGATGTGGCGTACCGTCTGCACATCCAGCAAATTGATACCGCCGGCAACAATCGCGCCCAGCCGAATAAAAGCCGCTTTTTCTGCCGTAAGTGTGATGTTTTCCGCTTCGCGGGCCGAAGAGCCGAGCGCGACAAAGCCGTGGTTTTGCATATAAATACACTTCGGCACGCTGCCGTATTCGGCAATATATGTATCGATTTGTTTTTTTATTTCGCACGCAAGCGGAATTCCCGGATCGGTATACGGAATAAAAACCGAATCTTCTCCCAACAACACAATTTCGTCGGGGTACATTCGCCCCCGCAGGTTTTCCGGAAAGGTTTTGGAACAGGTAAGGCGGTTTATATTGCACGGATGCGTGTGCGCTATAAAACGCACGCCTTCATAGCTGAGGCACAGCGCATGCATTAAAGCTTCAACCGACGGCCGTTTTGTTTCTTCCGGATTTACCTTTGCCGCATTAAAAAGCTTTTTCAATTCATCTTCGCAAACGTTTTGTTTTTCCAGCAAATCCAAAACGGTTTGTTTTTTAAGCCGCACAAAACCGTCTTCGCTTATGGAACTCATTTCAAAACCGCTGGCTTTTAAATAATAAGAGCCGTCCGGCAGCAGGGCTGATGTATTCCCTTCGCCGATTATAACCAAACCGCGTTCGGGTTTTCCCAAATTCCGCGACATTTGCGTAAGTTCCCGCAAAATATCTTCATTCGTTTTTTCGGACATATTCGTATTCCCGCCTTTTATTCAAACGCGCTTTGAAGTAACTTCTTTATCGTATGCTTCAACCAGCGTACTCATTTCTCTGTCGGAAGGGATTCCGCAGCGGCGGCAATATTCGTTCCATAAAATGCTGAACGGCAGCGTTTTTGCCGCTTCAAACAAAGCCAAGCGTTCAAAATAATTGCCGCTGTCTTCGCTTTGCGTAAGCTGCCTGCGCGGCTGCAACAATGCCGCCAAAAGACCTTTTTGCGCCGAGCGGCAGCCCAGCGTCCATGCGCCGATACGGTTTATCGATCCGTCGAAAAAGTCGAGGCCGATGTGAATATCTTTCATGCGGCCGCTGTTTACGATTTCTTCGCACATAAGGCGCAGTTCGTCGTTAAAAATAACCACGTGATCCGAATCCCAGCGCATCGGGCGCGACAAGTGCAAAAAGATTTCTTTAATAAAAAGCATAATGGCCGACAATTTATCCGCAACGTTTTCCATCGGATGGAAGTGCCCCATATCGAGGGTAAGCAGTTTGCCGCGGGTTATCGCATAACCCATATAAAATTCGTGCGAACCGGCAACATAGGCTTCCGTACCGATTCCGAACACCTTGGATTCCACCGAATCTTTTAAATACGTTTCCGAAATTTTTTCGGCATATATTTCGTCCAAAGAAGCGCACAGAATTTCCCGGTATATCTTTCTGTCGGCCGGAAGGTCTTTCATGCCGTCGGCAATCCACAAATTGTGAATGCACGGATCGCCCTGTTTTTTACCGAAAAAGGCGCCGATTTCGCGGCAGCGCTTTGCGTGTTCAATCCAAAAATCGCGAATTCCCTTGTCTTTTGAACACAGCGTTAAACCTTCGGCTTTCGGATGCGAAAAAAAGGTCGAGTTAAAATCGATTTTTAAACCCTTCGACAAAGCCCAATCAAGCCAACTTTCAAAAAAAGTCGGTTCCAATGCGTCGCGGTCAACGGGCTTTTTGCCGCCGAAATCCGCATAATTCGCATGAAGGTTGATACGGTAGGTGCCGGGCACGAGCGACATAACCGTTTCTATGTCGCGGCGCAACTCGTCTATTGTGCGCGCCTTGCCCGGATAATTACCCGTTACCTGAATGCCCCCGCCGGACAATTCGCTGCCGGCTTTTTCAAAACCGCCGACATCGTCGCCCTGCCAGCAATGCAGCGATACGGGCGTTTCTTTGAGAATGTGTAAAACCTTTTCGGTATCTACGCCGTATTGCGCATATGTTTCTTTTGCATATTCATACAATTGATTTTGATTCATCTCTCCTCCTATAGGGCTGTCCAAAAACTGAAGTTTTTGGACAGTTTCCTTGATTTTATATGCGACGTTTTAAATTAAGTCATTACCGTACAAAGACTTAATTTAAAACTCGTCGGGGATGGCGAAAAAGTAACAAACTTTTGAGACATCCCCAGTGTGTTGTAAAATTCTATCATCATCCGGACATCACGCCTTGACAAAAAAATCAAAAAACAGCACAATTTCGTCAACGGTTATGTATCGACTTTTTGCCCAAAATTATTGGAAAGAAAAAAATATTCCGTTTCACCTTGAATTTCGGGACAATCAGGCGCCGTTTCCCGTGCACAGCCACGATTTTCACGAGCTCGTCTATATTTACAGCGGAAACGCAATGCATTTGACAAAATACGGAAACTACGAAATTCGGGAAGGCGATGTTTTAAGCATAAAGCCCGGGCAGTCTCACGGCTTTAAAAAAATGAACAACCTCGTTCTTATGAATATTTTTATAAAGCCGGCTTTTTTAGCGCAGGACGCCTTTCATTTAGGGAACACGGCCGGTTACGGCGCCTTGTTCGAACAGGACACAAAAACGGCGGAAAACAACCCGCCGCTGCATTTTCACCTGTCCAAAGCGCAATCGTTTGAAGCGCGTTCATTGATTGAATCCATGCGCCGCGAAACGGACGGAGCTTCCGCAGGATATGTAACGCAGGCAACCTCGTTTTTTTTGCAGCTTTTGGTTTTGTGCGTGCGCGCGTATGAAAACATCGGCCAAGCCGGCGACAATGCCTCGGTTCGCCTTGTCGATTATATTGAAAAAAATTATCTTAAAAATATAAGTTCGCGGGATTTAATGCTTGTGAGCGGTTTGTCGGCGAGCAGTATGCTGCGCACGTGCAAGCGGGTTACCGGCTGCAGTCCGGCGGAATATCAAAAAAAACTGCGCATGCTGTCGGCGATCGACGATTTGGTTCAAAGCGATAAATCCGTTACGCAAATCGCCCTCGATGCCGGATACAACGACAGCAATTATTTTTCGCGCTTGTTTAAAAAATTCGCCAACCTCACCCCGTCCGAATACCGCGCGCAAAAACGACAGGGTTAAAGCTAAATTTGAAATATGCAAAAAGAGGCCGATAAAATACGTATTTCGGGTTTTTCAAAACCCGAAATTTTCCGATATTTTCGCGCCGTATTGAATGTCGGATTTTTGAGCGCGGATAAAACAAAGTTGCCGAAAAAACCGTTTTTTAGTACATTTAGAGGAAACACGGATTTCTCCGCAAATTCATTTTAAAAAGGAGTGCTGTAATGGCAACCCATCAATTTCAAACGGAAGTAAATCAGCTTCTTAAACTCATCATTCACTCTTTATACTCGAACAAAGACATTTTTTTACGCGAAATCGTGTCGAACGCGTCGGACGCCTTGGATAAGCTCAAATATCTGACGGTCTCCAAAGACGAATACAAACAGGTTCGCTTTGATCCGCGCATCGATATTTTCTTTGACGAAAACAAAAAAACGCTCACGGTACAGGACAGCGGCATCGGTATGGACGAAAGCGACTTGAACGCCAACTTGGGAACCATCGCCCGGTCCGGCACAAAGGCCTTTTTGGAACAACTTGAAAAAGACGCTCAAAAAGATTCCGCCCTCATCGGCCAATTCGGCGTCGGCTTTTATTCGGCATTTATGGCTTCTTCCCGCATAGACGTTATCACGCGCAAAGCCGGAAAAACGGCGGACGGAAAGCTCAACCCGCTGTACCGCTGGTCGAGCACGGGAACCGAATCCTATGACTTGGAAGAAATAAAGGCCGATTCTGAAGACGCAAAACGTTACGGTTTGGATAAAGAAGATGCGCACGGAACGGTTGTCATTATGACGCTGAACGACGAAAGTTCGGAATATGCGAGCCGCTGGAAGGTTGAAGAATTGGTTAAGCGCTATTCGGACCACATTGCCTTCCCCATTTACCTTCATTACGTTCAAAAAAAATACGACGACAAGGGAAAAGAAACCGGCAGCGAAAATAAAACCGAACAGATAAACAGCGCAAGCGCTTTATGGAAGCGGCCGAAAAGCGAATTGAAAAAAGAAGATTACGATAACTTTTATAAAACGCTTTCCCACGATACGGCCGATCCGCTTATGTACGTGCACACGCACGCCGAAGGAACGCAGGAATACACGACGCTGTTTTATGTTCCCGAACGCGCGCCCTTCGATATGTACCAAGCCGACTATAAAAGCGGCGTAAAGCTGTATGTTAAACGCGTTTTCATTACCGACGACGAAAAAGAACTGCTCCCGCCTTATTTGCGTTTTGTGCGCGGAATTATCGATTCGGAAGATTTACCGTTGAACGTCAGCCGCGAAATTCTGCAGCAAAACCGCATTTTAACGGCAATAAAAACCGCGTCGGTTAAAAAGCTTTTAAGCGAATTCAAAAAACTGGCCGAAAACGCCAAAAAAGAAGCGCCGTCCGACGGCAAAGCGGCCGCGGATAAAAAGGCCGAGGCCGGAAAAGACGATAAAAAAGCGGTGGCAAAAACCGCAGCCGATATATGGAACACCTTTGTGTCGCAGTACAACCGCCCGCTCAAAGAGGGCTTGTATTCCGATTTTGCAAACCGCGACGAGCTGTGCGAAATTATCCGATTTAAAAGTACCGCACCCGAAGGAACCGGCGACAACAAGTGGACAAGCTTTGCCGATTACGTTCAGCGCATGAAAAGCGGCCAAAAAGCGATTTATTACATTACCGGCAACGACGAACAAAACCTGCGCAATTCGCCGCTTTTGGAAGCATACAAAGCGAAGGGCTTTGAAGTTCTCATCATGGCCGACGAAATCGACGACATCGTTTTCCCCTCGCTGGGTAAATATAAGGATTTCGACTTAAAAGCCGTCAACCGTGCAGGCAGCGACGAAGAACTTGGCGTCGACAAAAAAGAAGCCGAAAAAAAAGAAAAGGAATTCAAACCGGTTACCGAAAAAATAAAAAAAGCGCTCGGAGATCGCGTAAAAGACGTGCATCTTTCCAAACGCTTGTCGGATTCGCCGAGCTGCATTGTCGTAGACGAAAACGATCCCTCGCTCCAGCTTGAACGGATGATGAAAGCGATGGGTCAAGCCGGATTGGCCGACGTAAAACCGATTTTGGAAGTAAACGGCGAACATCCCCTGGTCGCGTCGCTGAAAGATTGCGAAGACGAACAGCGCATCGCCGACGTATCGGGCGTACTTTTGGACCAAGCGCTTTTGGTAAGCGGCGCGGAATTAAAAGATCCGGCGGATTTCGTTAAAAAGCTGAACCGGCTTTTAACAAAGTGAAAGTTATTTTAACGCAACGCCGGATGTCCCCAGCTTGACGGGATAGAGTTCAACATAAACGATTTTACCGTCGTAAATACCGAGTCGGGCAATTTCGCTGTCGGTTGCACCGTACATTTCCGTCATACCGTTAAACAGGAAGTTTCCGAGCGAGTAGACAATCAGGCCGTTTTTATACCATTCGGTCGGCTGCAAAACGTGCGGGTGACTTCCGAACACAACGTCGGCGCCGCTGTCGCAAAAAGATTCATACAGCGCGCGCTGGCGTTTAGTAGGCGTAAAACGGTATTCTTCTCCGCCGTGTACATTCACTACGACAAAATTACCTTTCGCTTTTTGCTCGGCTATGCTTTTTAAAAGTGTTTCGCCTTCCCATAAGATTCCCGCACGCGTTTTTGTAGCGGTGGCGGTTGTTTTTCCGTTAAAGCCGCTTTGTTCGACGGGGAAGGCTCCGCACGAAATTACCGCAACTTTTTGTCCTTTTATTTCCGTATTATAAAACTTTGCGGCTTCTTCTTCATTCAAGCCGGCTCCGGAAGTCGGAACGGAATATTCGTCAAGGGCGGCAAGCGTATCTTTAAAGCCTGATTCGCCGTAATCGTAGCAATGATTGTTTGCCTGCATAAGATAATTAAAACCGGCGTCTTTTAAAAATGGCAATACGGCTTTTTTAAACTTAAACGTATACGTTTTATTCGCTTTTGCGGAAGATTCGGTAACGACCCCTTCGAGATTGCCGATGGTAAGGTCGTTGCTTTGTAAAACGGGAAGCGTCGTTGAAAACACTTTTTTAAGCCCGTCGGGATCATTTATTAAGACATCCTGCAGTCCGCGTGCAACCATAATGTCGCCCACGCCCGCTATAAATAACGTTTTTTGATCCTCGGGACTAACAAAGGTTTTTTCGCACCATTCGGCAAGCGCTTTTGCAACCGCTTCCGAGTAGACGGTGCAAACAGCGTACGTATTGACCGTAAGAGCGTAATTTTCGTCGCCCGCGTATAAGCCGTCAACGGGAAGGGCGCGGTTTTTTTCGGGTAAAGCGGAAGGCTCGGTTATGCTCACGGACAAATTCGGATTTAAAACGGAAGCAGCTTCCGATTGCTTTTCGAATTCGGCTTTTACGGAAGGCAGCAAAACGGTTTTTTCCAGCGGATACTTTGTTATATTGTCCGCTTGCCGGTCAGACTCCAAAAGCAATATGTTTTTTTCACAGAGAACGGTTGCGGCCGTAACTTCTATTTTTCCGAAAAATCCGTTTCGTTTTGCCGTTTCGCTTAGTTTTTTAAAAGTAAAAGGAAGTTTCCGATTTTCCGTTTGTTCCGCTTTTTCCGGCAAAGGTAAAACGTATTTTTCAAAAAGCGCGTCATCGATATGCACGACATAGCGTACCGGCCGAAAAAAAGCCCGTAAAACAATAAGGGTGAATGCGGCCGCACAAAGCAGTGTTCCCAAGATAAAAAGCGTTTGCCGCTTTTTTCTTATTATTTTTTGTATTGTATTGAACATAGTTCCTCTCTATTTTTTCCAAAATCCGGGCATAAAGAAAATGAGCATCGTGTACAGTTCCAAACGTCCGGCAAGCATCGCAAAAGAAAACCAGTATTTTGCCGCCGACGAAAAAAAGCCGAAGTTATGCACGGGACCGACCGCGCCGAAGCCCGGTCCGATATTGCCCACGAGGGCAAGAGATGCCGTAAGTGAAGTAAGAACATCGGCTCCGTCGCAGGCGGCGGCAATAGCCGTAAGCATCAGCATAAAAAAATACAAAAATATAAAGGCCGCAACGCTGTATACGACGTCTTTTCGCCCCGCCCTTTTATTCAAATGAATGCTGAAAACGCCGTGCGGGTGCAACTGACGCCGTACTTCGATTCCCATCTGCTTGCCTACAATAACCCAGCGGATAACTTTTATGCCGCCGGCCGTCGAGCCGGAACAGCCGCCGATAAACATAAGAGCGCACAGCACAATTTGCGCCGCGGGATGCCACAACGTATAATCGACGGTTGAAAAGCCGGTTGTCGAAATAATCGAAGCGACGTGAAAAGACGCATGCCGAAATGCCGTTCCGAACGAACCGTATTGCGGCATAATAAACGGAACGATCAGGACGGTCGCAATAAAAATAACCGCGGCATATACTTTTAATTCGGTATTTTGCAAAAATTCTATGCCGCGGCCGACCAGCACGCGGTAATACAAACTGAAGTTTACGCCGGCAAGAATCATAAAAATCGTGCAAATCCATTCGGCGCCGACGCTCCGGTACGAGCCGATACTCGCATTGCGCGAGCTGAAGCCGCCGGTTCCGACGGTCGCAAAGCTGTGACCGAGCGCATCGAAAAAATCCATGCCGGCGCACATAAGCAATACGGTTTGAACAAGCGTCAGCGCAATATAGATGAACCACAAAATTTTCGCCGTTACCGTAATTTTCGGCGTGATTTTTCCTTTTTCGGGGCCGGTCGTTTCGGCCTTTATAAGCTGAAAGCCGCCGACACCCAAAATAGGCAAAAGCGCGACGGTTAAAGCGACAATTCCCATACCGCCGAGCCAGTGCATTTGCATTCGCCACAAATTGATCGAACGCGGCAGGCTTTCGACTTCGGATAAAATCGTCGCACCGGTCGTCGTAAAGCCCGAAACGCTTTCGAACAGGGCGTCGTCAAAAGCGGGAATACAGCCCGACAGCAAAAAAGGCAGCGCGCCGAAAAAACACGCACCCAGCCACGAAAAAGCGACGACGATAAATCCCGTGCGTGAATTCAGCTTAAAAACCGAACCGCGCGTAAGAAAAAATAAAACCGCTTCAAAAACGATGCATACGGCGGCGGGAATGACAAAAGCGGGAATAAGCGCGTATTCGCCGTACACGAGGGCGGCCGCAACCGGAATACACATGGTAAGCGAAATAAGCGCCAAAAGAACGCCGACAATACGCACAACGGAAATAAACATCAGTTTCCCACCCCGAATAAATCCATCGTGCGCTGAACGTCTTTTGTATGCGTAAGCATTACGAGGCGGTCGCCGGCTTCAAATATCGTATTCCCGTAGGGAACGACAAAGCGTTTTGTTCCCTGTTCCTGCACAAGCAGGATAATGAATGAGCCGGGAACGGCGACTTCTTTGAGTTCTTTGCCCAACACAGACGCCGACGGAGGAAGAACGGCTTCGATTATTTCGAATTCGCCTTCGGCAAGCGTATGAATGCCGGTAACGCCTTTGCCGCGCAAATGGCTTAAAATCGTATCGACAACGGCGTCTTTTATCGGAACGGCGACATCTATGCCGATATTGCGTGCAATGGCCGCATAGTTGCCGCTTTGCACCAAACAAACGGCTTTTTTTACGCCGAGCGTTTTCATATATGCCGACGTAATCATATTCAATTCGTGATTGTTCGTCGCGGCAATAACCAAATCGAATGAACTTATGTCTTCTTCTTCTATAAAACTTTCGTCGGTAACGTCGGCATTGTATACCGTTGCCGACGCAAAGCGCGCGGACGCTTCTTTTGCCCGTTTGGAATCCGCTTCGATTATAACGAATTCCTGGCTTGTTTTTTCTTTTTTACCGAAAAACGAAAACGGAAAAAAATGTTTTTTTCTGACGATCAGCTGTTCGGCGATTCCCGTTCCGATTCTGCCCGCACCGACCAAAGCGATTTTTTTCAATACGTCCATTTTTGAACCGCACAGATGCAAAAACTCGGGCAAATCGCCCTTTCGCAGCACAAACCCGATTCTGCTTCCCGCTTTAAGCACGGTAGAACCGGTGGGAAGAAAGGTTTTTTCGTCTTCTTCTATAAAACCGACCAAAAAGACGGCCGACGTCAGTTTTCGCAAATTTTGAATGCGTTTTCCGTCGAGCGGGCTTTTTTCTTCGATGTACAAAGAAACCAATTCAAAATCGCAATTTTCAAAATCGACGACTTCGGTAACGGCTCCGTGTTCTACGGCCGTTACAATCGCTTCGGCCGCTTCAACGTCGGGGTGCACCATAAAGTCAATACCGTACAAGGGACGACCGCCTTCCCGGTTTATTTCTTTTTCTTTGCCGGCGATATCGGCATAGTAGTCGTAATTACGCACGCGGGCGATTTTAATAATGTTCGGATACACCGAATCGACAAGAGAACAGGTTATCATATTCAATTCGTCGGATTCGGTTACCGCGACAAGGGCGTCGGCTTTCGCAATGCCGGCTTCTTCGAGCGTAGTCAAATTATTGCCGGTCGCCTGAATTACCATACAGTCCAAGCGGTTCGAAACAAAGCGCACGGTTTCTTCGTTGCTTTCAATGATGACGACGTCGTTCTTTTCGGAGATCAAGCGCCGGGCAAGCTGAACGCCCGTAAACCCGGCGCCGATAATAATGATTTTCATTCGACACCCGCATTCGAATTAAGTTTGGAAACCTTTCGTTTGGAAAGGCCTTTAAAAGATGCGGCGGCGGCCGAGGTTAAAACGACGGCGGCGCCGGCTTCGGCAAGGGTGTTGGACACAAGAACCGCCCACATAAGAGCAGGCGGTATTGCTCCGGCGATAACCAACGCACCGAGCACAAAAAACGCGTGAACCGCCGTTCCCAAAAAGGCGGTAAGGGCGATAATCAACACATCGCCGGCGGCGCTGCGGCTGCGGTTAAAAAACGAAAGTCCCTTGTACAGAAAAAAAACGCACAGCGCAAATAACAAGCGCGGCAAAACCGATATAAGCGGATTTTGAAAAAACGGATCGATCGGCCCCGACGGCGATACGACGGCATACACCAAAGACGACAAGCCGAATACGAGGGCCACACCCAAGCCCGCCCACAAACCGGCAAAGCCTTTTGCATCGGTAAGACAAACCGCCAAAATTACCGGAACGTGCAAAACGGTGATTGCCGCCCCCGTAAACCACGGAATAAAGCCGAGCCGCGTTGCGGTCAGCAATACCGTAAGCGCGCCGAGCGCACCGGCTAAAGCCGCCGTTTTATTTGTGCGGTTTTGTTTGAATGACGATTCCGCCGACATTTTTTCCGAACCTTTCATGCCTTGATTGTAGCACAAGAAACCGAAAAATAAAAGCGGACAGTCCGACCGCTGCATTCTACGGGTACATTGCATGTTTTTACATATTTCGTTAAAGTCTGACTTACAAGGAGTTCATCTTGCCTAAAACCCTGATTATTCTTGCCCATCCCGATCTTTCTCAATCCGTCGTCAACAAACAGTGGGCGGCCGCGCTCAAGCAGCACGCCGACCGCTTTACCGTTCATGAACTCTACGCCGCCTATCCGCAGGGCAAGATCGACGTGGCCGCCGAGCAAAAACTGATAGAGGCTCACGGTGCGCTGGTATGGCAGTTTCCCGTGTACTGGTTTAACTGCCCGCCGCTTTTAAAACAGTGGTTTGATGACGTGCTGACTCATGGGTGGGCATACGGCTCGAAGGGCAAGGCGTTGACGGGCAGAAAAATCGCGCTTGCCGTTTCGCTCGGCGCACCTGCCGAAGATTACCGCGCAGACGGTGCGGTCGGTTGCAGCGTTGCCGATGTGCTGCGCCCCTTTGAACTTACGGCAAAATACTGCGGCGCCGACTATCGCCCGCCGTTTGCTTTCCATACGATAGACAGCAACGCCGGATACAGCGAAGCCGCCCGAAAAGCGGTAGAGCAAAGTGCAGCGGATTATTTGGCCCGGTTGGAGGCACTGCAACAAGCGTGATGCCTTTGTATCTATATCACATATATTGATACCGAAATATTAAAACACCGACCGTTCTCATCGGCGGCTTTTCGCACTGTTTTTTGCGTTTATTTTATATTTTTATAGTTTGGAGGCTATATGAAAACATCTCGGTTTTTGCAAACAGCGGCATATGCGCTTTTTGCAATTGTATTCCTGTTCGTTTCGTGCGGCGGAAAATCCGTTAAAAACGGCACGTACACGGCTGCCATCGGCGGTATGAACGGCGACGTTGAAGTCAGCGTTACTATCGAAGGCAAAAAGATTGCCCGCGTCGAAGTAACAAACGATGCGGAAACACCCGGCATCGGCACGCGCTTAAAAGACATAGACGGAAACGTCGTAACGGCCGGCGGACTTTCTCCGGTAGACGTCATTCCGCAGCGCATTGTCGAAAACCAAAGCACAAACGTCGATATCGTAACCGGCGCCACGATTACGTCGCGCGCGATTATGGCCGCAGTATCCGACTGCTTAACGCAAGCGGGCGCAAAACCCGCCGATTGGAGCAAAAAGCAAAAACCCGCTAAAGCTCCGTCGAATGCGAGCGCGGATGTCGTCGTTGTAGGCGGCGGCGGAGCGGGTCTTGCAGCCGCAATCGCAGCGGGACAACAAGGCAAATCGGTTATCATCGTCGAAAAAACCGGCGAAGTCGGCGGCGACACCCTCGTGTGCGGCGCCATCTACAATGCGGCCGATGAAGAATTGCAAAAAAAAGTTACGATGTCGGATTCGGTAAAACCGACGATCGAAAAAGCGCTCGCGGAAAAACCCGTGAGCGACGAACACGCAGCCCTTCAGGCGGCGGTACGCGCGCAGTGGAATGCGTACAAAGCAAGCGGACGCAAAGATTTGTTCGATTCGAAAGAATGGTACGCGCTGCAAACGTGGAACGGCGGCGACAAGGCCGCAAACCTTGAGCTTGTCAAAACGCTCGCGTACAACGCGTACGACGGCTTAAAGTGGATCGAAGGTCTCGGCATGCGCTTTTCCGATAAGATTGCGCAGGGCGCAGGCTCTTTGTGGCAGCGCACGCATACGAGCGTTATGAAACTCGGCACGGGCTTTCTTTCGACCTACATCGACAATATCGCAAAAATGGACAACGTTTCGCTCATGGTCGAAACGACGGCAAAGTCACTCGTTAAAGAAAACGGCAGAGTTACCGGCGTCGTATGCGCCGACAGAAACGGAAATCAATTTACGATTTCCGCAAAAGACGGCGTCATCCTTTCGACCGGCGGTTTCGGAGCAAACAGTAAAATGGTACAGCAGTACAACACCTCCGGCAAATGGAGCGACTTGAGCAAAGTCGGAACGACGAACCGCTTTTCCGCTTCGCAGGGCGACGGCATAACCATGGCGACCGCTGCGGGAGCCGCACTTGCCGACATGGAACAAATTCAGCTTTTATACCTCGGCAATTTGCAGGACGGTCAAATTTCGAAATACACGCTGCGTGCGGCAAACGGCACCGACCAAATCATCTTTGTGAATAAAGAAGGCAAACGCTTTACAAACGAAGGCGGCCGCCGCGACAATATTTGCCTTGCCGTTTTCAACCAGCCGGAACAGTTCTACTACGTTCTCGAATGTGCAGACGGCGACAAATACAAAGACATCAACGATCCGTCTTGGCGGAGCGCCGACGGCTTTACCTTCGACTATTGCGAAAAGAACGGCTTTATGTACCGGGCCGACACGCTCGACGAAATGGCATCAAAGCTCGGCATGGACGCCGCCGTTCTTAAAAAAACCGTCGATACGTTTAACGCGAGCGTCGCGTCCGGCCGCGACGAATTCGGCAGAACGCTCTATTCGGTAAAACTTGAACACGGCCCGTGGATCGCAACGCCCCGTAAAGCGTGCATCCACCACACGATGGGCGGCGTCGCTATCGACACAGATGCGCGCGTGCTCGACGCAAACGGTAAAGCGATTCCCGGCTTGTACGCCGCAGGCGAAGTTACCGGCGACATTCACGGCGCGAACCGCCTCGGCGGCAACGCGGTCGTAGATACGGTTGTCTTCGGCAAACGTGCCGGCGATACCGTTGTCGCGGACGCAAAATAACATTACGGCGGCTGTATCGCGGTTCGCGCGATACAGCCGCCTTATTTAAAAATAACCGGATAATCCGCAAAACCGGCCGATATTATATAAAATATTATACAAAATCCCGTTTTTCTATTTACTTGAAATTCCGTTCCGTGATATAATAAATCATATTCAACACACACATCTTCACATAAAGGACGAATTATGGCACTGCGAAAGAAAATCGTGCAGCTTGCACACATGGTCGGCGGATTAACGGGCGTTATCAACAAAATAGACGAAAACGCGCCCGAGTATTATTCCCTTGAATGTTGCGTATCGGACGAGCAGGCGGACGTAGCCCTTGTTATGGGATTGCGCAAACCCCGCACCATAGAATACATTGCAAAAAAAGCGAACCTGAGCGTCGAAAAAGCTCACAAACTGGCAATGGAATTGGCGCAAATCGGCGTATGCAAAGTTTATACCGACGAAAAAGGCAAAGAAGTTTTTATGGTGCAGATTTATGCACCCGGCATTTTGGAAATGATGGTAAATAATGCCGAATCGGTAAAAAAATATCCGCAAATCGGACGAGCCTTTGAAGAATACACGCGTCTGCGCATAGCGCCTATCGCACCGAATTTGCCGATGGGTACCGGAATGATGCGCGTTATTCCGATTCAATCGGCAATAGACGGCAATATGAAGGCCGTTTCCTACGAAAAACTTTCCTATTACCTCGACAAATATGATACCTTTTCGCTTTCGGATTGCTCATGCCGGCGTTCACGGCGCATCCTTAATCAGGGCTGCGGTCACTTGGAAAAAGACATGTGCATTCAAATGGGAACGGGCGCCGAATACTATATCCGCACGGGTCGAGGTCGACAGGTAAGCCGCAAAGAGGTTGAAGAAATTCTTAAAAAAGCCGAAGAAGCGGGCCTTATGCACCAAATGCCCAATATCGAAGGTTTGGGCGAAACGGCAGCTATTTGTAACTGCTGTGCGTGTTCATGCTTTGCGATGCGCGTCGCAACGTTATTCAATACGCCGGATGCAATTCGTTCAAACTACGTTTCACAAGTCGAGTCCGATAAATGCGTTGCCTGCGGTCAATGCGTCGAAAACTGTCCCACGAACGCGCTTCGCCTCGGACAAAAACTGTGCACCAAAACGCCGTTAAAAGAAAAAACGTATGCGAAAGTGCGCGATCACGTATGGCTCAAAAAAAACTGGAACCCGGATTACCGCGAAAACCGCAAAGACGTCGTTGAAACGGGAACGTCGCCGTGTAAAACGGCGTGCCCCGCACACATTGCGGTTCAAGGCTACATTAAACTTGCCGCGCAGGGAAAATACAAAGAAGCGCTCGAGCTTATCCGCAAAGAAAATCCACTTCCGGCCGTATGCGGCCGCATTTGCCCGCGCAAGTGCGAAAGCGAATGTACGCGCGGCGACATAGACGATCCTATCGCCATCGACGAAATTAAAAAGTTCATAGCCGAACAGGATTTGGATAAAAACCGCCGCTTTATTCCGGCTAAAAAGCACGATTACGGAAAACCCGTCGCCGTTATCGGTTCGGGACCGGCCGGCCTTTCGTGCGCCTATTATCTTGCCGAAGACGGCTACAAGGTTACCGTCTTTGAAAAATTGTCCAAACCGGGCGGCATGCTGACCGTCGGCATTCCTTCGTTCCGCTTGGAAAAAAACGTCGTCGAAGCCGAAATCGACATTCTTAAAGAAATGGGCGTCGTTTTTAAAACGAATACCGAAGTCGGAAAAGACGTTTCGCTCGACGATTTGCGCAAACAGGGTTTTAAAGCCTTTTACCTTGCAATCGGAGCGCAGGGCGGACGAAAACTCGGCCTTGAAAACGAAGATGCGAAAGGTGTTATTGCCGGAGTTGAATTCCTGCGCGATGTAAACCTCGGCAAAAAAAGCGCTCTTCACGGCAAGGTTATTGTTATCGGCGGCGGAAATGTCGCCATCGACGTTGCACGGACAGCCGTCCGCGAAGGCGCGGAAAGCGTTGCGATGTACTGTTTGGAAGCGCGGAACGAAATGCCCGCTTTGGACGAAGAAATCGAAGAAGCCTTGGAAGAAGACATCGTCATCAATAACTCGTGGGGTCCCAAACGCATTATAAGCAAAGACGGCAAAGTTACCGGCATCGAACTGAAAAAGTGCGTTTCCGTGTTCGATAAAGATAAAAAATTCAATCCGCAATACGACGAAAACGAAACGATTACCGTCGATGCCGACTTCGTGCTGCTTTCCGTCGGACAAAGCATCGATTGGGGCGGATTGTTAACCGACAGCGCGGTCGTACTGAACCGCAACAATACGGCGCAAGCCGATTCGTTTACCTATCAAACCGCGCAAAGCGATGTTTTCGTCGGCGGCGACGCGTACACGGGGCCGAAGTTTGCGATAGACGCAATCGCAGCCGGCAAACAGGCGGCAATTTCTATACACCGTTTTGTACAGCCGGGTCAAAGCCTGACCTACGGCCGCGACAGGCGCGAATACGTCGCTTTGGATAAACAAAATATCGTTGTCGAAAGCTATGATACGACTCGGCGCCAGCTTGCCGGCCATAACGCGAAAAACCGCAAAACGTTCAAAGATACGCGCGAAACTTTTACCGAAGAGCAGATCAAAAAAGAAACCGAACGCTGTTTAGGCTGCGGCGCGGTTCAAGTCGACCAATACATGTGCGTCGGCTGCGGACAGTGCACGACAAAGTGTAGATTCGACGCCATCTCTTTGGTAAAAAAATACAATAATTTTGCGCCGGTTTACGAAAAACTGCCGCTTGCCGTAGCAAAATATGCGGTGCGGCGCAGCGGAAAAATCGCCGTATCGTCGATTAAACGCATATTTACGCAAAATTGAGGTTTTTATGCATGAGCTTGGAGTCGTGTGCGAAGTTTTAAAAACCGTGCAGGAAATAGTCGACGAACAAAAACTTTCGAAAGTCGAAAAGATCGTTTTGCAAGTAGGCGAGCTTTCGGGTGTCGTTCCTTCTTATCTTGAAGACTGTTTCCCTGCCGCCGCGTACAAAACGTCTTTTGAAAACACACAACTTGAATTGGAAGTTATTCCGGGTGAAGTTAAATGTAAAGACTGCGGCGAAATATTCAACGGGTTTAAATACAATTTAAAGTGCCCGAAGTGCAGCGGCGAACGTTTGGAACCGCTGAGCGGCAGGGAATTTTTGATTAAAGAAATCGTCGCCTGCTAAACGCGCAAGCTCACTTCGCCGGAAAGCAATTCGTACCGCTTTCCGGCGGAATCTTCAACAATAAGGTGGGCATCGTCGGTTATTTCGCGGGCGATCGCTTCATACGTTTGTTGCGGCGAAATAACCCTTATGCGTTTTCCCAAAATAAACGAGCGGTTTTTATATTCGTCCATCAGTGCGCGCTCGTCGGTTTTGCCGGAAAATGCATCGAGCATGTTCGAAATAACCGATGCGGCAAGAGCGTTTCTGTCCGTGTCGGAATCTTCGGTGATATAACCGGCTATATCGCGCAATTCGCCGGGAAATTCGCATTGTGCTTTGCATACGTTTATGCCGACACCGACAACAGCTGCACCCATTTTCTTCCCGCGCATAAAACCTTCGGTTAAAATACCGCACGCTTTTTTCCCGTTTACAAAAACATCGTTTACCCATTTTATGCGGCCGTCTATACCCAAGGCGTTTAAAGAGCGGCACACGCATACGGCGGCAAAAGCGGTCATCAATGAAGTATCGGCGCTTTGCGCCGCGCCGGCTGCGTTTGTATGCTCCGAAATATCGGGAACGTAAATAAGACTCAAATATATTCCGCTTCCGGCGGGCGAAAAAAAGCTTTTGCCCGAACGGCCGCGGCCGCCGCTTTGTTCTTCGGCAATCAAAACCGTCCCGTGCAGCGCGGCAAGATCTTCGTCCGCCGAATTTTCGGCACAGGATAAGCGCCGCTTTGCTTCGGAATTGGTCGAGTCGATTGTTTTAAAAACGGTAATCTTTCCGGCACACAGCGCCGATATGTGCGGCGGCAAAAAACGCTCTATGTCCCGCGTGTCAAGCGGCTTCAATTATGAGTTCCCAGATGGAAACAGGATTCGGCCGCAAAGGTGCAAAGTATGCCCGAGTCGGGCTTTCCGAAATGCGGCAGTTTTTTTACCGCTTCGGTTATCGCATCGGCGGTTTTCGTTTCGGCGACAATCAAGACCGCTTCTTTTTCGGGAACAATCTGTATGCCGAAAAAATTCATATCCTGTTCGGTTCCCGTTCCTCTCGCATCGATAATTGTTCCCCCGGGAGCACCCGCTTTTCGTGCGGCCTGCATAACGGCTTCCCCGTATCCCGATTTTACGATAACGCAAATAAGCGTGTGATCCGATTTTTTTGACATATCGAGTTTCTCCGTTAAAAGGCTGAATACGATGCCGGTGCAATCTTTATGCTGCGCTTCCGACTTTTCCCAAGAGCTGCGTATGCACGAAAAAACATCGGATGAGGCAAAAAATCCGATTATCGATTTTTCTGTTGCACCCAAACCCAGTTTTTGCAGTAAGACGGGGCCTGCGGTTCCGCGCCCCGAAAAAACAATAAGTTTTTGCGCCCCGCATTCGCAGACGTTCGACACAAAGCTTTCCGTGTATTGTTCGGGAATAATCGCAACCGCAAGCTTTTCCATACGGTATATATTACAGCAAGCCGAATATATTCGCAACCAAAACCGAACTTATTTTTGCGGCTTTTTTTTCTTCGTACACTTCTTCGGTATTTTCGGCCATGTCGGAAATACAGCGGATAACTACGAACGGAATTCCGGTTAAAAAACACACTTGTGCAATTGAAGCGCCTTCCATTTCCACACAGGCGGCATCGCATAACGAACGGATTTCTTTTTTGCGCTGCGCGGAATTGACAAAAACGTCGCCGGAAGCGATGCGGCCTTCAAGAAGCGACGATGAAAAAGCGCATTCCTTCCACGCTCTTTTTGCGGTTTCAATAAGGAAGGCGTCCGCTTTAAAATCGACCGTTTTTAAACCGGGAACTTCGCAAGGTTTATAGCCGAAGCCGGTCGCATCCACATCGTGATGTATGCAGCACGAGGACACGACAACATCGAATACGTGCAAACCTTCTTTTAAGCCGCCGGCAACCCCCGTATTGATGACGTGCGTTACGCCGAAGCATTCAATTAATAAAGTTGTGCACATTGCGGCGTTTACCTTGCCCACTCCGCTTTGCACGATAACGGCATCTTTGCCGCGAATCGTTCCCGTATAAAACACTAAGCCGCCCTTTTTAACCGCTTCAATTCCGGTAAGAATCTCTTTCAGATATTCGATTTCAACACTCATTGCACCGATAATGCCTATTTTCATAGCAAACTCCTTCCTTTTCGTCTGTTTTACAAAAAAATGCAAAAAAAAGCAATAAATGCGAAAAAAGTATTGACATTTTTTTTACAATTTCGTATAGTATCCTCAGCAGCAACAATCATAAAAGGGTCGCTTTTCCTCCTCCTTTAGCGGCCCTTTTTTTATTTTAAAATATATCTTTTTTTTGTATACTCTCTTACCGACCGTCGCGCGCATTAAGCCATTCTTCCGTTTCTTCAACCGTAAGATCGCGCAAACCGCTTTCCGTTTTTTTCCCTTTTCCGCGCAAAACAAAGGAAAAACCCTTTACGGACAGTTCCGGGAATTCTTTTTTGAGCTCTTTTAATATACGTTTTTGCTGCATGTTAAAAAGCTGTATCCAGCCGGGATGATCGGTTTCTATATGCAGTAAATCGTTTTTTAAATCCGTAATGCGGCTGTGCGCGGCAAGTTTTTCGCCGTCGCTTATTTTTTGCAAAACCTTTTTCCAGCCTCTTTCCAAATCGGCTCCGCCTTGAGGCGCTTTGGAAAAAATATCGGTAAAAATCGAATCCAATAAGTCCGAAGCTTTTTGTACGTATACATCGTCCGCTTTCATTTAAAATTCTCCGATACTGCACATTAACGCAAAACTCCTGCGCTTTTTACGCCGTCGGCGTTAAAACACCGTTTTTTACTTCGTACACCTTTGTCGAACTTCTCTTATAGCGCGCGTAGGGTTCTTCGGGCAAAAAGGTACAAAAAAGCTGATCGTATTGGGGAAGCAGCGCGGTTATGCGTTCGCGTTTTGCAATGTCCAATTCCAAAAGAACGTCGTCCATAAGTAAAACGGGCTTTTTCGAAACGGTTTCGGTATATAAAACGGCTTGGCATACCCTGAGCAAAATAGCCGCAAGGCGCCGCTGGCCGGTCGATGCGGTCGGAATAAACGGCTGCTGATGCCGCATAAAACGGATCCTGTCGCGGTGTGGCCCGCTTAAAGTCGTTTTCATTACAATATCGCTTTGCCGTTTTTCCTGAAGCAGCGCGACGATTTCTTCCTCTTTTTTTTCTTTCCACGACGAATCGTAGGCAATGGAAACCTTATCGATTCCCGTAACTTCTTCGTATAAGGGCGCAAAAATTCGATTGAAGCGGAACAGCGCTTCGTTCCGTTTTTTAACAATCGTAAGACCGTTTTTTGCCAATTCGATATCGTAAATATCGAGCATTTCGTATTTTTCGTCGCGCAAAAGCATGTTGCGTATTTTCAATATCTTTTTGTATTTGCGCAAAACGTCTATGTATAAAACGTCGTACATCGATAAAGACTGATCGATAAAAAAACGCCGCCGTTCCGGCTCTCCCACGGCAAAATCCAAATCGTCGTGACAAAAAAGAACGCAGGGTATCGTCTGTATTAAATCTTTACGGTCGGTTAAAACTTTTCCGTTTTTTAACAGCTTTTTTTTTCCGGCGCTTTTTGCATATTGAATGGCAATCGTATCGGCTTTTCCGTTTTCGTCTTTATAAAATCCGCGTATACCGTAAGAATCTTCGCCCGAACGGATAATTTCCGCATCGTTTTTTGTGCGGAAAGAAGATCCGTATGAAATCATATATAAAGATTCCAAAATGTTCGTTTTACCCTGTCCGTTTTCGCCCGTTAAAAAAACTTCCGGAGCAAAAAGATCTATAGCGGCATCTTTTATATTGCGAAAACCGACCGGGGATACCGATAAAAAAGGCACAAACTCTATTCCGCCTGCATCGGCATTATGATATGGAAAAAGTCCTGAGCCGGTTCGGGTTTCAATGTAATCGCCTTCATATATTCAGTAAATTCAAAGGTTATATATTCCGTATCGATTACCTTCATCGGTTCTTCCACATACAGATAATTCAGTGCAATCGTTATATGTTCGCCCGCATAACGGCACGGAATTTCTTCTTTCGCCGTTCCGATTTCGGACTCTTGTGCCGTTATCGTCAACATACCTTCCGAGAGATCGAAATACACACGGCGCGATTTTTGTTCAACCAAAAGCCCGACACGGCGTAAAGCATCGAGTAAATCTCTGCGGTTTATTTGAAACTTTTTGTCCTGCGCTTCCGGAATAACGCGCTGATAATTCGGAAACTGACCGTCGATTAAAACCGATGCAAAGCTGTAATTGCCGAATTTAAAATATATCATTTTGTTTAAAACAGCCATTGAAAGATTTCCTTCGGAAGGAAGCCGTTTTAAAATAATATTTAAAATTTTCGGCGGAACGATTGCCGGCTGAAAATCCGCAATACCGGCGCATAAAGGTTTTGCCGAATACGCAAGACGCCGCCCGTCCGTGGCAACCATGACGAGATTTTCCTCTTTTTTTTCGAAATATACACCGTTCATAAAATAACGCGTTTCATCGTCGGAAACGGCAAAAATCGTTTGTGTAATCATCGCCTTAAATTCCGCGGCGGGAACTTCAAACCACGGAATATTTTGTTCGGAAGCGAATTCGGGGAACTTATCGCTTGCCATACTTTTCAGCTGGAAGCGGACTTTTTTAGTTATGGGCTTTATAACAACGTTTATATCTTTTTGTGAAAATTCCACATCGCCGGAAGGAAGCGTATTCAAAATACTGATGAATTTATCGCAAAAAACGGTTGTCGTTCCTTCTTCCTCGACTTCAACGGGAATTTTGGTTTCGAAATTGACTTTTATATCGGTAGCTTTTATCGTAAGCGAATTGTTTTCGGCTATAAATAAAACGTTTGAAAGTATGGAAAGAGCGTTTTTTGTGGAAATTATTTCCTGCGCAATTCCTATTTCTTTGAGTATTGCATCTCTGTCGAATGTGAATTTCATAGTTCCTCCGTTTTTGTATTATTATATATATATTTATATATAATAGTAACAGTAATAATAAGGCTTGTGTAAAAGTGGATACTTTATGTATTTTATTCTTTTACAACAATTTACGCGTTTAATAAGCCGTTATTGTTTTTACTCGAATATCCACATATCAACAAGGCATTGCGGTTTTCAATACGGCATCAACAACATAATAGCATATTTTGCACAACTTGTGTATCTTATTTTTTATAATCCTTTATATTTTTTATAAGATATTGAATTTTTGAATCCAGTTTCGAATCGGTAATGATCGCTTCGCGGATTTTTTGACACGAATGCATAACGGTTGTGTGATCTCTTCCGCCGAATTCCATGCCGAGCTCCGTCGTGGAAAATTCGGTCAATTCCTGTGCCAAATACATGGCAATTTGCCGGGGCAAAACCACGTTTTTTGTGCGCTTTTTTCCGCGTATATCGGAAAGCGAAATATTAAAGTCGTCGGCAACGACCCGCTGTATAATGTCTATATTTATATTTTCGGGCTGTGCCGAAGAGAATTTGTCGCGCAGCTGTTGACGCGCAATGTCCAGCGTTATTTTGTTTTGCACCAATTCGGCATAGGCTATTATTTTGGTAAGACAGGATTCCAAATCGCGCACGTTCGTTTCGACGTTTTGCGCAATCAAATCTATCACTTCGTCGGGAATAAACGATATAAACTGCGACGAAGATTGCGAGCGCATGTATTCGAGCTTTTTTTCCAAAATAGCGCGCCGGGTTTCGTATTTGGGCGGCTGCAAATCGACGTTCAGTCCGCGCTCGAAACGGGAACGCAGCCGTTCGGTCAGGTTTTTTAATTCCGATATGGGACGGTCGCAGGTAAAGACGATTTGTTTAAACGAATTGTACAACGTATCAAACGTATAAAAAAGTTCTTCCTGCGTTCCTTCTTTATTCTGCAAAAAGTGAATGTCGTCTATTAAAAGAACGTCTACCGAACGGTATTTGTTTTTGAACTTTTGCGCGGTTTTTTCGTTTAAGGACTGAATAAATTCGTTTGTAAAATTTTCGGCGGTAATATATATGACTTTAAAATTGCCCGTCTGATAAACGGCGTTCCCTATCGCTTGAATTAAGTGTGTTTTTCCCAAACCGACGCCGCCGTAAATGAGAATGGGATTGTACGTTCGACCGGGATTTTTTGAAATGGCAAGGGCCGCGTTATACGCAAACGAATTGTTTTCTCCCATTACAAAGGTATCGAACGTATAATCTTCGCGCAAATCGGGATGTTTTTTGATTTTTTTCGCCTCGGCGTTTTCGCTTTGGCTTTTTTGCTGATTGTGTTGAGGCCGGCTTTCGGCTTTTTTGCTTTTATCGGCCGATTCGTCCGGAACGCGTATAATAAATTCAAGTTTAAGCGATTTTCCGGACAATTCATGCAGCTTTTTTTGCACGGCGGCCGCATATCCGCGCGAAACGAAATTATCTTCCAAAAATTTTGAAGGGCACGCGGCTACGATAGCGGATTCTTTTGAATTTACATATTTGACGGGCGAAAACCACATGTCGAATTCCTGAAGACGTTTTTTTGAAGAAAATTCTTCTTTGAGCTGCTCTATACCTTCGTGCCAAAAGGCCGAATAATCCCATGTAGCCATAGCACGTCATTATAACCTGCCTTTACTTTTTTCCGCAATATGACTATAATGAAATTACTGCTTTTTATACCTCTTTTTTAAGGATTTTTCATGAGTGCTGGTTATTCGGCTCAAAACATTCAAGTTTTAAAAGGCCTTGAGGCTGTCCGCAAACGCCCCGGTATGTACATCGGTTCTACCGGTCCCGACGGTTTGCATCACTTGGTGTATGAAGTTGTGGATAACTCCATAGACGAAGCGATGGCCGGCCAATGCGACCGCATTACCGTAGTACTGGAACCGGACGATATTGTGCGCGTTGAAGACAATGGCCGCGGTATTCCCGTGGATATTCACCCGACCGAAGGCATAAGTGCTTTGGAATTGGTTTTAACACGCCTTCATGCCGGCGGCAAATTCGACAAGGGTTCTTATAAGGTTTCCGGGGGGTTGCACGGTGTCGGCGTTTCGTGCGTAAACGCGCTGTCTTTGTGGCTTGAAGCCTTTGTCGAAAAAGACGGAAAAAAATACTACCAAAAATACGCGGCGGGTAAATCGCTTGCGCCGGTAAAAGAAATAGGCACGACGGATAAAAACGGAACGACCATCCGCTGGAAAGCCGACCCTTCGATTTTTACCGAAACGACCACATACAGTTTTGACGTGCTTGCGATGCGCTTGCGCGAACTTGCCTTTTTGAACGGCAATATAACGATTGTGTTCCGCGACGAACGGCTTACGACGCCGCGGGAAAAAGTGTATCAATTCGACGGCGGTATCCGCCAGTTTGTTTCGTATTTAAATGAAGGCAAGGCGGTTATTCCGGCCGAGCCGATTTTTATCGAAGGCAGCCGCGACGACATCGTTGTCGAACTTGCGGTTCAATACAACGACGGATACAACGAGAATATTTTATCTTTTGTAAACGATATAAACACAAAAGAGGGCGGCACCCACTTGGACGGTTTAAAATCGGCGCTTACAAAAGTTATGAACGAGTTTTTAAAAAACAACGCAAAACTTTTAAAAAAACTCGACAAAGAAGAAAAGCTGACCGGCGAAGACGTTCGTGCCGGCCTTACCGCCGTTTTATCGGTAAAGGTGCCCGAACCGCAGTTTGAAGGCCAAACGAAAACAAAGTTGGGCAACACCGACGTTCGCGGCATTGTCGATTCGCTGGCTTACGAACAGCTTATTTTGTTTTTTGAGCAAAACCCCAAAGTTATAGATTTGATTTTGGAAAAATGCGTTGGAGAGGCGGCGGCCCGCATTGCGGCGCGCAAAGCAAAAGAAGCGACGCGGCGCAAAAGTTCTTTGGACAGCTTCGGTTTGCCGGGAAAACTCGCCGACTGCTCTTTAAAAGATCCTGCAAAATGCGAAGTGTACATAGTGGAAGGAGATTCGGCAGGCGGTTCGGCAAAAAAAGGCCGCGACAGTAAAACGCAGGCTATTTTGCCCTTGTGGGGAAAAATGCTGAATGTCGAGCGTACGCGTTTGGATAAAGTCGTAAATAACGAAAAATTACAGCCGGTTATCGCGTCTTTGGGAACGGGCATCGGCAAAGATTTTAATATTGAAAAAATACGTTATCATAAAATCATCATTATGGCCGATGCCGATGTCGACGGTTCGCACATACGCACGCTGCTTTTAACCTTCTTTTTCCGCTATATGCCCGAGCTTATCGAAAAAGGGTTTGTGTATCTTGCGATGCCGCCTTTGTATAAAATAGTATTCAATAAAAAAGAGTGGTACGTATACGACGATAACGAGCGCGACAAAGTATTTACCGAAATCGGGCGCGATTCGGAAAAAATCAGCGTGCAGCGTTATAAAGGTTTGGGTGAGATGGACGGAACCCAGTTGTGGGAGACGACGATGGATCCTGCGCGCAGAAAAATGATGAAGGTAACGCTTCCCGATGCGGTTGAAGCCGACCGTATATTCAGTACGCTGATGGGCGAAGAAGTTGAACCGCGCCGGAAATTTATTGAAGAAAATGCCGTTTACGCAAATCTGGACGTATAAGGAAGATTGAAGGAATATTGATGGAAGAACAAAAAACCCCGGAAGGCGGCGTTTTAATTTCGATTCCTATTGAAACGGAAATGAAGCGCGCATACATAGATTATTCGATGTCCGTTATCGTAAGCCGCGCTTTGCCCGACGTCCGCGACGGACTCAAGCCCGTTCACCGGCGCATTTTGTATTCCATGGAAGAACGCAACCTGCGCTATTCCGGTCCGACGCGAAAGTGTGCAAAAATTGTCGGTGATGTACTGGGAAGTTATCACCCGCACGGAGACGCTTCCGTATACGACGCGCTTGTCCGCTTGGGGCAGGACTTTTCGCTTCGTTATCCGGTCATCCATCCGCAGGGAAACTTCGGCACCATCGGCGGCGACCCTGCCGCAGCCTATCGTTATACCGAAGCCAAAATGGCCCGGCTTGCCGAAACGATGGTCGAAGACATCAAAAAAGAAACCGTCGACTTTATTCCGAACTTTGACGAATCTACGGTCGAGCCGACCGTTTTGCCGGCAAAGTTTCCCTTTTTGCTTGCAAACGGTTCTTCCGGTATTGCGGTCGGTATGGCGACGAATATGCCGCCGCACAATTTACGCGAAATTGCCGCAGCCGTTGCCGCATACATCGACAACAACGATATTTCAATAGACGAACTTTCAAAACACATAAAGGGCCCCGACTTTCCTACAGGCGGCGTTATCTACGGCCGCAAAGGCATTAAACAAGCTTTTAAAACCGGCAAGGGCAGAATAATCGTACGCGGCCGTTTTAATATTGAAGTCGATAAAAAAGGTCGTGAAAGTATCGTGTTTACCGAAGTTCCCTATCAGGTAAATACAACCGTGCTGTGCAGCCGCATCGGTGAGCTTGCGCGCGAAAAGGTCATCGACGGTATAGCGGCCATAAACGACGAAACGTCCGACCGCGCCGGCTTGCGCATCGTTATCGAGCTTAAACGCGGTTCCATCGCCAAAGTCGTATTGAATCAGCTTTTTGCAAAAACCGCGCTGCAGTCTTCGTTCAGCGTAAACAACCTTGCGCTCGTAAAAGGCCGGCCGGAAGTTTTAACTTTAAAGTCTTTGGTTGCCTATTTTGTCGAGCACCGCAACGAAGTCGTAACACGGCGCATCCGTTTTGATTTACGCAAAGCCGAAGAGCGCGCCCACATCCTGCGCGCCCTCATCGTCGCCATCGATAACATCGATGAAGTGATAAAAATCATCCGCTCGTCGCGCGACACGCAAACGGCAAAGGACGCGCTTTCCAAGCGCTTCGGTTTTGACGACGTTCAGTCGCAAGCGATTGTCGATATGCAGCTTAAGCGCCTCACAAGTCTCGAAATCGAAACGCTCAAAAAAGAATTGGAAGAGTTGGAACTTTTTATCGAAAAATGCAAAGACCTTCTTGCGCATCCGGAAAAAATCCTTCAGCTTGTAAAAAACGAAACGCTTGAACTTGCCGAAAAATTCGGCGACGATCGGCGCACGGACATCGTTTCGGACGAAGTGGAAGAAATCAATATAGAAGACCTAATCAAAGAAGAAGATATGGTCATTCTTATTTCGCACTTGGGTTATATAAAGAGCATTCCCGTTACCGCGTATAAAAATCAGGGAAAGGGCGGCAAGGGCTCGAACAGCGCAAAACTCGTTGAAGACGATTACATAAAACAACTTTTTGTCGCGTCCACCCACGACTACATTGTCTTTATTTCGACCGAGGGAAAAGCCTATTGGATTAAGGTACACGAAATTCCCGAAGCCGGCCGCGCATCCCGCGGTTCTCATATAAAAAGCCTTTTGGCGATCGGTGCGAACGAAGAAATCGCAACGGTCGTATCGCTTCGCGAATTCAGCGAAGAACAGCATTTGTTTATGGCGACCGCAAACGGCGTTATTAAAAAAGTTAAAACCGCCGATTTTAAAAACGCAAAAACGCGCGGCATTATTGCAATCAACCTCGACGCGGGAGATAAAATCGTTTCGGCGATTCTTACCGGCGGAAGCGACGATTTGGCGCTTGCCTCCCGCCGCGGAAAAGTGCTGCGCATAACCGAAACGTCGGTGCGTCCGATGGGACGTTCTTCACGCGGCGTTTCCGGCTTAAAACTTGCAGTCGGGGACGAATTAACCGCCGCCGTCCGCGTCGATACAAACGCGAATATGCTTTTGGTTACCGAATCCGGCTACGGAAAGCGCGTCGACTTCGATCAGTTTTCGGTGCATTCACGCGGAACGCAAGGCCAAATCGGCTACAACGTAAATGACAAAACAGGCGAAGTTGTCGGGGTCATTGCCGTTGCCGACACCGACGAAGTGATGTGTATAACCAGTCAGGGAAAAACCCTCAAACTTGCGGCGTCCGCAATAAGCCAGCAGGGACGCGCAAGCCAAGGCGTATGCATTCTTAAAATCGATTCACCCGACTTTGTCATCGGTGTAGACCGCGTCGAAAAAGAAGAATAAAGGGAAAAAACAGGCGTTATGGCGAATATTGTTTTAAAGCCCGTGGACGGCGCTCTTTATAAAACAATTAAGCCTTATATGATTGAAAACCTCGCCGCGTTTTCAAAACAATCCCGCTCGGCTTGCGAAAAAGAAATCGACGCCCTTCTTCCCGACGGTGAAAAAATAAAAAAACATTATCTGTACGCAATCGAAATAAACGATTTTTGTCCCGATAAACAGGTAACCGACAGTGTTGATATTAGTTCCGACTATGCCGGTATTTATGCAGACAGTGATGCCGAAATCACGGTCGGTTATCTGTGGTTTTTTGCCGTCGAAAAAGAAGGAAGGGATATCGCTTTTCTTATGGATATCTTTGTTCGTCCCGAATACCGGCGTAAAGGCATAGCGCGCAAAGCGCTCAGGCTTGCTGAAAAACTTCTGGCTGAACGCGGCTACGATACAATCAGACTACATGTAGAGGATTCCAATTCCGCCGCCAAAAATCTGTATGCCGGTTTAGGCTATGTTTTTGTTCAGCGCGCGGAAAACGGCGAAATATTGGAAAAAAAAACGGATGTACAAAATAAAACACCTGTTTGAAATAAATTTGAAGGCTCTTCCGTTTCGGAACTGAAAGCCGCCTTTGAATCTTCCGTTGATGATTATATCGAGTTTTGTAAGTTGAAGAACGCATAAACCGAGAAATGGCTCTTATAAAATAGAATCCTCCGATTTTTATTCCGAGATCGTTTTATTACAAGCGGAAATTTAATTCATATGGATGTTTTTCGGGAATCTTACGGTGAATGTTTGCCGAATTGACGGCAAGGTTTTATATCGAAAGAGTAGCGTTTGATAAAAACATTTTCATCGCTGCCGAAATCACCGGATAATAATCAATCATTTTTTCATATTCATCCTAAAATGTTTCACGTGAAACATTTTTGTTCGAATGGCGCGGTTGTGGCTCCTGCTGGGTGAAAACTTAAACCCAAATATTTAAGACCGATGCCGAAAAGTCCGCAAAAAGAAAAATTTGTGCCGCCGAAAGCAGCAAAAAAAAGCAAGATGAAGCGTTTAAGAAGATTTTCAAGAAAAAACCTCTGCGTTGACGCGGTTCTGCTGCGCGGAACGGTGGGTTTCACTGTTTTGTTTTGAATATATGCATCCGCAGTAATCTTGGCGGTACAGTCCGTATTCGGCGGAAATTTCAAGGGAGCGCTTGTAGCCGTTCTGTTTTTTAAAATCGGCATACAAATAACGCGGGACGGCGGGTTTTTGCCGAAGCGGAGCATTGGACGCCAAGCCGGCTTCCGACAGTTCTCTTTCAAGGGCGGCTCCGATCTCGTTGATCTTTTCACTGTTTTTGTGCGGGCTGATCGAAAGCGTTGTCGTAAAATAGTCGAAGCCGTTTTCAAGCGCGTACAAAGCCGCTTTTTTCATGCGCAGGTGATAACAGGCAAAACAGCGCTCGCCGCGCTCGGATTCTTGCGCCCGTTCGGGAAGTTCTTCGATGTTGACGGCGGCAAAAAAATCCCCGATATTGTAATCGGCACGAACAAGGTCGACTGTCGAGTCCGACGTTTCCGTTCGATGTTTATGTTGGCGACGGTTCAAAAAGAAAGCAAGTTCTTCGAGCCGGCGCTCATACTCGGTGGCCGGGTGGATGTTCGGATTATAATAAAAAATCGTAATTTTAAAATGATCGGCAAGGCGTTCCAATACGGCCGACGAACAGGGACCGCAGCATGCGTGGAGCAAAAGGCGCGGTTTTTTGTATATAAACTCGCTCGACTGTGCTATGCGTTCAAGTTCAAGAGAAAAAAGCTTGTCGTAGTTTTGTTTTTGATTCACGATCTTATTCTCCGATGATTTTTACCAGTACGCGCTTTTTTCGTCTGCCGTCGAACTCGCCGTAAAAAATCTGTTCCCAGGGTCCTAAGTGCAACTTTCCTTCGGTAACGGCCACGACAACCTCGCGTCCCATAATTTGACGTTTCATATGCGCGTCCGCGTTTGTTTCGCCGACATTGTGCCGATACGATGAAACCGGTTCGTGCGGCGCAAGTTTTTCAAGCCATACGTCAAAGTCGTGATGAAGGCCGCTTTCGTCATCATTTATAAAGACGCTTGCGGTAATGTGCATCGCATTTGCCAAAACCAAGCCTTCACGTATGCCCGACTCGGCAAGCAGCCGTTCGACCGTCGGTGTAATATTGATAAACTCGCGTTCCTTTGAGGTGTTAAACCATAGTTCTTTTGTAAAACTTTTCATACAAACAGTATACTTCGGAATAACGGGAACGGCAAGGGCTGTATAAATTTTCACATGTCTGTTTTGACATATTTATTAAAAATGTCGTTCTGTGTAGTAAAGTCTGTACAAGGCGGGTGTTTTTTTGTATGATGGGTGCATGGATAAATTAAAGGTATTGTTGCCGAAAGGCCGAATTTACGATAACGTTGCCGAGTTGTTTGCCGGAGCCGGCATTTCTATAAAACTGCCCGAGCGGGCGTACCGGCCGGTTGTCAATCAGGACGACTTGGAAGCAAAGGTTATGAAACCTCAAAATATCGGTAAACTGTTGGAGTTCGGGGCGCACGACTGCGGATTTACCGGCCGCGATTGGGTTGAAGAAACCGAAGCCGACGTCGAAGAAGTTTTGGACTTGGGCTTCGATCCGGTGCGTATTGTTGCCGCGGTTCCGGCAGGCTTAAAAGATGAAGATTTAAAATCGAAGCGTCTTATTGTGGCGACCGAATACAAACATATTGCGCGCCGCTGGCTTGAAGAAAAAAAGCTTGAAGCGGTTGTCTTCCGCACATACGGGGCGACCGAAGTTTTTCCGCCGGACGATGCGGATATGATTATCGATAACACGGCGACCGGCCGTACCCTTGCCGAAAACGGGTTGCGCATTGTCGAAACGATACTGAACAGTTCCACGCGCTTTTTTGCGTCGAAGGCCGCAATGGCGGATCCCGTAAAAAAGCAAAAAATCCTTAAATTGAAAATGCTGTTTGAAGCCGTGCTGAACGCTCACGGGCGCGTTATGCTTGAAATGAACGTCAGTGCCGAAAATTTCGACAAGCTTGTGCATGCGCTTCCTTCCATGCGAAGCCCGACCATATCGCCGCTTTATTCGGGAAATACCGCCGATTCCTCCGGCACAGGCGCCTTAAACTCCGCCGGCTATGCCGTAAAGATTGCGGTAAAACAAAGCGAAGTTCCCGCCTTGCTGCCGCGTTTAAAAGAGTTGGGCGCAACCGATATTTTGGAGTATGAACTGCGGAAGGTACTGGCGTAAAATGAACAGAACGGCCTTTATAGAGCGGCGGACCGCCGAAACGAACATATCGCTTTCTCTTAACGTGGACGGCACAGGTGTATGCAATGTCGATTGTCCCGTCGGTTTTTTTACGCACATGCTGCACTCGTTTTGCAAACACGGTTTGTTTGATCTTTCCGGTACGTTGAAAGGCGATTTGGAAGTCGATCAGCACCACTTGCTCGAAGATACGGGGATCGTTTTAGGCAGCGCCTTTGCTCAAGCACTCGGTTCGTGTGCGGGGATTTACCGCGCCGGATCCTGCCTATACCCGATGGATGAAACGCTGTGCCGTGCCGCGGTCGATTTCGGCGGGCGCTCCTATCTTGTGTGTGAAGCGAATTTAACCGGTACTCCGCTTGTAAGCCGCGCGCCGAACGGAAAGGAAACGCTGTTTCAAACCGATTGTTTTGAAGATTTTTGGCAGGGCTTTGTAAGCACGGCAAAGTGTTCTTTGCACCTTGATGCGCTGCGCGGCAGAAGCGACCATCATAAAATGGAAGCGCTGTTTAAAGCCGCTTCGCGCGCGATCCGCGACGCCGTTGCCCCGGACAGCCGGCGCGGAAACGCGATTCCTTCAACAAAGGGCATTATCGTATAATGAAAGCATTAATTCAGCGTGTTCTTTCGGCTTCCGTTTGTGTTGACGGTGAATGCTGCGCTTCAATTTCGCGCGGATTTCTTGTTTTTTTAGGCGTAACCCATGCGGACACAAAAGAAATTGCCGAAAAAACGGCGGAAAAAATCCGAAAACTGCGTATTTTTGAAGACGAAAACGGAAAGACCAATTTATCGATAGAAGACGTAGGCGGAGAACTGCTTGTGGTTTCGCAGTTTACGCTGTATGCGGACTGTAAGCGCGGCAACCGGCCGGGCTTTGAAAACGCCGCCGAGCCTGCTTATGCAAAAAGCATATATGAATATTTTTTGTCGTGCTGCGAAAGCCGCTTTGCAAAGGTTGCTCACGGCATTTTCGGTGCCGATATGAAAGTTTCGCTCGTCAACGACGGTCCGTTTACGATAATGCTGGAGACGGATTAAACATACTGCTTCAATTCTTTATGGATAACCATCTTTTCGCGCGAGGCGACATAGTAGGTTGCAAACAGCGATATAGCCGTGTCTATTGCGGCGGCAAAGGCGCAGATAACGGCAGCGGCGGGCTTGAGCAGCAAATAACCGGCTTCAAAGCCGCGCCCGTAGACGGTACATAAAATCGTAAGAGCCGCGAACGCGCCGCCGGTCGGAAAAGAGCCTAAGCAAAACGAAATGCCGAACGACAGCCCCGTGAGCCACAGAATGTCGCTGAAAAAGATGCCGAGGCTGGAGTAGGAGCGCAGAACGACGATAAAAGATACGGCGATAACCATGGCCGTTCCGCCGCGGGCAAAAACGGAAAAAATCGGCATGCTTACCGCTCCGATTCTGCGCCGGATGCCCAAACTGTCTTTTGCGTGCCGAAGGTTCAGCGCAAGGCTGAAATTTACGTCGCCCGAAAACAAAGCCCCGATAATCGGCGCAATACCGGCAAACAAAACCTTATACGGGTGATTTTCGCGGCACAAAAAGCGCAAAAGTACGGGCAAAAGGCCTGCGATAATGATGACGGTATCCGCAATCAATAAAAGGAATAACCCGGTAAAAGTTCCCGACGCGAGGGTTTCAAAAAAAGTCAGCGCCCACATGCACGATACGGCGATGATGCCGATTGCGATTAAGTCCGTAAAAAAACTTAACACGGCGTAGCTGATTCTGGAAAGCGAATCGAACAGAGTAAAGGCGGGCTTTGCTCTGATGCTGTCGGATGCGAAGCCCGCACCCAAAAATCCGGCTAAAACAAAAACGGGCAACAAAAAAGCGCCGTCAAAAAGCGCACCGACGCCGTTGTACGGAAATAAGGATAAAAAATGCTCGGAAAGATTCAGGCTTATCGGTTCGGACAGTTTTTCAACCGAAATGGGAATGCGCGGCAGTTTTATGATAAGGGCGGAAACGATGCCGATTAAAGTCGTTATAAGCGTAATTCCCGCTCCGGTTATGAGGGTAAAAAGACCGGTGCGCAGCAGTTTCCGCGTGTCGCGCAGCTTGGTTACGGCGATTGTCATGTTGAAAAAAAGAACGGGCAGCAAAAAATACCGTCCCATTCTTACGGTAAGTTCCGCGCAAAATTTAAAAAAAGCTTTGAGTTGAATGTGTTCGAAGGGCAAAAACAAAGCCAAAAGAATGCCGAGCGTACAGCCGATAAGAAACTTTATCCAAATTTTCATATTCGAAGAATACCCTATGACGCGTCGACAGTCAACACGCGTACTTGAGAAAAGAGAAAAGCTTTGTTATACTTTTACTATGGACAAGGGCATTATAATCGCCGGAAAGGATTTTCCGGAAACGCGTGCATTTGTAAAGGCCGCTTCGGCAAACGGTTTTTCCGTTATAACATCGCTTGCCGACGACGAAAGCGCTCAAATTCCCGCCGAACCGGTTAAAGGTTTTGTATGGCAAAAAGCTTCTCCCGTGTCGGCGCGCTCTTTTGTTTTTGAAGCGCAAACGGCGCTGCCCAAGCTGACTCACGCGCTGCTTATATTCGATACGCTTTCTTACATAAATAAAATTCACCTGCGCGACAGCCAATCGCTTTCTTCCGGTATAGACGATTTGATTGCTTCATACATGCACATAACGCGCGAACTGCTCGGCCGGTTTGCAAAACTCGGCGGAGGAACGCTGTGCTTTGTTTTTAAGCCCTATCCCGAAAACGCGAAATTCGGCGCGCGGAAAGAAGCCGTAAGTCCGTCGCAGGCCTTTGTGCTTGCCGCCGCGTCCGCATTTAAAACCTTTGCCGAACAAACGGCTCTGTCGGACGCATTTGCTTCGGGTATCGATTTTTTGCTGTGCGAAGAAGACCCTGCGGCGGAAAACGACGGCGAAACGGCGGACTTTGTTTTTTCCGCACTATCCGCTGCCGAAACATCTAAAAGCGGCGGTAAAAAACAGGCCGCGCGCTGGCTTCGTCCCGGTTCAAAATTTTCTGTAGGTTGGCATCTTTTTAACCGATAATAAATTATGACATTGGCTAAAATACACGATCTATTTTTCGGGACGGATCTCGGTTGGTACGCGTGTCTGATGCGTATTTTTCTCAGCTTTATTGCCGGAGGCATTTTAGGCTGGGAGCGCAAGCACCGGCAGCAGTTTGTCGGTATGCGCACGCTCATTTTAATTTCCGTGTCTTCAACGCTGTTGATGCTGCTTTCGGTGTATACGGCGCGCTTGTCCGAAAATCCCGCCCGCGGAGATCCTGCACGTATTGCCGCTCAGGTTGTGTCCGGTATAGGTTTTTTGGGTGCCGGTACGATTTTGCGCCAAGGTTTGAACATTAAAGGTTTAACGTCTTCCGCGATAATTTGGTCGTCGGCCGCTTTGGGCTTGGCGATCGGCGCGGGCTTTGTAATTCCCGCCTATACAGCCCTGTTTTTGTATGTCTTTGCCCTGATTTTTCTTGAAAAGGTTGAAGAAAAATATTTCCCTGCCGAACGCGCCAAACACTTGAATTTGGTATTCGAAAACAAACGGGTCGACCTTGACGCTTTAAGCAAGCTTATTCACGCGAACGGCTTGATTATTATGACTACCGACGTAACGCGCATTTTGGGACAAAAACACTTGAGCATTTCGTTTTCCGTGCGCGTTCCGCCGTCTTTGGATATTTTTTCGCTTACCGATAAAATAAAACAGCTGGGGCGTCTTGAAGAATTCAGTTTAACCGATTAAAATAGACTGTTATGCAGAATTCCAATCCTCTTATCGTACAGGGCGACAAAACCCTGCTTTTGGATATTCACGCACCCTTGGCGAACGAATGCCGCCGCGCTTTAATTCCCTTTGCGGAATTGGAGCGCTCGCCGGAACATCTGCATACCTATCGCCTCACGCCCCTTTCTTTGTGGAATGCCGCAAGCGCCGGTTTTTCTCCCGACTATGCCGTCGACGTTTTAAAAACCTATTCGCGTTTCGACGTTCCGCAGCCGATTATCGTTTGGATCCGCGAAACCGCTTCCCGATTCGGCAAACTGCGGCTTCTTCCCGATCCGCTTTCCGGTTCGGAAGGCGAAGATACCCTGATTTTGGAAACGCAATCGCTTGCCGTATACCGCGAACTGGAAGCAAATAAAAAACTGTTAAAATATCTGCAACCCCTGTCCGACGCTTGTGCCACCGCGAAAACCGAAAACTCCGAAAAGACGACAGGCGGCCGGCCGCCCGTGTTCGCCTTTAAGCTTTTGCTTACCGACAGGGGAACGATAAAAGAAGAACTTTTAAAAACCGGCTGGCCCGTAAAAGACGAGGTGCCGCTCCGCGAAGGAGAAGGGCTTTCTTTTTCGCTGCGGGAACGCACCTTATCGGGAAAAGATTTTACATTCAGAGAATACCAAAAAGAAGCGGCCGCTTCCTTTTGGGGGAACGGCGGACCGGGAACGGGATTCGGTACAATCGTGCTGCCCTGCGGATCGGGAAAAACGATTGTCGGCATGCTGCTTATGGAAAAACTGCAAACAAGTACGCTCATCGTTACGGCGAACATTTCTTCCGTTCATCAATGGATAAGCGAACTGTTAGATAAAACTGATTTAAGTCCGGATCAAATCGGCGAATATTCCGGAGAAAACAAAGAAATCAAGCCGGTAACCGTTGCGACATATCAGGTTTTAACGTGGCGCCCGAAAAAAGAAGGCGCCTATCCGCATTTTAAACTCTTCCGCGAACGCAGTTGGGGGCTCATTATTTACGACGAAGTGCACCTCTTGCCGGCTCCCGTATTTCGTGTAACGGCCGAACTTCAAGCCGTACGCCGGGTCGGCTTAACCGCAACCCTCGTGCGCGAAGACGGATGCGAAGGCTTGGTATTTTCTTTGGTCGGGCCGAAACGCTACGACGTTCCGTGGAAGGAGCTTGAAAGCGCGGGATGGATTGCCGGCGCCGAATGTATAGAATTCCGCGTGGACATGGATAAAGGCAAAGAACTCGATTATGCGGTTGCCGCGCTGCGTCAAAAACACCGCATTGCCGGCGAAAATCCGGTAAAAATTCCTATCGTGTGCGAACTGGTCCGGCGCTTTTCCGAAGATAAAATCCTCATCATCGGCCAATATTTGGACCAGCTGTTTAAAATCGCCGACGTGCTGAAAGTGCCGCTTATTACGGGAAAAACGCCGGTGCGCGAACGCGATGCCGTGTACGATGCTTTCCGCAAAGGAAAAGAACGTGTCTTGGTTGTATCCAAGGTTGCGAATTTCGCAATCGATTTGCCGGATGCGTCCATGGCGATTCAAGTGTCGGGAACCTTCGGAAGCAGGCAGGAAGAAGCGCAGCGGCTCGGTCGGATTTTGCGGCCGAAAACCCGTACGGCCCGCTTTATAACGCTGATTTCGGCCGGAACGCAGGAAGAAGACTTCGGCGCAAACCGGCAAAAATTTCTTGCCGAACAAGGCTATTCTTATCGTCTGGTGCGCACAATCGAAGAATGCATCGGTGAAGCGGCGGCCGGTACGGCGGACGCTGCACGTGCCGTCGGGGGAGGCATGCAGTGAAAGCGCTTTTGCCGTACGATATAGCGCCTTGGCGGGAATCCCTTACCGCAATGGACGAACCGGGCTTTTTCGGCCTCATGCGTCTTTATTTGGGCGAAATAAAAACGCCGTACAACAAGCAAAAGCTCATAGAAGCGCTTACTTCTTTTTTGCACAAAGAAGAAAACAGGCGCGTTCTTATAAAACTGCTTTCGCGCGAAGAACTTATGATTATTGCCGCGGTTTTATACATTCCGTTTTGCACAAAAGAAAAAGCCGCCGCCTTTTTTTCGCCGACCTTTTCGTTTGCTTTTTTGCACAATGTTTTTTTGAACCTTGAAGAACGGCTGATTTTATTCCGGCGCAAAGATGCGGAAAATGCAAAAGAATATTTTGACGTAAATCCGCTGCTGTTGAGCGACATCCAACCGCTTATAAACACCGATTTGCTTTTTCCGCAAGCGCATCCCGTGTGCCAAGTGTCCGCCGACCCGGAAGCTTTCTGTCGGGCGGAAGGGTCGGACGTGCCGGCGGTATGCAAACGGCATTTTTTATCGGCGCGGCTTTTGGCGTCGTGGTTTGCTTTTACCGCCGAAAATCCCGATTGCTGCCGTTCGGACAGAAGTTTTAAAAAAAAGACGCACGAGTTTGTCGGTCTTCGATTCCCTGAAATTTCGGCCGATTTTTTGCAAAAAATGCACAAAGCGCTGCTCAATTTGTCGTTGTTCCGAAAAAAAGAATTTGGCCGGGAAACGCTTTTTGAGCCCGATTTTGCAAAATGGAAAAGCTTTGCTTTGCTTCCGCCTTTAAACCGCGCTTCCTATATTGCCGCCGCTTTTTGTCTTGCGGATTGCAGCAGCGCGCCGTACGATGTTCCGCGCGACGAGCTTCAAAAAACCGCCGTCCTTGTACGGGATTTTTTATTGCTTATGCCGCGGGACGGGCTTTCCCGGCGGAATGCGCAGGGCTTGCTGTTTTTGCTCAAAGAGCGGCAGGGCGAGTTCCCGCAAAAAGAAAACCGCTTCAGGCGGCTTTTGCGCGAAAGTTTTACGGGAACAGCCGCGGATATTTCGGAAACCGGCGAAACTTTAAAACCCGAAACCCTTGCCGATGCGCTTATTTTATTCGGCTTGTTGCAAGGTTCGGCGGCGGAAAAGAAGCGGACGGGAAAAAATCGGGACGAAGCGTTTGAAGTATTTACGGTAAACTCCGAACTGTATGCCCCTTCTTCTTTGCGCGGCAGCGATGGAACAGGCTCGGAACAGCTTGACAATTCGGTCAGCATAAATGCGGGATTTTCGATAACCGTGCTTAAAGACCTTCCGCTTTCCGTTTTTATCGATTTGGCGTCCTGCTCGGAACTTGAAAGCTGTACCGCCGTTGCGTCTTTCCGCATAACAAAAACCGCCTGCCTTCGCGCCTTTGCCGGCGGCGCAAAACCCGAGGGTATAGAATCGCTTTTGAAAAAAACCGCTTCGCACAAGCTTCCGCAAAACCTGCTGTTTTCGCTGCGGGATTGGTACGGCCTGTATTCTTCGGGGAGCCTTTTTAAAGGCTACGTGCTGCAGGTTACGGACGACAAACGCGTACTGGTCGAAAACAATCCGTACATTGCGCCGCATATACGCACGACGTTTTCGCCGGGTGTGTATTTACTCGATTTTTTGAACGACGATGAAGCCTTCGAAATGATAAAAAAAAGCGGTTTGGAATTTATCGGCAGATTGAAAAATCCCGAAAGCGGAATAGAGCCGCTTCCTTTTGAGCGGCTTGATACAGCGGCACGCTTTTCCGGCGGCACGGACGGGCTTGATGTTCTTTTTGCAAAAAAAAGTACGAATGCCGATTCGATGAAAAACGATGAATTTTGTGAAAAACATCTTCGGCAAATGGAAACGGAATTGGAAAAAATGAATTTGCCGAAAGAGCAAAAAGAAGAGCTTTTGCTCCGCATACGGCGGAAAACGATAGTGCATTCCGCTCAGCTGCGCTCCGATTCCGTTCGGCTGGAAAAAACCGAAGCGTTCGGAATGGATTTTTTGGGAAAGATACACGTGCTCGAAAGCGCCATCGCCTTTTCCGACCTTGTAGAAATCGGTTCCGCGGGCCGCGTCGTAACGGGCTTTCCCGTCAAAATAGAAAAGTCTGCGGGAGACGCCGTCCTCGTGCTGCAATGCGATGATGTAAAAAACGGCACCGAGAGTCAAAAAATCTCCGTTGCGCAAGCGCGTTCGGTAAAGCGCATACGGAGTTCCGTACTCGGCAGAACAAAATAAAAGCAAACCGGAATAAGGCTTGCGGGAGATGACTATGAAAGTACAGGCTGTTTTATTCGATTTGGACGGCGTCATTATAAATTCGGGAGCGGATATCGCTTTATCGGTCAATGCCGCGCTCGAAGCGTTCGGCTATAAAACGCTTCCGGAAGACGTACTCGTAAGTTTTGTCGGGGACGGAGCGAAAAAACTTTTAATCCGCGCGCTTGAATATCAAAACGCGGATGCGGCGAACATGAAAAATTTTCAGGAATTGTTCGAGTGGTATGTGGACTGGTACCGAAAAAATCCGGTAAACAAAACGGTGCTGTATCCGGGGATGTATGAGCTTTTGGAAACGCTGAAAGAAAAATCCGTGTACGCCGCCGTCGTTTCGAACAAACCGCTGAGCGTCGCGCAGACAATTTTGGCGCATTTTAAAATCGGCGGCTTTTTCGACGCCGTCATCGGCCCGGAACGGCTGAGCAAAATAAAGCCCGATCCGGAAGGCTTGGCGCTTGCGGTAAGCGACATCGAAAAAAAACGCGGCGTGTGCTTGGAGCGAAGCCGGATTGTAATGGTCGGCGATTCGGCGTCGGACATTCAAGCGGGGCGGGCTTTCGGCTGTATAACCTGCGCCGTAACGGAAGGTTTGGGGAATCGCGAAAAACTGCTCGAAGAAAAAGCCGATATCGTTGTTCCGTATGCGGGCGATTTAAAAAACAGCGGCTTGTTTTCGGCCTAACCGGTACTGCAAAAACTATTAAAATAAAGGCGCGCCGATTTTCGGAGTTTGTTTAAAACCTTTTTTTAGTAAAACGGCTGTGAGTAAATCGGCGGCTTCTTTGTGACAGAGGGGGCCGGGGTGCTTTTGAGCTCCCGCCGTTGTATCGTCCATCGGAGAAAGCTCTATAAAGCGGACTTTATCGTCGGCGTTTTCCGCTCGGAACTCTTCTACGGCGCTGCGGAACAAATCCATGCAGCCGGTTAAAAACATTCCGTAGCACCAGATAATCAGCGCTTGCGGATTGTGCCGGCGGATTTCGCCGATAAAGTTTTTTGCCGCCGCCTTTAAGCGCGCATAATCGGCATCGCCGTGTAATTTGTATGTTTTTCCCGAAGCGGGATCTTCCCAAGGAGCGGCGCGGAACGCATACTCGTCGTTTGAGCCCAGGTTTATAATAACCGCGTCCGTTTTCCGCCGCGAAAAATCCCACGCTTGGGATGCGCCGGCTTTGCGGTTTGCGGCGCCCTTTGCCAAAGAACACACAAACCGGTACAGCGGCGGGATAGTGCAGTGCGGGTCGTTGTTCCAACCGCACAAAAGACCCCAGCCGCTTTGCGCGATAATCGAAATATCCGCATTAAACCGCTGCGAAAGAATCATGGCGAAGTGATTGCGCGTTCCCTGCCATGCAGGATTCCATTCTTTTCCCGGCACGGGGTCTTCCAAGCCTTCGCCGCAGGTAAGGCTGTCGCCGATACATTCAAAAAGATATTTTTTAGGCTCAAGAGGCATAAAAATATCCGGAATGGATTTTTCGCTGTTTGTACAAAAGCCGTGAATGCAAAAACGGTGCGCGCTGTCGCCTGCCATAGCCTGCGATTCTTTTAAAATTTGTATGCGTGTTAAGGGCGCCGGAGAGCGTACAAGGCAAATGCGCGACCTTCCTTTTTCGGGTGCAAAGCGCGCCGTGCGTTTTCCGTTTATCCATACGCTTATCCACGGCCGGTAGTATTTGTAATCGCATTCGATGTCGGCATATAATTCGGCCTCGGTTACCGCGCATTCGATGCCGCTTGCCGTCCAAAACAGCGTGAGCGGGTTTAAAAAGGGTGACCCGTCCGGCGAGCATCCGGTTCTGCCCGAAATATGCAGGCGGTTCGAAAGTGCTCCGGAAAATTCGGTAAGCGATATAAAGCGCATCGTTTCTCCGTTTGACAATAGAGTAAAAAAAAGGTACGATAAATATATAGGCCGAAGCCTTTGTTAATCAAGTAGGAGGAATCATGAAAAAATCGACGCTGACCGTGCTTGTCGTTATCGGCATTATCGTGCTGATTGTCGCCGGAGCATGTAATTTTTATACGGGAACATATAATTCGTTCGTTACAATGGAAGAAGGCGTAAAGGGACAGTGGGCGCAGGTTGAAAATCAATATCAGCGCCGCTTCGATTTGATTCCCAACTTGGTTGCGACGGTAAAAGGTTATGCCGCTCACGAAAGTCAGGTTTTTACCGACGTGAGCGAAGCCCGTGCGAAAGCCGGCGGCGTTATGCAAATGTCGGATCAGCTTTTGAACGACCCGGAAGCGTTCCGGCGTTTTCAGGAAGCGCAGGCTTCGTTGGGAGGGGCGCTGAGCCGCCTTTTGTCCGTAACGGAACAGTATCCCGAATTAAAAGCGAACGAGCAGTTTTTGTCTTTGCAGGATCAACTTGAAGGAACGGAAAACCGCATCAGTGTCGAGCGCAAGCGTTTTAATGATGCCGTTCAGCAATACAACAGAGAAATTCGGCTTTTTCCGAAAAGCATTATTGCGGGAATGGGCGGATTTACGCAAAAGCCGTATTTTTCGGCCGATGAAAAAGCCTCCGTCGCTCCGACCGTATCTTTTTAAAATCCGCAAAGGATGCTGCCGATGAGCGGACAACAAAACACACAAAAAGAACAAAAAGAGCGCGTGCGTATTTTACGCAAAGCGGGAATAACCGAAGCCGCTGCCGAAAAAATCGGCAAAGCGATAGAAAAAGCAGAACAAACTACGAGCGGCGAAATTGCGGCGGCGATAACACCGCAAAGTCATTCGTATGATTTTTGGGAATTGTTTTTTGCATTAAGCTGTTCGGCCGTGCTTTTTGCCGTCTTTGTTTTTGTGTCCGATAAAATCGCAGATGCGGCTTCGTTCTTTTTTTGGGGCGAACTTCCCGCGCGCGTTATGCCCCTTTTAACGGGCGCCCTCGTTTTTTTAAGCTGCGCACTGATTTTTTTCTTTGCAAACATAAGCGCGCTCGACCGTCTCATTGTTCCTTCTTTTTACCGGAACGAAGCCGTCTTCCGCCGCGCAATGCGCTTGTTTACCGAAAGCGGCATATACGACACAAAAGAACATACCGGTATTTTGATTTTCATATCGCTTTTGGAAAGGCGCGTCTGCATTATCGCCGACCGCGGTATTTGTTCAAAAATCGAACAGTCCGTGTGGGATAGGCTTGCCGCAGCTCTTTCCGAAGGCTTCGGTAAAAAAAACGCACGGACGGCCGGCTCCGAATGTTCGGCATCCGCCGAAGCGCTCATACAAACCGTAAACGAATGCGGCGCTCTTTTGGCAAAGCATTTCCCCGCGCGGAACGAAAATCCCGACGAATTGAGCAATGCGCTTATCGTCTTGAGAGGCGGCGAATGAAACGGATTTTTACCGCGCTTTTTTTATGCGCCGCGCTTTCCGTGCCGGCGCTTGTTCCGCCCGTAATGAACGGTCCGGTAAACGATTATGCGGGACTTTTAAATTCTGCCGAAAAGCGGCAGCTAACCGATTTTTTAACGAACCTCAGCGATACGAAAGGAATTCAAATTGCGGTTTTGACGTTGCCGAGCCTCGAAGGCGACGACTTGGAAAGTTTTTCGATGCGGACGGTTGAACAATGGAAGCTCGGCAAAAAAGGCGAAGACAACGGCGCATTGCTGCTTATTGCCGCCGCCGAAAAAAAAATCCGCATCGAAGTGGGCTACGGGCTTGAAAGTACTTTAACCGATATGCAATCCGGCTCGATTATTCGGAACATTATCGCTCCGGCTTTTAGAAGCGGCAATTACGGCAAAGGCATAATCGGCGCCGTGCAAAAGATGGCAAACCTTACCGCCGGAGGCGATGTCGGCGATATAGACGAATCTTATGCGTCCGAAATTTCCGACGAGGATCCGGCCGCCGCTTCGCGCTCTTCGGCTATTGTTTTGTTTTTATTTTTTGTGTTTATGATGATCGCTATGAACAGGCGCCGGCGACGCTTCGGACGCAGCCGCGGTTCCGGTTTTGCCCGATCGGCGGCGACGGCGGCATTTCTTTCGTCGCTGAGTAAACATTCTTCCGGCACGTCAAGCTGGAGCGGCGGCTCTTGGGGCGGCAGTTCTTTCGGCGGGGGCTCCGGAGGCGGCTTTTCGGGCGGCGGAGGCGGATTCGGAGGCGGCGGTGCTTCCGGAGGATGGTAAATTATGACAACCGTACTCGATAGGGTGCAAAGCTATCCCGGCTTTGAACCTTTAAGCGACGCCGATTTTGCGCGCGATATGGATGAGCGCGTCGTTCCATTCGTAAACAGGCTGCGCAAAGATCATAGGCTTAAAACCGAAAACGGCAAAGATATCTATTGCGAAACCTTGGTTCCGGATGCGAAAAAGGTACGCGGTCTTATCGTGTTGTTTCACGGTTTTTGCGAATTCTGTTCCAAATTCGACGAATTCACCTATTATATTTTGCAGCAGGGCTACGCGCTGTGCCGCTTTGATGAATTCGGGCACGGATTTTCGGGACGGGAAATCGACGATTCCTCCAAAGTGCATATCGAGCGTTTTCAAACCTATGTAGACTGTGCGTATGAAGTTGTTGTAAAAATTGCCGAACCGCTTGCAGCGGAATTGGGGAAAACGCTGGGCGACGGAAAAGAACGGGACGGCGGAAAAGCGCTGCCCCTGCTTTTGTTTTCGCATTCTATGGGCGGAGCGGTTGCCGCATTGTTTTTGGAACAGCACCCTTCCGTTTTTAAGGCGGCCGTTCTCGCTTCCCCGATGCTGGAGTTCTTTCCGAAAAAACGTTCTCAAAACACGGCGCATCTTTTCGTAAAAATGCTGCGCGTTTTCGGCAAGGGAAAAATGTATTTTCCCGGTCAAAAGAAATTCGACGGCACCTATTCGTTTTCTGCGGAAAAAGCGCTTACGTGCAGCAAAAACCGCTTTTTGTACCATTTTAACAAGCGGCATGCGCAAAAGCGCTACCAAACATGGGGTGGAACCGTCGCTTGGCTGGACGAATCGGTTAAGGCCATAAACCGTATTTTTAAGAAAAAAGCGCTTAAAAAAATTACCGAACCGATTCTCGTTTTTCAGGCGGAAAAAGACGCAACGGTTTCCAACGGCGGGCAAAACCGCTTCGTCGAAGCCGTTCCTTCGGCGCGTTTGGCGGTTTGTCCCGGTGCGAACCACGAATTGTACAACGGCACGGACGAAACGCTGCGTCGATGGTACCCCGAGTTGTTTAAATTCTACGATGAATTTTCAAAATAGTATGGATAAAGCAAACGCGCAAAAAATCGGCGGAAAAATCAAGCGCCTGTTTTTAATTATTTTCGCATCCGTTCTTTTTTCCGCAAACATCAAAATCTTTGTCCGCGCAGGCTCTCTTTTGCCGGGCGGCTTTACGGGTTTGACGCTGCTTATTCAGCAAATCTTTTTTCGTTTTGCGCACACAACTGTTCCGTTCAGCGTTATCAATTTTATCTTGAACAGCATTCCGGCCATGATCAGCTTTCGGTTTATCGGCAAAAACTACACGCTTTATTCGGTTCTCATGATTATTCTTTCCGGCCTTTTAACCGACATGTTGCCGCTTCATCCTTTTACTGACGACATCCTTTTGGCGGCCGTTTTCGGAGGGTTTTTTAACGCGCTGGCAATCAGCCTGTGTCTGTTTGCCGGAGCGACCAGCGGCGGAACCGACTTTATCGCGATTTTTATTTCCGAAAAATACGGGCGCGATGCGTGGAATTATATTCTCGTTGCCAATATGTGCATATTGGCGGTGGACGGTTTTATGTTCGGCTGGGACCGCGCGCTGTATTCGATTTTGTTCCAGTTTACGTCGACGCAGCTTTTAAACTATCTGTATCGGCGCTACCAAAAGATGACGCTGTTCGTCATAACGACCAAAACCGAAGAAGTGTTTGAAGTCATCAAGGTAGACACGCATCACGGTGCAACGGTGTTTCACGGGTACGGCTGCTATAATCACACCGACCGCGACCTTTTGTATTCGGTCGTTTCGGGCGACGAAGTGCGCCGTGTGATTCCCAAAATAAAAAAGGCCGATCCGGGCGCGTTTATAAATGTTGTGCGCTCGAAAGAAATTTCCGGGCGGTTTTATCTCAGGCCGAACGATTAGGACTCTGCGGCAGCGTCTTTTATACCGCGTTTTGTTCGACAACGAGTACGTCGCCTGCGGCAAGGCGTGTGTCGCCTTTGGGAATGATAAGGCGGCTGTTGCGTTTTATAAGCACAATGAACATTTTTTCCGACGCGATTTCCGCAAGCGTTTTTCCCGCCCAATCGTGCAGTTTGCCGATCGGCATTTCAACCAATTCTTCTTCGCGCGCGGCGTCGTTTGTTTGTTCGGTAAAAACGCGCGCCGCAAGTACCAAGATGTCGCCGCTTTGGATGACGGTTCCTCCGCGCGGAATAAGGCGTTCCGCTCCGCGCAAAATGAGTACCAACAGCGTCTCCGGCGGAAGCACGAGATCCTTAATTTCCTGCCCGTTCCACGGGTGTTCTTTCGGCTGCGTTACCTGAATAAAACGCACGGGAATTTCGTCGGGATAATCGTTGAACGTATGCAGGACGTTTGTGCTGTCGTCTATCATTTTGAGCGCTTTTGCCGCAAACGGCAGCAGGCTGCCCTGTACAAGAATCGAAAAAAGAACGATGCAAAAAACTATATGAAACACATCGTGCTGCAAACCGCCGTGCGGATAGCTCTGTATCGCGCTGACCGCCATAACGGCAAAAACGATCGATGCGGCGCCTCTGAGTCCCGCCCACGATACGAGCAGCTGTTGACGCACGGGAAAGCGGAAGGGCGTGAGCAACAAAAAAACCGCCAATGGCCGCGACACAAGCGTTAAAAAAAGCGCTATTGCAACGGACGGGAACATCACCTTGTATATATCCGAAGGCGCAGCCAAAAGACCGAGCAGAAAAAAAACGAACATTTGCACGAGGCCGGTTATGCCGTCAAAAAAATGGACGAGCGGCTTTTTGTGCGGGATGGTACTGTTGCCTAAAATAATGCCCGCTATGTATGCCGAAAGGTACCCGTTCCCGCCGATAAGGGACGGCAGCGCGTACGAGAGCACGGCCGCTCCGATAACGAAGGCCGAATCGAATCCCGCTTCGGAAAATTTGAATTTACGTAAAATAAAGGCGGAAAGCATACCGAAAGCAATTCCGAATGCCGCGCCGTACAGCAGCTGTGATATAATCAAATAGATGAGCGAAGCGATGCTCTTTCCCTGTCCGCCGCTTTGCTCTTCCAAAATCGACAAAGCGATTATCGTAAGCATGTACGACATCGGGTCGTTACTTCCGCTTTCGGCTTCGAGCAAAGATGCCGTATTGTGTTTTAAGTTTAATTTTTTTGAACGAAGAATGTAGAACACGGAGGCGGCGTCCGTTGAACTTATAACCGCTCCGAGTAAAAAACTTTCGCTTGCCGAAATATGTAGGACAAAGTAACAAAAAAGGGCGGTAAATACTGCGGTAAAAACGACACCCGCCGTAGACAGCAAAAAAGATTGAACGGCAACCGGTTTTGCCGCGCTCCATTTTGTTCCGAATCCGCCGTAAAACATGATAAAAATAAGGGCCGTCGAGCATAATTGTTCGGCAACGGCATAATTCGTAAACGAAATTTTAAAAAGTCCGTCGGAACCGAACACCATGCCCAAAACGATAAAGGCCAAAAGCATCGGAATACCGAGCCGCGAAGAAACCTTATTGAGCAGTACGCATAAAAAAATGACGGCGGAAACGGTCAATAAAAAAAGAGCCATACGTCGAAAGTATAGCGGAAAAGCCGTTTTTTTCCAAGTGCGCGTCAGTAAATACGGTGCGCGTGTCCGCATTATACGCACTTGCGCCGTTTTCAATTTATTTTTATAATTATGCCATGCCGATACGAATAATAACCGCCGATATTACGAAAACAAAAGCCGGCGCGATTGTAAATGCCGCAAACACGACGCTGCTCGGAGGCGGCGGGGTTGACGGAGCCATACATAAAGCCGCATGTCCGCTTCTTTTGGAAGAATGCAAAAAACTGAACGGCTGCAAAACCGGCGAAGCAAAAATTACGGGCGCATACAATCTGAGCGCGCGCTACGTCATTCATACGGTCGGACCCGTTTATTCGGACGGCAAAAGCGGCGAGCCGGAACTTCTTGCTTCGTGCTACCGGGAATCTTTGCGCACGGCACTTGAGCACAACTGCGAGTCGATCGCATTCCCCTGCATAAGCACGGGTGTTTACGGGTATCCGAAAAAAGAAGCCGCTGAAATCGCTCTGCGCGAAATCAGAACGTTTTTAAACACCCACGGTGATTGCATGGAAGTAACCGTCGTTTGCTTTGACGATGCGTCTTGCGGCATCTATAAAGAAATGTTTTTCGATTATTGATTTCGATTTTCGGAATTCGAAAGCCGTGTTAAAAGTTAGTTATAGTTGACATTTTTTTCGCTTTTTAATAACATTGTTACTAATTTATGAACGGTTTAAAGCACGAATTAAATACGCGTGAAAAAATCCTTGATGCGGCAAAACGGGAATTTTTGGAAAAGGGCTTTGCCGGCACAAATGTGCGCGCCGTTGCGCAAAGAGCCGGCGTAACGACGGGCGCTTTGTATAATCTTTTTAAAAACAAAGACGGCATATTTGAAGCCCTTGTCGGCGGCGTATTCAACGAATTCTTACACATACTGGCACACAACGACGTTTTCGAAGCACGGGAACTCGATATGAAAGCGGGCGATCTTTCCGAAATTACCGAAATGTCGCAGCGCCGCTTTTTAAGGATGATAGATTTTTTCTATGCCAATTGGGACGCGATGAAGTTGTTGGTTTGCTGCGCAAAGGGAAGTTCCTTCGAACATATTTTCGATAAAGCAATCGATTTGACGGAAAAAGCAACGCTTCGTTTGCTGACGATGGACGGCGTTAAAATGTCGCGCCGCATAAAGTTTTTTATTCACGTTATGGTAACGTCTCACTTTGAAAATTTAAAAGAAATTTTTTATCACGATTTGACAAAATCGGAAGCGGCGGAATATGTGCTCGACTTTAACGTGTATCACTGCGGCGGGTGGAAACAATATTGGATGGAACAGGTAAAGGAATAACGTTTAATCGGGTTCAATGATGTAAACAGCAGGGAACACTATGGATTACTTAAACCACCTCTACGGCCGCGACATAAAAGCTGTCAAAAAATTACAACACGGGATAGTACATACCGTCAAAACGCCGAATGGAATATGCTACATTACATCGTACCGAATCTTCCCCGGTGTAAACGTTATGTTTAACGACATTCACACCGACACATTGAATTCTCCTGCCGCATCGGCTCTGCCCAATAACAATATCAAACAGTACGAACTGAACCATTGCAGAGAAGGCGCATTTGAATCGACATTAAAAGACGGCATAAAGGTCAACATGAATGCGGGCGACTTTGCAATCAATCCTTTAGAAAACTGTTCGCAACATTCGCTCTTTCCGATACGGCATTATCATGGCATTACCGTTTATATTATTCCGGCGGAATTGGGAGAAGAAGCCCGTACCTTGCAGCAGTATTTTTGTATCGATTACGGAAGCATTTTAGAGCACCTGTGCAGAAACGGTACTCTCTTTTTAAAACGAGCAACACCCGAACTTGATCACATATTTCATGAAATGTATCACGTACCGGAGGAAATTGCCGTTCCGTATTTAAAAGTAAAAATACAGGAATTGTTTTTGTATTTAAGTACCTTGAAAAACGGCATTGATTTTGCCGACCGTGAATACGCTCAAAAAAACAATAAGGAAATCATCAAGCGCCTCCACCGGTTTATCATAAAAAACTCAAATAAAAACTACAGTTATGCGCAGCTTTCCGCCGTCTTTCATATTAAAACGACAACAATGAAAACCTGCTATAAATCGGTGTATGGCGTAACCATTCACGAAACCGTCAAACATGCGCGGCTTCAAAAAGCAATCGATCTCCTTAAAAACTCCTCCGCCAACATTACGGAAATCGCTTTGGAAATAGGTTACTCAAGCCACGCAAAATTTTCGGAAGCATTTAAGCAGACCTATAACCTGCGACCGAGCGAATATAAAAAACTAATCCGGCAAGAATAAAACTGTCCGCCTTATCGGGTACCACTTGTCCGATTCGGAAAGAATAATAATGTAAACCGATGGTAATATCTTCACCTATGGAGGTACTACTATGTCAAATAGGTTGTCCGTAAAGGATTTGGCGACGATCGGTATTTTTTCGGCAATAATGATCGTTGTGTTTATTGCATTCTCGATGATTACCGGCGCGTCCTTATTTTTTAATATGGTGTTGAATGCCGTGTTTGCAGCGTTTATCCTCGCACCGTTTTTTGTGTATATGGCAATGAAGGTCAATAAACCGGGCGTAGTTCTTATTTATAATACGCTGCATGCCGTTTTAACAACCGTTTTTATGGGGCCGTTTATGTTCCCTTGGTTTTTTGTCGGTGGAATTATCGGCGAACTTTCCATGTGGGGTAAGGACAGCTACCGGAACTGCAAGCGAATTACCATAGCGTGGATTATTACTTCGCTTACACGAGCCACACACGGTATGAGCGAAATTTGGTTTTTCTATAATGCTTTTGTAAAGACCGGTGTTTCGAAGGAACAAATCGATATACAAACACAATACTATACCGATCCTAAATGGGTCGCAATTTCATTAATCCTTACTGTTATTGCTGCAATGCTCGGTTGCTATATCGGCAATAAAATGCTTAAAAAACATTTTATAAAAACAGGGTTGTTAAATTAGGTATGGATTTCCGTACTAAATTAACAGTATTCTTTTGTACGGTATTTTTGGTATCGGTTATTTCCAAGGATACCGTATTTTTCTGTTTAATCGGTTTATTGGCAGCGTATGGCGTTTTTCAAAAACACTATCGCAGTATATTCCGCTGTGTTTTTGTTTTACTCATTGTCGAAACAATACAGCTCATTTCAAAGGGTAACGGATTAGGTACAATGCTGCCGGAAATGTTTTTATTTATTATCACTCGAATGATCGCTGTGCTTATATCGGTTATTCCAGTCATTAAAACACCGCCGGGAGAATTGACCGCTGTTATAAACAAATTGAAAATCAATAGAAACATTGCGTTGTCTTTTATTTTTATGATGCGTTTTTTTCCGATTATCGGAAATGAATTTAAAGAGATTATCGAGTCCTTAAAATTGCGCGGATTATTTACCTTAACAAAACCGCTGCAAACAATGGAATATGTCTTTATCCCGATGATGTTTTCCGCTTCTAAAACAGCGGAAGAATTAGCTGCTGCTGCGGAAGTACGGGGGATATCCGCTGCCGGAGTACACACCTCTAAGCGGGCTATCGTATTTACCGCCGTCGATTGGGCTATCACACTGATCGCTCTTGTTATATCCGCGGGATTATATTATTGGGAACTTCATTAAAAATGATTACATTAGATCATATCTGCTATGCATATCCGCAATCGTCAAAAGAAAATCTTAACGATATAACGATGGAGATACAAGACGGAGAGGCCGTTGCTTTAATCGGATTGAGCGGATGCGGAAAAACAACGATAACGAGAATCCTCAACGGACTTGCCTACAAATTTTTTTCGGGAAAAATGGACGGCTGCATATCGATTAACGGTATCGACCCGACCAAAAAGGAATTATACGAAATAGGACGGGTGATCGGTTCTATTTTTCAAAATCCCAAAAGTCAGTTTTTTGCAGAAGTTGTAGAAGATGAAATTGCATTCGGCTTGGAGAATTACGGTATCGAACGTACCGAAATTGTCAAGCATATTACCGACTCTCTACGTATGATTAACGGCGAAACGTTACGAACAAGAAATCTGTTTCAGCTTTCAAGCGGCGAAAGACAGAAAGTCGCGATTGCGTCGATCAATGCACTTGATCCGCCGGTCTATGTATTTGATGAACCTTCTGCAAATCTTGATATGGCAAGTGTGGAAGCGCTAAAACGATTAATGGCTTTGTTAAAAAAGAAAGGAAAAACGCTTATCGTTTCCGAACATCGAATCTACTATCTTAAAGATATCATCGATCGGTATTATTACATAGAAGACGGAAAAATCATCCGCAGCTACACGAAAGACACATTTGAACATTCACCGGTTGAATTTTTTCAAGGTCTCGGATTGCGCTTATATTCTCTTGACTGCATTGAACCGCACGGAAAAACAATGTCCGGAACACGACGCCTGAAAATCGATAACATCTCTTTTTCATACAACAGACAATCGTTACTGGAAAATTTAAGCTATTGTTTTACAAGCGATATAATATACGGAATCATAGGCGGAAACGGCGCAGGCAAAAGCACCTTCGCAAAAATACTGAGCGGGCTGCTGCATGAAAAAGGAGGAAGCGTTTATTCGTGCGGAAAAGACAGCTGCAATGACATAAAACTCAACTGCCGTACACGGAGGAAAACGATATACTATTTGTCAAATAACCTTGATAGCAATCTTTTTGAAATCTCTGCTGCGGAAGAACTGCGATTAAACGATCCCGCCGCCGACACCGCCGAAATCTTAAAAGGCTATTGCTTAGACAGTGTTGCTGATACACATCCGCAAATTCTCTCCGGCGGACAAAAACAACGACTGGTAATCGCCGCCGCCTCATTATTAAAAAGGGACGCATATATTTTCGACGAACCGACGAGCGGCTTGGACGGAAAGAATATGCGCCTTGTAGCCGATAAAATGCGGGAACTTCAAGCACAAGATAAAATCGTTATTGTTATTTCTCACGACTATGAATTTTTAATGGAAGTGTGCAGTATCGTACTGCACCTAAAAGGAAACTTTACGGAATACATCGCCGCTACCGATAAAGAAAAGATACTGAACATTTTGCAAAAGGAATAAAAATGATGCAAAGCGATAAAAAAAGATCGCATTTTTTGACCGATACCGACGAATTTTTGATGCAAAAGGTACCCGCTTGACAGTTTTTTTTCTTTTTAATAACATTGTTATTAACTTGTAAATAAACGGCTCTTGGATACGGCGCTTTTATTTTATAGTAAAAGTTTGTTTATATTAACAAAAAATAAAAACAAAGATTTATAGGCAAGGTAATCATGTCTACATATCAAGATGCAAATGCGGCGGTAATAGACCGCTGGATTGCGGAAGGCTGGGAATGGGGAAAGCCCGTCGATCATCAAACCTTTGTGCAAGCGAAAAACGGACAATGGTCGGTTGTGTTGACGCCGACAAAACCGGTGCCGCGCGAATGGTTCGGTGATTTAAAAGGGAAAAAGCTGTTAGGACTTGCATCAGGAGGCGGGCAGCAAATGCCGATTTTTACCGCAGCCGGAGCGGAATGCACGATACTTGACTACTCTGAAAAACAGCTTGAATCTGAGAGAATTGTTGCCGAGCGTGAAGGTTACCGAATTAACATTATACGTGCAGATATGACAAAACCGCTTCCCTTTACCGATGCATCCTTCGATATTATTTTCCATCCGGTAAGCAACTGCTATATCGAAAAAGTTGAACCGGTGTTTTTGGAATGTTTTCGGATACTCAAAAAAGGAGGTGTGTTACTGTGCGGACTTGATACAGGGATCAATTATATTGTTGATCAAAAAGAAGAGAAAATTATCAACGCACTTCCGTTTAATCCGCTCGTTTACGAAGCGCACCGCAAACAGCTTGAAGAATCGGATTCCGGCTGGCAGTTTTCGCATTCCCTTACCGAACAAATCGGCTCTCAGCTTCGCGCGGGTTTTACGCTCACCGATATTTACGAAGACACAAACGGCGAAGGCCGCCTGCACGAACTGCACATCCCGTCGTTTATTGCGACGCGCGCGGTAAAATAGAGGAGTACAAAATGGCGAAGAGCAAAAATATAAAGAAAATATATGCTTGTTGGATTTATGTAAGCGATTTGAAAAAATCGATCCGCTTTTATCAAAATATCGGTTTTGAACTTAAGTTCATTGAAGAGGACGGAGCTTGGCCGGAATTCGATTTGGGAGAAACGTCGTTCGCCCTGCTGCAACGACCTGCGGAAAAAGGAAAAGTGCAGCCCGCAAAAACAAGAATTATGTTCGAGGTAAATGACATTGAAAAAATGCGGCAACATTTAATTTCTCTCGGCGTCAAACTGATCGGAGATATCAGGGCAGAACCTTACGGCAAACTGCTGACCTTTGAAGACCCCGACGGGCATTGGCTGGAGTTTTTTGAAAACAAGCGGACTTGAGGTGTGGAGCTGTTGAATAAAGGAGAACGTTGTGTACGCGAATGATGACACATGGAAAAAACTGCAAGCGTTTTTGCCCGAACGCAACAGGATCGGCGCTTGCTGCGAACCGGCCGAAACGTTCTGCTCATTCGGCGCAGCGGACATTCATCTCGACGTGTACAACGAACAAAACAACAACGGCGTTACGCTCGTCCTGTTCCACGGTGTCGGCGGGAACGGCCGGCTCTTGTCGTTTATCGCGGTTCCTTTGGCGCGTCTCGGCTATAAAATTGTATGCCCCGATTTGCCCGGCTACGGCTATACCGAATACAGGGGTGTGCCGACGTACACTACGTGGATTGATGCGGGCGTTCATATCGTTCAGCGGGAATCGCCGCGCTGTAAAAAGCTTTTTGTGCTGGGTTTGAGCGCGGGCGGCATGCTCGCATACAACATTGCTTGTTCGGTACGCGGCGTGTCGGGTGTCATCGTTACAACCTTGTTGGACAACCGATTCAAAGAAGTACGCGAATATTCGGCAAAGAACAAAGTGCAGGCGCGCATCGCTTTACCGCTTTTGCCCTTTATTCCCCGCTTCCTTCGGCGTTTAAAGATTCCGGTAAGAGCGGTAACGAATATGAAGGCAATCGTCAACGACGAGCGGATACTGTCTTTGCTGCTGCGGGACAAACGGAGCGCGGGCTCATCCGTGTACTTGGGTTTTTTATGTTCCATGATGGAAAGCGTTCCCGCCGCAGAGCCTGAGGCGTTCGGACTTCCGCTTTTGCTTTGCCATCCCGAAAAAGACCGCTGGACGCCGGAGCGGATAAGCCGCCTGTTTTTCGACCGCATACGGGGTGCAAAAGAACTGCGCGTACTTGAAAACGCCGGGCACTTTCCGATTGAACAGCCGGGCATCGGTCAGCTTGAAGAAGCGATCGTATCGTTTATAAAAAAAACAGTATAGGAGGTCTGAATGGATACATATAAAAGATTGTTTAAATATACGCCTGAAAAAATACATTGTGTGTATATTTCAGCGTTATGCGCCATGCTGGGCGTCGCTTCTCAGATGGGAGCATTTTGGTTTTTATGGAAGTTTTTGTACGCGCTTTTGGTTACAAAAAACGTTACGGACGGCTCGATGTACGCGACGGTGATTGTCTCGCTTTTGGCGGGCTATTCGATTGTGTACTTCGGCGCTTTGTGGGCATCGCACGTGCTCGGCTTTCGGCTTGAATCGAATTTGCGCAAAACCGCAATCAAACATTTGATGAACGCTTCGTTTGCGTTTTTTGATATGAACCCGTCGGGAAAAATCCGCAAGCTCATAGACGACAACGCGCAGGAAACGCATATGCTGGTTGCGCATTTAATTCCCGACAACATCTCCGCATTGTTTACGCCGATTTTTATGTTTGTCATCGTGTTTGCGGTCGATGTAAAGCTCGGTTTTTTGCTTCTCGGCGTTGCGCTTATCGGCGGCGCACAGATGATGTTTATGATGGGCAATAAAAACTTTATGCAGAAGTATCAAGCGGCATTGGAACGGATGAATGCCGAAGCTGTCGAATATGTGCGCGGCATGCAGATTGTAAAAATCTTTAAAAGCACCGTCGAATCCTTTAAAGCGTTTTACGAAGCGATTACCGGGTATTCCGATTTGGCATACAAGTACACGCTCAGCTGCCGTTCTCCGTATGTGATGTTTCAAGTGCTGTTTAACCTGTTCGCGGTATTCACCATTCCTGCCGCCATTTATTTTATGAATAAGGGCGCCGACGGAAATCTCATCGTTGCAAAAATCGTCTTTTTTGTGTGTATTGCCGGCATTCTTTTTTCGGCGTTTATGCGCGTGATGTATGTCGGAATGTACAACTTTCAGGCAAAAAGCGTTGTGGATAAACTTGAAAATCTTTTTGCAGACATGGAAAAAGACAATCTCGAACACGGCACGGAAGAAAAGTTTGACAACTTCGGAATCGAATTTAAAAACGTTTCGTTCGGCTATACCGACGAAAAGATTTTAAAAGACGTGAGCTTTACGTTAGCGCCGAACAAAACCTACGCGCTGGTCGGTTCGTCCGGCGGCGGAAAATCAACCATTGCAAAACTTATTTCCGGTTTTTACAAAATAAATTCAGGCAACGTTTTAATCGGCGGAAAGGATATTTCTTCATATTCAAAAAATGCGCTTATGCGCAGCATCGCCTTTGTGTTCCAAACGTCGAAGCTTTTTAAAACGAGCATTTTTGAAAACGTCAAAATGGGAAACGCACAGGCAAGCGATGGAGGAGTAATGAACGCGCTCCGGCTCGCCCGCTGCGAAGACATTTTGGCAAAATTCCCCGAACGTGAAAAAACGGTCATCGGTTCAAAAGGCGTGCACTTATCCGGCGGAGAAATTCAGCGCGTTGCGATCGCCCGCGCTATTTTGAAAAACGCGGACATCATCATCTTGGACGAAGCATCCGCGGCCGCCGACCCCGAAAACGAATACGAAATTCAGCAGGCATTTTCCAATTTGATGAAAAACAAAACGGTTATTATGATTGCGCACCGCCTCAGCTCGATTAAAAATGTCGACGAAATTTTGGTTGTCGAAGACGGAAACATCGTCGAGCGCGGCAGCGACGCCGAGCTTATGCAAAAAGGCGGAAAGTACAGCCGGCTGCAAAAGCTGTATTCTCAGGCAAATGAGTGGAGAGTCTAAGAATGAATAAATTACAAAAATGGTTCGGGGTTACCGAATCGGGTGCAAAAGGAATTGTTACGGCGTCGGTATGGTCGATGCTTGCGGATATCTCGTTTATTTTGCCGATGTTTTTAACGATGTTTTTCCTGCAGGGATATTTTGAGGGAACGCTGCGGCCGGCGGGTTTTTATATCGGCATTATTGCCGCCCTTGCGCTGGTGATGTATGTACTCGTGCATATCAATTACAACACGCTCTACACGGCGACGTTCAAAGAATGCAAAGAACTGCGCGTTAACATTGCCGACCGGCTCAAAGCCCTGCCGCTTGCGTATTTTTCGAAGCACGATGTTTCGGACTTATCGCAAACGGTTATGACCGATGTCGCCGCAATCGAGCATGCGCTCAGTCACGCAATTCCGCAAACAATAGGACTGGTAATTTATCTTGTAATTATCGGCGCGATGATGATTGCCGCTCATCCGGGATTGGGCTTATGCGTATTTGTACCGATTATCATCAGTTTTATTTTATTAATCCTGTCGAAAAAAATTCAAATACGCGAAACAACGCGCGACTTTCATAAGCAGCGTGAACGTTCGGAATTTTTTCAGGAAACGATAGAGCTTCAACAGGAAATTAAAAGCTACGGGCTCACGGATTCGGTGGTGGCAAAACTGAAGGGCAATGTCGACGAAGCGGAAAAACTGCATTTGGTTGTGGAAGCCCATCAAGCGATCCCGCTTAACATCGCGATGCTGTTTTTAAAGTTTTCAATCGGTTGTACCGTGTTTTTCGGATTAAAAATGTATTTGGCAGGGACTGCGCCGCTCTTGTACTTTATCGGCTATATTATCGCCGCCTCGCGCGTTACCGATGCGGTTGCGGGCGTCGAAGCGAACCTTGCCGAGTTGATGTATATCGATTCGCGCGTTAAACGCATTAACGAGCTGCGCGAAACGGAAACGCAGGAAGGCGAGCCTGCTTCTTTGCAGCATTACGGCATTCAATTTGAAAACGTCGAATTTTCGTATAACAAGGGGCAAAAGATTATCGACGGCATTTCGTTTACTGCCGAACAAAATCAGGTTACCGCGCTTGTCGGCCCGTCCGGCTGCGGAAAGACGACCGTGCTCCGGCTTGCATCCCGCCTCTACGACTACGATAAGGGACAGATCCTCATCGACGGCAAAGACATTGCAAAAATCGACACCGACAGCCTCTTCGATAAAATTTCGATTGTGTTTCAGGACGTCGGACTTTTTAATACGTCGATTATGGAAAATATCCGCGTCGGAAATAAAAACGCAAGCGACGATGACGTAAAAAAAGCCGCCCGCCTTGCAAACTGTACCGAGTTTATCGAAGCTTTGCCGGACGGTTACAATACGGTTATCGGCGAAAACGGCAGCCGTCTTTCCGGCGGAGAACGTCAGCGGCTTTCGATTGCGCGCGCTCTTTTAAAAAACGCGCCGATTATCATCCTCGACGAAATCAGTGCATCGCTCGATGTGGAAAACGAAATGAAAATTCAGGAAAGCCTCAACACGCTCATAAAAGGCAAAACCGTGATTATTATTTCGCACCGCTTAAAATCGATCGAAAATGCCGACAAAATCATCGTCATGAACGAAGGCAAAATCGACGCGGAAGGTACGCACGCTGAACTCCTAAAAGCCTCACCGCTCTACCGCAGCATGATTGAAAAATCGGGCTTAACGGAAAAATATACGTATTGAAAGCGGACTATCAATTTTCAGGAGGTCTTATGGATACGCAAAATACGATAGACCGAAAAGGTTTATCGGTAAAGGATTTGGTTACAACGGGAATTTTCTCGGCGCTCATGCTTGTTTTTACGATGGCGGGCGGTATGTTTTTTGCGGCGAATCCGATACTCACTTTTTATATGCCGATGGGCTGCGCGCTGTTGTGCGGCCCCGTGTATTTGCTTTTGGTCGCAAAGGTTCACAAGCGCTGGAGCATAACCGTTCTCGGGGTAATTGTAGGCTTTTTCTTTTTTGTAACGGGAATGCATTGGTCGATGGCGCTCGGCAATGCCGGCATGGGCATTATCGCCGACATTACGGCTGGATTCGGCAATTATAAAAATAAAAAGCTTAATGCGCTTTCCTATATGCTGTTTATGCTGTCAAATACGTTTACCTATCTTATTTTCTTTATCGACCGCGACAAGTGGATAAGCGCAATGCTCAAAAAAGGTACGGACGCTTCATATATTGAAACGATGAGTTCATCGGCAACGCCGTGGATGCCCGTGCTGATTGTCGGCGGAACCTTGCTGGTTGCGGCGTTCAGCGCGTGGGTCGGCGGGAAAATGCTGAAAAAGCAATTTGAAAAAGCGGGACTGGTGTAATTGATAGTGCGCTAATGTGTAACGGATAATTGTTTTGGGCGTTCCGCTTAATTTTTGCCCAGGCAAAAATTAAGCGTCGGGCTTTATGGGGTTCCGCTGCCGCTCCATTCCTTCGGAACAGCTGCGCTGCCCCTCCAATCCCTCACGCGACTGCATGCTAATGAAAGTATGGAAATGAAAAATGTGGAAATAAAAAAATCGGTACTTGATCCGCGGACAAAACTGTTTATGCTGCTGCTGTGCGTTATCGGCGCAGCGGCGGCGCCGTCGCTGCGCTACGGAGCCGGTTTAACCGCGCTGGTGGGTATAACGGGTATTTTGTGCGGATACCGGCGCGCCGCACTTACGGGTATGGCCGGCTATGCACTGCTTTACGTGCTCACGCTGTTGGCCGCCGATATGACGGGTACGCTTAAAACGACCTTACTGGCCGCATTTGCGCTGTTCCATAAGGTATACCCCTGCGGCATGATGGGCGCTTTGTTTATCGTTTCGACAAAGGTAAACGAATTTTTGTCCGCGATGCACAAGCTCCGCCTGCCCAAAAAAGCCGTTATACCGCTTGCCGTCATGATCCGCTATTTTCCAGCAATCGGCGAAGATTGGCGGTATATCAAAGACGCGATGCGCATGCGCGACGTATCGCCGACTCTTATAGGTTTTATAAAACAGCCGGTAATGACGGTTGAATGTATTTACGTCCCCTTGCTCACGGCGGCATCAAAAACCGCGGATGAACTTTCCGTCGCAGCCCTTACCCGCGGCATTGAAAATCCGAACCCGCGTACCTGCCTCGTTCGGATACAATTCGGTTTTGCGGATGCCGCTGCCGCCGCCGTTTTTTTACTGTATGTTGCCGCGGGTTTAATCCTTTAAGCGGAATTGAGGTGATATGATAACGATACGCGATGTTTTTTTTACCTATTCCGGCAGCGAAACGGACGGCATACGCCGCATCAACTTGGAAATAAGCAAGGGAGAATGCGTGTTGTTATGCGGGCGTTCCGGCTGCGGAAAAACGACCCTTACGCGCTTGATAAACGGATTGATTCCCGCGTTTTATGCGGGCACGCTGACCGGTTCCGTGCGTATCGAAAACCAAGATGTTGCCGAACTGCCCTTGTATAAAATTGCGCAGCGTGTCGGCTCGGTTTTTCAAAACCCGCGGACGCAGTTTTTTAACGTCGACACCGACAGCGAAATTGCGTTCGGAATCGAAAACGAAGGCTGCCCGCAAGAACGGCTCATACAGCGCGTGCGCCAAACGGCAGAAGAGCTGCATATCGAAAATTTACGGGGCAGAAATATCTTTGAACTTTCCGGCGGCGAAAAACAAAAAATCGCCTTCGCTTCCGTGTATGCAATGAATCCCGACATCTACGTACTCGACGAACCGTCGTCGAATTTGGATTCCGAATCGATTGCGGCCCTGCAAAGCTACATACAAAAGATAAAGACGCAGGGAAAAACGGTTGTTGTAGCCGAACACCGCCTGTATTATTTAACCGGAATTGCGAACAAAATCGTATATATGGAAAAAGGTGAAATCGCCGGTATTTTTACGCCTGCCGAATTTAAATCGCTTCGTCCCGAAACGCGGCATCGCATGGGCTTACGGGCAGCGGATTTGAGCGAAGTGCGGCCCGATCGCGCGCCCGATACGGCGGCCGCACAAAACGGAACAGCGCACGAGCGGCTTGAACTGGAGGTGAAGAATGTTTTGCTGTACCGCAAAAGAAAGCTTATTTTGCAAAACCTTTCTTTTTCCGCCCGCGCAGGCGAAATTATCGCAATTACGGGCGCAAACGGTGCCGGAAAGACAACCTTTGTACGCGCACTGTGCGGCTTGCACAAAGAAACGTCCGGCAGTTTTCTGTGGAACGGAAAAACGCTTAAACCGAAAGAGCGTCTGAAGCGCGCGTATATGGTGATGCAGGATGTGAATTACCAGCTTTTTGCGGAAAGCGTCGAAGCCGAATGTTCTTTCGGGCTGAAAGCGGTAAAAGCGGAATCGGTCGAAGCGGTTCTTGATGCGCTGCATTTGTCGGCGCTTCGCGCGCGGCATCCGGTTTCTCTTTCCGGCGGACAAAAGCAGCGGGTCGCCGTTGCCGCGGGACAGGTGAGCGCCAAGCCGCTGCTTGTTTTTGACGAACCGACAAGCGGTCTTGACTATGACAGCATGGCCCAGGTTTCGGCCCTTATCCGCAGCCTTGCCGCACACCGTATCGTTTTTATCGTAACGCACGACTATGAATTTATCTGTAAAACCTGCACCCGCGTTTTGCGCTTCGGCGAAACGCAAATCCTTTCCGATTGTCCCGCCGGTGCGGGGTTTTGAAGAACAGACGGACACGTCTATGAGCTATTGGTGTAACCTTGAATACCGACAGACATGTAGCTCAAGTCGACGGCTATGATTGAAAATATAAATAAATTGACGGAATAGCCATAAGGTTATATTTACCGAAAAATTATCCGAAAATAAAAACGAGAAAAGTGTAACGGCCGCGAAACCGGCCTAAAAGGAAGTCCTATGGGAAAATTATTATGGAAGCGGGTGTACGATCCGTCGGAAAAAGAGGACGGGTTCAGGATTTTGGCGGACAGATTGTGGCCGCGCGGAATTTCGAAAGAAAAGGCTTGCCTCGACGAGTGGGCAAAGGAAATTACGCCTTCGTCCGATTTGCGGCAAGCATATCACCGCGGCGAAATCGACTACGAAACTTTTTCGTCCCTGTACGCAAAAGAATTGGCGCAAAACCCCGGTGCAAAGGATTTTACGGATAAAATCAAAGCTGAAATAAAAAAAGGAAACGTTACGGTTTTATATGCGAATAAAGACGTTGAACAAAGCCACATTCCCGTTTTGCGCCGCTTTATCGAAAAATCGCTGAAAGCATAAAAAAGGCCGCCGCAAAGTCGTTGACGTACGGCAGCCTTTTAGGCGGCTGTCCGAAAACTTCAGTTTTCGGACAACGTTTAATTTTAAGTGCGATTTTATTCCGCGTTTGCCGAAAAGGTCATTGTTGCGGTTTCGGGTGTTATCGTGGGCAGCTCGTTTTCAGCTTTGTCGACGAGTTCTATTCCCGAAACAGGGTTAATCTTGTCGACGTAGCAGGTATAAGTTACCGGTACGGATACGTTGCCGACATTGTCGATGGCTTTAACTTCAATGGTGTACACGTCGTTTTGATTGAAGCGGATAGGCTCGACATATTTGGTATATTCGCCGTCGTTGATTTTTATGTAAATCGCGTCTACGCCGGAAAGTTCGTCATCGGCGGCAAAGGCAACCGATTCGTTTGCGGAAACGATTACGCGTCCTTCATCATCGACGAGTTTTTCGTTCGGGAATACCATGTATACGTCGTCTTTGTTGATAAGGCGGTTGGAGTTTTCGAGGCGCACAACCGGAGCGGTCATGTCGACGGTGACGGACGCCAAGCCGAAGGGGCTTAAGTTTCCGACATTATCCATTGCCGTATAGTACAGGAAAACGGGGCCTTCGCCGTCCAAAGAAAAATAAGCGTCTTCAGCTTCTTTGCCTTTTCCGAAGCGCACGAGTTTATTCAAATCGGTACCGATATAGGCTGCGGCGACTCCGGCTCCGCCCAAAACGTCGGATGCGGAAACGTACCATTTCGTATTTGCCGAACAATAGGTTTTCGAGCCGTCCGAATACAAGGGTTCGGTCGTTTCAATGCCCGTTCTCGGGGGCGTGTTGTCGACTATAACCGAAAGGGTTTTCGGTACTTCCAAGTTGCCGCTGTTGTCGTAACCGCGATATGAAATATCGTAGCTGCCTTCTTCAAGAATTTGGAAGGGGCTTTTGTACTTCATAAAATTCGCGCCGTTCAAAGCGAACTCGACATAGTTCAAGCCCGTTTCTTTATCGACCGAAAGCAGTTTGAAAAAGACATCGCTGTTTACAAAGCTTTTTACTCCGTCGGAATAATGGACGGGCGGGCGCGTGTAATCGGTACCGACCGTTTCGGGCGCTTGTGCCCATGCGGCAAAACAAAACAGTGCGCAAGCAACTGCCGTAAATCCTTTTTTCATCATTTTTTTCCTCCAAAATGAATTATAATTTCATAAGTGTTTTTCGAGCCTTACTCGGCACTTTGAATTTCCACTCTTCTGTTTTTAAAGCGGTCCGTAATTTCGTTGTGGGATGCGGCCGGTTCTTTGGCCCCCATTCCTACAACGGTTATGCCGTCCGGATCAAACAGACCCGTGTCCTGAAAATACTGCGCAACGGCAACCGCACGTTTAAACGCAATACGTTCTTCGTCTTTTTCCGAATCCAGTTTTGCGCTGTGTCCGGTAACGGTTATCCGTTTTACATTACGGGCCGCAAGCTCTTCTCCGATGCCGTCAAGTTTTTGTGCGGTAAAGCGGTCGACCTTATACGACAGCGGCGCAAAATAAACGGTGTAGTCGATTGTTTCCGGTTTTGCCGGTTCGGCTTGTACCGCTGTTTGTACAGTCTGCTCCGTTTCTTCGGCAACTTGCTTAGGCTGCTCGGCTTTCGCTGTTTGCTTCGGTGCGGATTTGCACGAAAAGAACGGCAAGGCGCAGAGCATAAAAAGCAATACTTTTAATTTATTCAAAGGAACCTCCTCGACGATTTCAGTCTACTATATACATACCCGTTTTCCGTAAAAATAGCAAGGACTTAGGTATTAAAGCGCATAAAATAAATTTTTATTACACCGTCCATTCCAACGCCCGCTGCCGATGTTCGACAAAGGATTTATAAATGCCGTCGACGGTTTTCAGCGTTTTATGTGTACCCTGCTGCACGATGCGCCCCTTATCGAAAACGAGAATGTTGTCCGCCGCCGCAATGGTTTTCATTCGGTGCGCGATGATGATCGCGGTTTTGTTTTTTAGCAGTTCGGCGAGGGCGCTCATGAGTTTTTCTTCGTTTTCGGGGTCGATGCTTGAAGTCGCTTCATCGAGGATGACGATGGAACTCGGCTTGAGCATTGCCCGCGCAATCGAAATACGCTGACGCTCGCCGCCGGAAAGATTGCTTCCGCCTTCCTGCAGCACGGTGTCGTAGCCGTCGCTCAGTTCCGAAATAAAATCGTGGCATTGGGCTGCCTTTGCCGCAGCGATAATTTCTTCGTCGGTTGCGTCGCTCTTGCCGAATTTGATATTGTTTTTTACCGTGTCTTCAAACAGATACACGTCTTGGAACACAAAAGTAAAGTTCGACAAAAAGGCATCGTAGGCAAAGTCTTTTATGTTCGTGCCGCCGAGTTTGATTTCGCCCGAGTCGACGTCCCAAAAGCGCGCAATCAGCTGGCATAAACTGGTTTTGCCGGAACCCGAATAGCCGACCAGTGCGGTTGTACCGTTTTTCGGAATGCGCACGCTTAAATTGCGGAACAGTTTGTCTTCGGGGTGAATACTTTCGCGGTAGCCGAAGGTAATGTCGTTGACGCTGATGTCTTCGTCGCCGTGAGGCAACAGCGAGCCTTCGTTCATCGTTTGGATGTTTTTCACCGCGAACAGCGTGTCGAGGTTTTGTACGGCGATGCCGCGCATTCGCTGCATGGTTCCGGCGATTTCAAAGCCGCCGAATACGACAAAACTTGCCGCAATGAGCATCATGGTTTTTTCGATGTTTATCGTGCCGGACGAATAGCGGTACAAAGCACTGAAAATAATACCCGCCGTTCCCAATTTGAGCAGCAGCGAAAAAACGAGCAGTGAGGGCATAATCGTCTTTTCTACGGCAAAAAAACCGGTTTTGTTTTTTTGGATGCTTTCCGTTACGTTTTTAATCGCTTCGCCCGTTTTACCGAAAGCCTTTACGACGCCGATACCCTGCACGTATTCCAAAACGGCGGTTTGCAGGCGCAGCTTTAAATCGGTCAGTTTGGTCGTTACCGCATCGGTCTTTTTTTGAAACAAATTATTGAACGCGATCGAAACGGCAAGCGTAACGAGAATAATAAGTCCGGTCATCATATCGTAGGGCAAAACAAAAAATGCCATTACGGCGGTTTGAATCGCACCGGCAAACATCATTTCGATAATCATCATATCGATTGTTTCGACGCCGGTAATTACGGTTGTAAGCGCGCCGGAAATATCGCCGAGTCGGCTTTCGGAAAAATAACCCATGTTGACGTTTTTAAGTTTGTCGCCGATCGAAAGCCGGTTTTCGGCGCCCATAGTGTATGCCGCGATATTTTTGTTGCGGTCGGCAATGTAGGCGAAAATGATTTTTCCCGCAATGCTGACGAACATAACGCAAAAAACGATAAAAATATCGCGATTTGTAACCGGCTGCGATTGAAACACCGCGCGGCTCACCGTCAGCAAAAAAAGGCCGAGCGCGCCGAGCGTCAGTCCTTCAAACAGGCTTTTAAACACATCGCACACAAACAGCACCGTTATGCGCTTCGATTGCTTTCCGGCAACCGCGTATATTTTTTTCAATAAATCAAACATAAAATCTCCTGCTAAATAAACGAGTTTGTAGCGGAACTTCAAACAAGTCCCTTACTCCGCCTTGTCTTTGCCGCTGATGTGGGACTGCCACATCTTTTTGTACAGCGGCGAACTGCGCAAAAGTTCCGCATGCGTGCCTTCCGCGGCAATGCGGCCCTTTTCGAGCACGATGATTTTATCGGCATTGACGACGGTGGAAAGCCGGTGCGCGATCATAATCACGGTTTTGTTTTTTACGAGATTGTCGATCGATTGTTGAATGACGGCTTCATTTTCGGGATCGGAATAGGCCGTCGCTTCGTCGAGCACGACAATGGGACTGTCTTTGAGCAGCGCGCGCGCAATCGTGATGCGCTGGCGCTCTCCGCCGGAAAACTTGCCGCCGGCGTTTCCCGCATCGGTATCGTAACCTTCCGGCAAACTTTTGATAAAATCGTCGCAACTTGCTTTTTTGCATGCCGCTTCGATTTCTTCGTCGGTTGCGTTTTCTTTAGCCATTTTTAAATTATCGCGGATGCTCTTGTTGAATAAAAAATTTTCCTGCGACACATAGGTAACCAAACGCATGTTCCGCTCCAAGCTCATGCTGCCGATGTCTGCGCCGCCGATGGTGATGCGTCCGCCGTTGACATTCCAAAAGCCCGCAAGCAGTTTCGCGACGGTCGATTTGCCGCTGCCGGAAGAACCGACAATCGCGGTCAGTTCTCCTTCTTTTGCGATAAAGTTCAAGCCGTCGAAGACCGTTGTGCCGGTCGTTCCGCCGTAGCCGAATACGACGTTTTCAAAGCGCACGTCGAAGCCTTGCGGGGCGCCTGCGGTGTCGGCTCGGACCATTTCCGGTAAGTCGAGCACGGACTGTATTTCTCCGAATACGACGCGCACATTCGCCATCGTGTCCGTGTACGCCATCGCTTTCAGAAGCGGTTTGTACGACGCATAAGAAAGCAGCACACACATAATCAGTGTAGGAATTGCAATGCCGCCTGTCATAAAGAGGTATAGCCCGACAGGCAGCACGAAAAGGAGGGTGGACGGCAGCACTTCCATTGCCGCGGTCATTGCAAAGCACACGCTCAAGTACCAGTCGAGCATGGAGTCGCGGTTGTCTTCGACCGCTTTTTGAAATTTGTCGTAGGAAGACGCCGACTTGTTAAACGCTTTGATAACTTTGATGCCTTGGATGTATTCGACCGCGGCGGCATTCATTTTCTTTGACGCTTCAACGTACCGTTTCGACTTGACTTCATAATCCCTCATCATCAGCATGGAAAAGAGCATGCCGAGCGGCAACGTGACGAGGTTTGCAAGGCCGATTTTCCAATTCAGCGTAAAAATGATGACGACGATGATAATCGGAATGAGCACGTTCGCGAGCACTTCGGGAATGACGTGCGCGATGGGCTTTTCCATCTTATCGATTGTTTCCACGATAAACTGCGACCATTTGCCGCTGCTTTTTTCTTCAATCGTTCCCATCGAAAGACGGCTCAGCTTTTCGACGACCCGTTTGCGCGTGTCCTCGATGATGCTGAACGCAAGGTTGTGTGAACCGATGGTCGATACCGAATGCCCGATAAGGGCTCCTGCAAAACCCGCAAACACAAGACCGACATACGGCACAAACACACGGTAGTCGCTCGTGCCGTCTATGAGCTGTGTCAAAATCGAAGCGATTGCAAAATACGGAACGATTCCGCACGCCGCTCCGATAATCGCCGCAATCACCGGAAAAATAATTCCGCCGATATGTTTTTTTATAATATCCATAAGATACTCCTGTATACCTTTATATTCCCAAAACGGATTTCCAGCCGGCGGCAAAAAAAGCGGCCAGCGTACGCGCGTATCTAAGCGCGGCGCGTTTTGAATAATTGTGCATAACGATTTCGGCAACGGCCGAATAATACGCGTAAACCAAAATGTACCATTCTTCATCAGCCGGTTCCCGAATCGGGACGCCGTTTTTTTTCAGCTCGCGGAAAAACTTTTTTGTTTCGCGTGTTTCGGCTTGAACCACCGTATCCCAAAAACCGGCATATTTTGTCCCTTCGGAACATTTCAGCAAGAGGCGGAATATGTCGAGGTGCTCGTAGATATATTCGATCATGCGCTCAGTTGTTTTTGCCGACAGTTCCCAAAGCTGCGGTAAATCTTCGGATTTTATGAGCACAAAATGCCGCATTACCGAATCGGCATACAACTCGGAAACGGAACGCAAAACCGGCTCGACCAGCGCACCGAACAGGGCTTCTTTGTCTTCAAAATGATTATAAAAAGCGCCGTTTGTTACGTGCGCGTCTTTGCAGATTTCCCGAATGCTCGAGCGCTCAAAGCCGAATTTTAAAAAATGTTTTTTTGCACAATCCAGCAAATTATCGTGCGTTTGTTGAAAGTCTCTTGCTATAGTGATCCACTCCTTAAATAAATTACAGTGTAATATTACGCTGTAATAGATAATAGCGCGGCGATAAAAAAAATGCAAGAACTTGTACGAGAATCGCTTTTTGCGTTATATTTATGTTATAGTAAACAGGAGCATATATGAAAACAAAAAAAGTACCGATTACCTTGCTGTGCGGCTATTTGGGTGCGGGCAAGACAACGCTTATGAACATGATTCTTACGAATCAAAAAGGATACAGGGTCGCCGTTATCGTGAACGACATCGGCGAAATCAATGTGGACGCAAGTCTTATTGAAAAAGACGCCAAAATTACGGATAAAAGCAGCCTTGTGCCGCTTACGAACGGCTGTATTTGTTGTACACTCAAAACCGACCTCGTTGTGCAAATCGAAAAACTTATCGCAACCGGCAAGTACGATTACATTTTAATCGAATCGAGCGGCGTGTGCGAACCGATGCCGATTGCGGAGGCGATCGAAACAATCCGCAACGGGCATTTGGACAATGTCGTCAGTGTGGTAGACGCGAAAAGGCTTGCGGATGAATTTGCCGACGGCGGCCGGCTGCTCGACAAAGACATGGAAGAGGAAGACATCGAATCGCTGCTCGTTCAGCAAATCGAATTTTGTTCGACGCTTATCATAAATAAAACGGATTTGGTAACCGAAGAACAGATAAAAAAAATCCGCGCGGTTGTGCGCAAACTTCAGCCGCATGTAAAAGTTTTGGAAACCGTGCGCTGCTGCGTTCCCATAGAAGAACTGCTTGCGACAAATCGCTTCGATTTTGAAAAAGTTTTTGAAAGTGCCGGCTGGATTGCCGAGCTTGAAAAGCGCGCGGAAAAAGAAGAGGAAGAACACCATCACGAACACGGCGATGAACATGAACACTGTCATGAGCACGAACATCATCATCACGAACACAAGCATGAAGGCGACGAAGAAGACGAATACGGCATCGGCTCTTTTGTGTATTACCGCCGCCGCCCCTTTAACAGATTGAAGCTCGACGAGTACGCGGGAAAATGGCCGCGCAATATTATTCGCTCAAAAGGCATTATATGGCTTAGCGACGATCCGACAACGGTGTATGTTTTTGAAACGTCGGGGCGGCAAATTCAAGCAGGCCCTTCGGGCAGGTGGCTTGCAACGCTTTCCAAGCGGGAGCGAGAAGAAGTGTTTGCCGAAGATCCGGAGGCCAAAAAAGAATGGGACGAAGACGTCGGCGACCGCATGATAAAACTGTGCATTATCGGGCAAAAGCTCGACAAAACGAAAATCTGCGCCGACCTTGATGCCTTGCTCGATTGAGCGGCGGTTTTACCACGTAAACGTGCCCTTTAACCAAAGAGCGCTTATTTTGTGCAGTGCGGCAAAGTCGCCCTTACCCTCATAGCCCTTGGTGTATACGTCGCCTCCGAGTGAAAACCGTATGTTGTCGGTGAGCGCGTAGGCGGCCGAACAAGTGCTTGATGTGCTGCCGTAGTTTACATCGACAACACCGCTTGCCGAAAATTTGAGCGTGTCGCGCAAAAACGTTTTGCTTATATTGAGGCTCGCAAAACCCCTGTGCATCGAGCGCTCTATATCGTCTTTGTGATCGAGGATGAGGTCTTCAAAATACTGGGCGCTGAGCGTCCACGAATCCTTAATCCAATCGATGCCCGCAAGCGCCAACAGTTGGTGTTTGCGTACCGCCGGGTCAAAGGTAAGCGGTACGTCGGCACCCGAAGTACCATCGAGCAGTTGTGCGCCGTTTAAAGCCGGCATTTGATTTTTAGGCTCAAAGTACCGTCCGCCGATCCACGCGGTTTCCAGCCTGATTGTTACATCTCCTGCGGGAATTGCCGCGTCGATACCCGCCATAGCGATACGGGAATACTCTTCATTTAAATTGGTGTGCAGTTCTTTCGGTACGTATGGATTAGGAGGTCCCGGGGGACTGGCGGGATTAAAAAGTCCCTTTTTAACATACCCGCTTTTTACAAAGCGAGGATTTTTATCCCAACCGTAAAAGCCGGAGACGGAAAAATCGATGCCGGGTAAAAAGAAGGAAAAACGGGCGGCGGCTTCCGTGTCGGTAAACATCTTCGGCTTTGTGCTTTCGGTTTTCGTGTATGTAATCGGAATGCGGCCGTGCGGCATATTGTAGAAGTCCGGCGTATCGATATAGTACAGGCCGTCCTTTGCACCGTTTTCAAAGCCGAAGCGCGGCAGTTTGTTCGGCGTAAAAAACGGTACGGCAACCGCTTCAAACGTAAAAAGGTCGTGAAAAAAACGCAGGCGTATACTGTCCGACGCGAGCCGCGCATCCTCGCCGCTAAAGGCGATAAACTCCGAAGTGTCCCGGGCGCTTAAGACATCGGTGAGCTTAAACCCGTCCGCCTGCCCCCACGAGATAATCTGCCGTCCGACGCTTATGTCCCAGATATTATCCGAATAGCGGTAATAGGCTTCGTTCAAGCGGAAGCCCGTGCGCGCGGGATTGCGGTAATTGTACTCGGCGGCGGCCGAAATAACCGCATACGAAGAGCCTGCGGACACTTCGCCTTTTACGTCCGAAATCGAACGGGATGCTCCGTATTCAACATTCTCTTTATCGCTATTCCAACGAAAGCCGTGCAGCGTTTCCATTTTGCCGCCTACCGTAAATACCGGTTTTGCGTCGGAGTCCGTATCCGCTGCATCCTGCGCAGCGCACGGTAAAGCTGATGCAAAAAACAGCATACAAAATGCAGTACCCGACAAAAACGCTTGTCCGTATTTTCGTATTGTTTTCATATTGTAATTAACCTCTATCTGATTTTGCCTTCTTCAAGCGAGTTTACTCTAAAGTACGAATCGGGAATGTTTTTGTTGAACTCGTGCTTGAGCGTTTCGATAAGGGTTGTGTGCTTTTTTTGTAAGTTGTTCATTTCCATTTTACCCGCCGTCCAAAAGCCGTCTTTCTTTTCGATGCCGCTTACGGTAAGCACTTTCAACAGCGTTCCCTGTTCGTCGTAAAATTCCGCCTTAACCTGTACCAGCGATTCTTTATCGATCCACGAAACGTATTTCGAGTACATCGATTTTTTCACCGGAACCGACTCTATCTTCCAGCAGTTTTTTCCGTTTAACGTTTCTTCGGCAAGCAGAGTGTACGTGTAGTCGTCGATCTTGTGCCCGCTTATATCGTCGTAGGTAAAATCGGTGCCCATAAAATAGTCCTGACTTGATGAACTGCTTATGCGTTTAGCTTTTTTTAATGCAGGCATATAAAGCCAGCGGTCGTCGCTTTTTGAAGCATCGTCATACGAAAAAGAAAGATAGCCGACGCCCTTTACATCGGCGGGCAGCAAAAACACCATCACGGTTTTTTCTTCGCTGCCGTAATCCTTCGAATACGCCGTAACTTCGCGCACGCGCTGTTTACCGCTCGAATTGGTCAGCGTCATCCGCATCGTAAACGAATCGGTCGCAGCCTTTTCGCGCTTGTCGACTTTTTGCATGATTTCTTTTCCCGTCAATTCCTGTGCAAAGCCTGCTCCCAATGCAATTACTGCAAAAACTAAAATCGTAATAATCTTTTTCATAAAAAACTCCTTTTTCTTAAGTAGAGAGGCAACCCCGTTCAGGGCAGGGTTTCCTCTCTCCCTAAAACCCTCTCTCCTTCCCGCACGGAGAACAAACAGTTTTTCTTTGTATATTCAAACAATGCAGGATACACGGCTTTCATACAAACTCGTCGTCCAAGCGAGCGGCGCCATTTGAACCGAAGCTTGGGCATGGACACGGACGTTCACTTTTCAACTCCGAAGGGTTTGCTTATATAAATCAGTATCGGCGTCATAAGATAATCGGCGGCGAGGGCGGACAAAAGTCCGACGGCAGCCAATACGCCGAGGCGCAAAATCGCATCGATTTTACACGTCAGATACACTAAAAAAGTGGCGGACAAAATAATCGTGGTCATTGCAAGCGTTTTTCCGATGGAATAAAAAGTACCGAAAATCGCACGGTCATACGATTTTTCTTTTTCAAAAAGATACTTGGTGTGATTGGTAAAGTGAATGGTGTCGTCAACGGCAATACCGAGAATCATCGGCATAATCGCCATCGTTATAATGTCCAGCGGAATATCCAGATAACCCATAATCGCACCGATGACAATAACGGGGAAGATGTTCGGAATAAGTCCGATCAGTCCCATTTTTACGCTGCCGAACACGAGCATCATCAAAATTGCAATTGCAACGAGCGAAGTTAAAAATGAATAGAGTTCGCCGAATACGATCTTGTTGTTTAATTCCGCAAACTGTACGGCGGCTCCCATTAAATGGCAGGATGCCTGCGGAAACAGTTGCGTGCAGGTTTGCTCGATGGTTTTCATGTTAGCCGCAAGTTCATTCGCATCATACGCGGCGACATCGACTGCCATGCGGAGCGTGCGGAAGTCTTCGTCAACCCAGCGCGACGTTTGGCCGCCCGAAATTTCGTACAAAAAAAGCAGCTGTGCAAGTAAGTCTTCATCGTCGGGAATTGTGTAAAAAGCGGGATCGTCGGCGTGCATGGTTTGGTTCATTTCTTTAACGATGTCCAAAATTGAAAAAATTTTCGGCACGCCGTTATTTAATTTGGTCAGTTTAAAGCTCCCGATGAGCGTGCTCAGCTCATCGATTTTTTTTAACACGTCGGGATTTTTAACCGCATCGTCTTCATCAAAGGTGAGCATAATATTGTAGTTAAAGTAAGAACCGAGTTGCGACTGCGTAATTTCATAAATACGCTTGACGTACGGAATACGCAAGCCCATAAATTTAAAACTGTCCATATTGACGTCAATTTTGAATAGAGCCGGAATACAGGCTGCGGTAATGAGCGTAAATGCAACGATGACGGCTTTCCGTCTTTTTATGACGGAGCGACCGAAGTGTTCAAAGCGCGCGTCCGTTTTTTGAGCGAAGGCGGCACTTTTAGTGTGAGCGTTTGCCGCGTCTGCAATATCTTTGCCGAAGCTCATCAAAATCGGAATTAAAACGCTCACGTAGATATATACGGCGAACACCATTGCGGCGCTTGTCGCTCCCATCCAGCGAATCGGCTTAAGATCCGTTGTTAAAAACGAAAGTACCGAAGCCGCGGTTGTAACGACGGTAAAAAAGAGTGGCCAGCCCGTGTTTTCAATCGACGCGACAACGGCTTCTTTGCGTTTGCCGAGTTCATAAAAACTTGTTTTAAATGAGTTAACCAAGTGAATGGAATAACCGACCGAAAGCGCCATCGCAAGCACAATGGGAACCGACATCATTTCCGACATTCCCGTAATGTGCAAAAAACCCATAAAGCCGAGCACGGTGGTAATGGCAAAAAAGGTCGCAAATAAGGGCACCAGTGTTCCGCGAAGCGAACGGGTAAACACGATGAGCAAAATAATCATACACAAAAAGCTCAAGCCCACGCTTTTTAGCGTTTCGCGCCCCATCACAACCTGTTCTTCCGTTTCGGTGTAGGGAAGTCCCGCGGGTTTTATCGTATATGCCGAACTTTGATACTTAGGATCGGTAACGATGTTGATCGCCGCTTCTCCGATAACGTACATGGGCGCTTTGTTCGAAGTTTTACTCCACACTTCTTCCGGCGGCGTTGCTTTAAGCGAAAGTACCAGCCATGTTTCCGTTGCGTCCCGCGTTACAAGCTTGTTTACGATGGATTTGCGCGACAGGATAAAGTCCTTCGCCTTTTGCAGCTCGGCAGGGTCTGCGGGAATACCGTCCTTAAACGGGTTTGTGATTTCTATTCCCTCTTCGGTACCGACGGTAATATCCGTGTCGGTAATGGACGTAACGGAATCCGCGTAGGGAACTTTTTCCAAAAATTCGGCGCCGATAGCTTTAATGGCGTTCAGCACTTCCGGTTTAAACACATCGTCGGATTGAAAAAGCAGTACGATTGAATCGTTGCTGCCGAACAGCTCTTTAAACCGTTCATCATTTTTTTTGATGTTTTCTTTTACGCTTATGAATTCGTCTTCATCGGACGAACCGACCTTAAAGCTTTTTATGCCTATAAGCCCGGCTGCCGTTAAGGCGGCGAGCAGGACAAGACAAAGCCATCTGTACTTTAATTGAAATTCGGCGATTTTTTTAAAAAATTTATGCAAGCCTTCCGTTTTCATTGTAGCCTCTTGTTTTAATGCAAAAATGGTAAACACTGTTTACCGGTACAGTATAGTCTTACATAAAAAATTGTCAAGAGGCGGTGGTTGCAGAATATTTTCAGTCTTTTAATACATAGTCAATGGCTGAATCAAACTGTTGCATTGTTTTATGTTTCCGGCTGCATGATTTTTGCCCAGCAAAAATACATGATATCGGTCAGTAAATCTATAAATTTTTCCGCTTTTTTTTGCGGATATTCGTGAGTGATAATTTCAAAGAACGGGGTTAAGGCGGTACTGTAAATCAAATGAAGTTGATCGTCCGTTAAAGGCCGTATGTTTATTCCGTGTTTTTTTACATCGCCGATGAATTTTTTACACGCGACAACATCCGCCATTACAAAATCGTGGCGAATGTTTTCATATTTTGTTCCCGTCGAACGGTTAAACAAAAGCTTAAATTCATCAAAACGACTGTAAGCGAGCGTGTATAAATTTTGTATGGATATACGGACGGCTTCTTTTGTAGCCACGCCGTTTTTCGCTTTGATCAGCTCTATCGCGGTTTCCGAAAAATCGGCACCGATGTTTAAAGTCTGCGTAATAAGCGGCTGTACGAGTGCTTCAAAGATTGCTTCTTTTGACGGAAAATGTTTATACAGGGCGCCGGCGGTTATGCCGGTCAGTGCCGCAATGGAGCGCATCGACGCTTTTTCAAAGCCGTTTTGCAAAAATTCCATTTTTGCATTTTTGAGGATTTCCGTATAAGTATCGTTCTTTTTTTTTGTCGACGTCATTATCGGCACTCCTCTTGTACTATAGGTTTTCGTAAAAAAACTGTCAAGGAAGGATGGCGCGGCGGCAAAAAAAGACTTGTAAAAACGCCGTTTCACTGCCATACTGTAACAGTAAAAACCGAAGTTTTATAGAATGTACGGGAGTCTGCCATGAAAAAACGTTTTTTTATTTTTGTCCTGTTCTTTGCTTTTTGCAATATTTTTGCTCATAATATAGAGTTCATCAATACTGCGAAAATAAAAAATGCCGCAAAGTATTCCGACAAAATAACTTTTTTGTATGATAATATGCCGTTTTTAAGCGGGTATATTCCCGACGAGCTTTGGAAGGCTCCGTTTTCAAAAGCCGAATACAGGGAAAAACTCAAAGACATCCTTAAAATTCTTTCCGAATATCCGGAAAATAAAAATCAGGAATATTTGCTTTTAAAAGCCTATGTGTGCGAAGCTTTGTATCATTTGGACGAACCCGATTCTTATAAGGCCGCCGTACAGGCTTACACTGCCGTAGATACGCTGAAAGACAAAGATTACCGCTATAAGTGGTTTTTGGGCTCCTTTTATGCGCATGCAGGCAAACCTTTTGAAGCGATAAAGCAATTTGAATATATTTTAGAACGGATTCCGCGGGAAAAACTGCATCCCGATTTTATCGCCGATTATGCGTATGCCGAATTATTGGCTTTGATGCCCAAAAGAGCGATTGCGGATTTATTGTATTATTATGATGCAACCGGCTTGGATTCGACAACCAATGAGATGCTGCGGAGTTTACAAGATGATTTTATTGATTATAAGGACGGAGAAGAGGTTCCCTTTACGGAGGTATTCCGCCCCGTTGAGCGGGAAAGCGGCAAGGGCTTTTTTTCTCGTCTGCTCGGATTATGGATTCCGCTTACTTCCGACGACCAACCCCGTTTTTTTAACCTCTCCGACGGCAACATATCGATTAAAATACGGGTTCCGATAAAAGCGGCACAATATTCGGGTTCTACCTACTCTATAATGATCGCTTCGTTTTTATCGAATGATAAAAAGGTTACCCGCTTCATTGAATCTCTGCCCAATAGAAAAAAGATTACACTTGCGGTACCCGATCGATATGAAATCTATGAGTATTCAAATGTGCAGGAATATATCAGGTTCGGCGGTATGCACGGTCTTGCTGCGATTGTAAGAGCGCCCTATAACCGTGCGCTGGAAACGGAGATAGAAGAACCGCTGAAAGTAAGCTCATCCGGGGATGGCGAGGGGTTTCAGATTTTGCCCTTCAAAAAAGAATTTAATCGTTATAAAGGGGAACTTATACATATCATTCTGCTTGATTCCGCCGAAGGTTTTTATAAAGAATCCGTATCGAGATACGTCGATCTATTGAACAGTATGCAGATAAAATAACCGGACAGGAGTGCAACTTTTTGCTTTTTGCGGTGTCTGAATACATCGGATAAGCCAGCCGCAAAGAAATTCATGTGGGTGTTGACAAAATACGGTAAAGTGTCATACACTGTGCGGGTGGAGATGTGATGGCCGTTGTAATATGCGGAACGGGAAAGGCTTTGCCCGTGCGAAAAATGAAAAATGCCGATTTCCCTGCCCGGCTCGATACGTCGGATGAATGGATCCGCAGCCATACCGGCATTGTGTCACGCTTTATTGCGGACGAAACCGACAGCGCTTCTTCGCTTGCCGTTGCCGCGTGCCGTGAAGCAATGGGTGCAGTGAACGCCGCCGACATCGATTTGATTGTATGCGCAACGGCGACGCCCGATTATTGCGGCTTCCCGTCGGTTGCCTGTCTTGTGCAGCGCGCTTTGGGCGCACAAAACGCGGCGTGTTTCGATATCGCCGCCGCCTGTTCGGGCTTTTTATACGCGCTCGATACGGCGGCCGCTTTAATGGAACGGCATAAAAGCCGGTTCGCCCTTGTGTGCGCCGCCGAAGTGCTGAGCCGCATTGTCGATTGGAATGACCGCGCAACCTGCGTACTGTTCGGCGACGGCGCCGGAGCGGTGCTTTTGCAAAATACGTTTACCGACGGAATTGAGGGTATCCGGCCTGCGGTCTTGGGAGCAGATGGCGCCGGAGCCGACAAGCTGTATGTCGACGGCGAGCGTCATATCCGCATGGACGGGCGCGCGGTCTACACCTTTGCCGTAAAAATCATCGCCGACACGGTGCTGCAGCTGCTCGAAAAAGAAGGCTTGCGCATGGACGACATAGACTTGGTGGTTTGCCATCAGGCGAACAAACGGATTTTGGAAGCGGCCGCAAAACGCCTGAATTGCGTTTTTGCCAAATTCGTGTGCAATTTGGAAATCTACGGCAACACATCGGCGGCGTCCGTTCCGATAACGCTTGACGATTTGATAAAAAGCGGCCGGCTGCGCAAAGGTATGACAATCATCGCCGCCGGATTCGGCGCGGGGCTTACCTGGGGCGGCTGCGTTATACGGTTTTAAGATATTTTATAGGAGAAAACATGCGCTGTGTGTTTTTATTTTCCGGACAGGGTTCTCAGTTTAAGGGCATGGCTCGGGATATCTGCGATACATATTCCGCCGCCCGCTCGGTAATAGACAGCATGAGTTCAATCGTGAACGAAGATATAGCTTCGCTTTTATGGGAAACCGAAAAAGAAGAGCTTTCGCGCAGCGATAAAAGTCAGCTTGCAATTACGGCGGTCGAATGCGCAATCTTGGCGGTTTTAAAAGAAAAAGATATTGTTCCGGCCGCCGTTGCGGGATTCAGTTTGGGCGAATTTCCCGCCCTCTATGCCGCGGGTGTTTTGGATTTTGAATCGGTATCGCTCATTGTACAAAAACGCGGCCGTATTATGCAAAAAGCCTGCGAAGAAATTGCCGCGCAGACAAAAGGCGGCGCGGCTTCGTGCGGTATGGCCGCCGTCATAACACCCGAAGCCGGAAAGATAGCCGAACTTTTAGCCCCGTATTCGGATAGTGAAAGGGGCATTGTTTTTGCGGCGAATATGAACAGTCCCGTTCAAACGGTCGTTTCCGGAACCGCCGACGGTTTGGCCCTGGCCGAAAAGCTGTGTAAAGAAGCCGGCGCAAAACGTTTTATCCGTCTTGCGGTTGCAGGTCCCTTCCATTCGCCGCTTATGAAGCAAGCCGCCGCGGAATTCGAAAAAGTATTGGAAGACTTTACGTTTGCGGATCCGGTTATTCCCGTTTTTTCGAACGTAACGGGAAAACGCATACTTACCGGCGCGGAAGCGAAAAAGAATGCCGTGCTGCATATTACGCATCCGGTACTGTGGACGGACGAAGAAAAAGAAATCGCTTCGCTGATGCAAAGCGAAAAAATCGATTCGCTGTTGGAAATCGGCCCCGGAAACACGTTGAGCAATTTGTGGCGCGATGCGGAATGTTCGTCTGTGCTTTGTTCTCCGACGGGAACGGCCGAACGACTCGGCGCGCTTTTCGGCGGCGAGAGTGCGCACTGACGCAAAACCGTGCGCTGAGGTAAACTATTTTATTAATGAGGTTGACGGGATGTTATTGGAAGGAAAAAAAGCTTTGGTAACGGGTTCTTCCCGCGGAATCGGAAAAGAAATCGTAAAACGTTTTGTTGAAGAAGGCGCGGAAGTGTGGGGTTTGTGTACAAAACCTTCGGCGTCAAAAGCGGAACTTGAAGCTTTTGCCGCAGAGCACAAAAGCGTCTTTCATGAAATATACGCCGACTGCGGAAACGCTCAAGAGCTTTCGCAAGCCGTAAAAACGGCGCTCGAAGAATCGGGCGGCTTCGACGTTTTGGTAAACAACGCGGGCA
>NZ_KE332518.1:537038-558986 GCF_000413055.1 Treponema maltophilum ATCC 51939 | reverse complement strand
TTCCGGACGGCGCTTTTTATCACAATTCCTATAAAAAACTTAAATCACCGTGTCGACGACGACCGATTGGGGCTGCATCTTCACGACGGTTCCCTCCGGCGAATACCGCATGTTTCGGCGCTGCGGCAGCACCGATTCAAAAACGCCCTGCAGAAAATTCTGCGTAATCCGTATATATTCATTTAAAACATCGTTTTCTATTTTTGAAACCGCGAGTTTTTGGCGCACCTGATGAAAGGCTTCTATAACCGGACGTTTAAAAACGGGCGGCAGGCGGCGCGAAACTTCATAAATATCGCCGGGATTGTCGGGGCATATACGGGCAAAAACGTCGATTCGTTCCTGTTCCAAAGCGGAAAAACGCTGTGAAAGCGATTGCACGGCGCCGACCGTGCGTTCGACCTGTTCCCAATTTTTGCCCGTTACGGCGGCATGCAGTATTTGCTGCTGCGCGATAATTTCGGCGAGTACTTGATTTTGATTCAGCAGCGTTTGATACAACTGCTGCGTTACGCTCTGCGGCTCTTCATTCATAGGGACTATACCTCATTTAAATATCGGCGTTTTAAAAAAAAGGATTAGAAGAAACAGTGATTAAAGACCGTGATACAGTCTTCATGTTCCGGCCGGACAAAAATATTGTCCCGGCTTTTCGCGCAGGAACGGCAGCCGTTTTTTGGGACGCTTCGATTTATACAGTAAAAAAGCCGGCTTGTGAATTTTGCGTATCTTTTGTATACTGCGCATATGTTCAACGATTATATAAAACTGTTTCTTACCGTTTTGGTTATTTTAGATCCCATCGGCATTATCCCGCCTTATTTGGCCGCATCGGGACACTTTCCGAACAATATACGCAAAATGATGATGCGCCGCTCCATTTTCGTAGCCGCCGCCGTCTTTGTATTTTTCATTATTTTCGGCAGATTGATTTTAAATTTTTTCGGCATATCGCCGGGCGCATTTTACATATCGGGCGGCATCTTATTTTTCTTTATCGCCTTTGAAATGATATGGAACAAGCCGGGAAGCAAGCACACCCCCGAATCTTCCGTAGACCCGCAGGAAGCGAAGATGATTGCCGTATTCCCGCTTGCAATTCCCCTTATCGCGGGACCGGGCTTGATTACAACAATTATCTTAAACATGGCATCTTCGGATAACTGGCTGCGCCCCGCACTCATGCTTAGCGCCGCCATTGTTCCGGGCCTCATTATCGATTATATTTTTTTGCGCTGCGGCTCGCTTTTACTGCGCTTAATCGGCACAACGGGCATGTACGTCGTCGAAAAAATCATGGGCTTGATTTTGGCCGGTCTTTCGGTTCAACTCATCTACGACGGCTTTATAAAACTCGGTATTGTACATCTTTAGGCGCCCATCTTCAGTCGTACGTTTTTTTATATTGCGGAAGGATTTTAAACGTCGGCTCCTAAAAATGCCGCTTTAAACTTGACAGTGTAAAGATTTTACGCTATTATCTTGACACCGTAAAGATTAAAGGGAAAAAGGAACCGCTTATGTGTAAATCGAAGTTACCCTACCACCGCGAGGGATTAAAAAATCTCTTAATCGAAAAAGGTATCGAAATCGTCAATACCGACGGCGTGCAGTCTTTTTCACTGAGAAAAGCCGCGGCGGCCTGCAAAGTCAGCCATGCGGCTCCGTACAGTCATTTTCACAACAAAGAAGAATTGCTGAACGCGATGCAGCTGCACATCACCGAACGTTTTTCGAAAATGCTCGAAACGGCGATTGCCGAAAATAAAAAGCCCGCCGCATTGTTAAAAAAATTGGGTATAGCCTATGTTTCTTTTTTTATTGACAATCCCGCCTATTTTCAATTTTTGTATTCAAAGTCTGATATAAAGGTCGATTTAACCTTATCCGTGCCGGACGAGGAAAACTATAAGCCTTATATTCTGTATAAAAACAGCATCCTGTCACTGCTTAAGCAAGCCAAAGTTCCGAAAAAAAAGCAAAACGATATTTTAATAACGATATGGGCTTTTATTCACGGACTTACGGCGTTGGCGGCAATGAAAAATGTTCACTACGATAAAAAGTGGAAAGAAAAAATCACCGATTTTATGGATTTGCTCGAACCGTCATTTTTAAAGTAAGGGCGTACGGATTATTGCAGAGGACGATATGAACGGAATTTATTTCAGCGGAACGGGAAACACAAAATACTGTACGGAAGCACTGGCACAAGCGACCGGCGGCAGCGCGGTCAGTATGGAATCACACAAAGCGCTTGAAGTTTTACGCGCGTCGGATGAAATTGCGCTCGGCTACCCGATTTATTTCAGCGACATCCCGCGCATCGTAAAAGAGTTCATTACGGAACACGCCGCTATGTTCCGCGGAAAACGCGTTTTTATTATCGTGACGATGGGCCTTTTCAGCGGAGACGGCGCGGGGCTTGCAGCGCGACTGCTTCGAAAATGCGGAGCCGCCGTTACGGGAGGCTTACACCTTCGTATGCCGGACTGTATTGCCGATGTAAAGCTCTTGAAAAAAACGCCGGAAGAAAACCGGGCGCTCATATCGGCGGCACAAAAAAAGATCGCGCAAACGGCGGAAGACATAAAACGCGGAATCTATCCGAAAGACGGCTTATCGTTCTTTCACAGAATCGCAGGTTTATTCGGACAGCGCCTGTGGTTTAAAATGCATGCAAAAAAATTGTGCGAACGGCTCAAAATCAGAACGGAACGCTGCATCGGCTGCGGTATATGCGCGGCACATTGTCCTTCAAAATCATTATGTATCGAAAACAATAAAGCCGTATTCCATCCCGGAAACTGCACGATATGCTACCGCTGCATAAACAATTGCCCCGCAAAGGCGATTACGCTTATCGGTACGGACGTATTCGAACAGTGCCGCTTTGAAAATTATGCAGCGCAATAATTAGGAGACAATATGAAAAAAACACTTACCTTATTTTTCTGTATGATGCTTTTCGCTACGCTCTATTCCCTGTATTCTCAAGCGGCGGACGATAAAACGCTCTGCGACACGGAAATCGTCGTTACCGGTATAAAGGAAAATTCGGGAACGATTGTTATAAGCATCCATGATTCGGCCGAAAGTTTTCGCAAACACATTCCATATCGAAGCGTCGAATTGGCGGTGACGGGAGACAAAGCCGTGTATCATATACGGCTCAAAGCCGGCGACTATGTTTTTTGCGTTTACCACGACGTCAACGGCGACGGAAAATTAAACGCGAATGCGATCGGCATTCCCAAAGAACCGTTCGGCTTCAGCAACTACGACGGCAAGGGGCCGCCCGGCAACTTCAAAAAACACAAGATTTTTATAAACGGCACAGCGACGGTAAACATTCCGTTGATAAAAATGAATTAGCACGTCAAATAAACGTTTCGGCAGTTGCACAATCCGCGCTCAAAGAAAAATTGGGCGTATCGCATTAAAGCGCCGGCACTTGCATAAAAGACCGGTATGAGATATTATAAATATACTTTTACTCTGAATTTCTTGTACATGAGTTTTATTTTTGGAGAGTTTCATGGGTGTCATCGGAATTATTTTATTGATTGCGTTTGTTATTATTTGCATTTTGCTTGTAGGTATCGTTCTTATTCAAAGGGAATCCGGCGACGGACTGGGCGGCCTGTTCGGCAGCGGCAATTCCGCGGCATTCGGTTCCCGCTCGCAAACGGTTATCACCAAAACCACATATGTGCTTACCGCTTTGTTTTTCGTTACCACCTTTGTGTTGGCATTTTTGAACAAAGCGCCCGCGGTTGCCGATTTGGATAAGGCGGCGGGGCAGACTCAGGCTGCCGAAACGACGGGAACGGGCGGTGCCTACTGGCTCGATTCGCAGGCTTCGGAACAAACTGCGCCGGAAGCACAGCAGGCAACGGACGGCAAATAATGCTTTTAAGCGGCGTTTTCAACCCGAAATCGATAAATATCGACCTTCAAAGCGAAGAAAAAGACGAAGTTTTTGAAGAATTGGTCGAAGAATTGGTCAACGCGAATCCGACACTCGACCGTGCCGCCGCATTGCGAGCCGTACGCGAACGTGAAGCAAAAATGAGCACGGGCATTATGAACGGCATTGCCGTTCCGCACGGAAAAACAGACGCGGTCAACGGCGTGCGCGGCGCCATCGGCATTTCCCGAAAAGGCATCGATTACGATGCGCTCGACGGAAAACCCGTATATCTTATCTTTTTGATTTTATCATCGCCCGACAGCTCCGAACTGCACTTGCGTGTTTTAAAGCGCCTTTCGAGGCTTTTAAATAATCCGAAGTTTTATGCGGCTGCAATGGAACAAACCGGTCCCGAAGCGCTGTATGATTTAATCTGTAAATATGAAACGGAATTGCTGTAAACATTATGAATACGGAAACGGATACACTCGGTCATTTAATTGAAATTGAACATAAAGCGGCTTCACTGCTCATGGACGCGCAAACCGAAGCGGACAAGCGTACCGCCGAAGCGCGAAGTCAAGCCGATGCCGACTATAAAGCTCAATACGAAACCCTCGTTTCGCAAATGGAAGCCGATGCCGACAAGCGCATAGGCGACTTAAAAGAAAAACACAACGCCCTGTTCAGCGCTTACCGAAACGAATTGGCATCCTGCGCCCAAGACACGGCCGCTTTCAACGATTTACTGAAAAAACTGCTTTTCGGGAATTGATATGGATCACTCAAGTGCGGCGGCTTATGTATATGCAAAAGCGAGCGGAATGCTTTCCAAATCCTTTGTGGGCCCCAGAACGGAAAAGCTTTTTGCCGCACGCAGTTTAAATGATTTATGGACGCTTTTGTTTAGAGGCGAAGTGCCCCTCGTACCGGAAGCATTGCTTGCAAAACAAATCGAAAAAAAAGCCGAGCAAACCTTTATTTCCGACTTTATTACGCTGCTGAATTCGTACGACAAGCCCGATCCGGTATTGATTCAGCTTTTGCGCTTGTTCGATTACGGCAATATAAAAGACATTGCCGCGGCTTTGTGCGACGCAAAAAAAGACATGCCGCCGATTACGGACATCGGAAAATATTCGATGCTCGATTATAAAGCGTGGCCCGACATTGCGTCCATTACGAAAAATTCCCCGATAGCGTGGTACGATAAACCGCCGTCGTGGGACAAACAAAGCGAAATGGACGCGCGGCTGGACATTCAGTATGTGCGCGCCCTATGGCAGGCCGTGCACAAACTGCCGAAAGCCGAGCGCGCGCCGGTCGAAAAGCTGCTCGGCGAATACATTGTACTTGAAAACTGCGTGTGGTCCGTACGGCTTGCGGTTTATTACAATATGGAAAAAGAAGAAATCGTCGCGCGCTTGGCGAGCGAAAACGATCCGGCCGACAAAAACGACCGCCTCGCAGGCGAAGCCGTCCGCATTTTGGACCGCGCGACCGATTCGTGGCAGGACTGGGAAAACTGGCGCTATGCACAGCTTTTAAATTCCGGCGAAGAAGGAGCCGTATGGCAAATCGATCCGCGCAGGCTTCAGCAAGCTTCGTCGGTATATTTGAATAAAAAAGCGCTGAACATGTTTCACCGTTACCCGTTTACCGCAGCCGTATTGGTGACATGGTTTAAAATAAAAGAACATGAATTGAACTGTATTCGTACTGCCGCCGAGGGAATGCGGCTGAATACGGACGGTTCGGGAACAGTACTAACAGGGCGGTAGCGCTCCGGAGGATGTATGGCTAAGACAACGGCAATGCGGCTTCTTGAACTGATGGTTCTGAAAGAAGATATAAGCCGGGTTATAGAGTATTTGGGCAAAAACGGCAATTTCGAATTTCAATCGGGAATGGCCGATCGCCAAAGCACCGAACAAAACGCGGCGCAGGAAATGTTCGAAAAACTGCAATCGCTGCGCACATACCTCAATATAGAAGACGCCGACGATTACGACGGATCTTCTCATTTGCCCGAACAGGCCGAGATCGATGCGGCTCATACCGTAAGCGCCGCCGTCGAAGAATTGCGTCAAAAAGAATTGGCCGTTTCCGAATCGAAAAAACGTGTCGACGATGCGTACAAAGAAGCGCTCGCTTTTTCAAACTTAAAAGTTTCGTATACCGAATTGGAACATTTATCCTTTTTGTCGCTGCGCATCGGGAAAATAGATCCGGCCGTTTTGGACGACCTTATCTTTAACGTCGGGCAGCGGGCGGTCGTTATACCCTTGGGGCAAGACCGGACGCGCATTCTTGCAGCATCTTCCAAAAAGGGACGCTTTGCCCTCGATTCGGAACTGCGCCGCTACGGATTTACGCCGCTGGAAATTCCCAAAGACTTTAAAGGAATTCCGGACGACGTGCTCGAAGGCATGAAAAAACAAACCGAAGAAGAAAAGCACAAGCTCGATTTACTGGTCGAAGAGCGCAAAAATTACGCGCAAACGCATAAGGACGAACTTTTGCATCTTTTGCGCTGCTTTTCGATCGGTGCACAAGTACAAACCGTGCAGTCCAAACTTGAATCGACGCAGCTTGTGTACCGGATCACCGGCTGGGTGCCCGCACCGCTTGCGCCGAGCATTATGAAAGATTTGGACAATTTAACCAAGGGGCGCATCGCGTTGCGCCAGTACGATCCGGCCGAAGTACCTTCGGCAAAATCGGGGCGCGAAAAGGTGCCCGTAAAACTGACCCACGGCAAGCTGGTCGGAAACTTTGAACGTATTATATTCAGTTACGGCGCGCCCCTGTACGGTACAATCGACCCCACGCCCTTTGTGGCCTTCTTTTTTACGCTTTTGTTCGGCATTATGTTCGGCGACGCGGGTCAAGGTTTGGTGTTCATCCTCATCGGTATTTTAATGCTCAAAGGACTTATAAAAAAATTCCCCGTGTCGCCCCAGTTCGGCCCGATATTTATAGCCATAGGCTGCAGCAGTACGATTATGGGAATTTTAACCGGCGAATTTTTTGCAAACAGCCACGTTCTTGTTCCCCTGAGCCGCTTTTTAACGGGTCTGTTCGGAACACCGCGCGATCACATTTTGCATTTAATGCCGTCTGCGGACGCGATCGGGAAACTCTTTATGTTCTTTTTGTTTACGGTCGGTGTAGGCTTTATCATCAACTCGATAGGCCTTATTATAAATATCGTCAATCAATTTACGCTCGGAAATCTTTCCAAAGCTCTGTTCGGAAAAACCGGCTTGTCCGGCGCACTCTTTTTTTGGTACGTCGTATTTATGGCGGTGCGCATCGCAGGCTTTAAAATTCCCATTCAATTTTACGATTGGATTGTAATCGGCGTAACGCTTTTCGGCGTATTTTTCGCCCATCCGCTGGGCGCCATGGTTGACGGTCATCATCCCGTGTTCCCGAACGGAATCGGGAGCGCCTTTATAGAAGGCGTCGTCGAAATTTTGGAAATCGTGTCGAGCTATTTGTCCAATTCCGTCAGCTTTTTGCGTGTCGGAGCCTTTGCCCTTGCCCACGCCGTGCTGGGTTTTATCATCTTTACGATGACCGACCTTGTGGGCGGAGCCGGCGGTCTTGCGGTGCAAATTCTCGGCAATGCGGTTGTTATCGTGCTTGAAGGAATGATCGTGGCGATACAGGTTATCCGCTTGCAGTACTACGAGTTCTTTTCAAAATTCTTTACGGAAACCGGAAGGGAATTTACGCCTTTCCGATTCAAATATAAACAATAGAGGAGTATCGTATGAATCGTAAATCAGTTGCAATTGCAGCATTGATGCTTTTTACGGCGGCGGTTTCGGTGTTTGCACAGGGCAAAGCCGATGCGGGCGCGGCGGTCGGCATAGCAAAGTATATTGCGGCCGCTTTGGCCGTAGGCTTTGCCTGTATCGCAGGCGGTATGGCAGTCGGTAAAATCGGAGCGGCGGCCATGGGCGCCATGAGCGAAAACGCGGACCTTTCGGGAAAGGCCCTTCCCTTCGTCGGTTTGGCCGAAGGTATTTGTCTGTGGGGCTTCCTCGTAGCGCTGCTTATCATTATTCTGTAATATTGTGAAATACTTTGTCATTGGTGAGCGGGAACTGGTGCTTGCCTTTGCCCTCGTCGGGGTAAAAGGCAGCGCGGCTTCCAATAAAAACGAAGCTTTGGACGCTTTTAACCGAATTACCGGCAAGGGAACCGCCTTGGCGGGTGCCCCGTCGGAAGAGGAACGCCCGAAAGTTCTCATTCTCACCGAGCAAGTCGCAGATATGCTCGCCGATGAAGTTATCGACTGGCAAATGCGGGGGGATTATCCTCTTATTGTGGAAATACCGGGCATTCAGGGGCACCTCACCGGACGAAAAACGATGACCGACGCCATCCGTGAAGCAATCGGTATTCATGTGTAAAACAGATAGGATGCAATTATGGAAGAACTCCGTTCAACCGAAATTCTCGATAAAGAAATACTTGAGGATACCCGTAAAAAAGCCGAACGTATTTTAGCCAATTCGGAAAACGAATGTAAAAAAATACTGTCGGATGTCCATAACCGCGTTGAAAAAATACGCGCGGAAAAAAAAGTTTTTTACGATGATAAGGTCGCTTCTTTTGCAAAAGACAGGGAAGCGGCGCTGCCTTTGGAAAAACAGCGCTACCGCGTGTCGTTCGAACAAAAGGCGGTTTCCTCCGCCATAGACGACTTTTTGGCAAAATTGCCCAAAGCGGAAAAAGTACGCTTAATCGGCAAACTTTTGGAGCGCTACGCGCCGGTACTGTCCGGACACAATATACGCATACAGGTGTCGGGTTTTGCCCTTGCGGATATGCAAAAAGCGGCGGAACAGATGCTTAAAAAGTCGAAAATACTCGAATGCACCGAAATGTCCGCCGATACGCTGAACGTCCTTGCCGCATCTTCCGGCCGCACCGACGGCATGCTTATCGAAACGGAAGATAAAAGCATAAAATGCCGCGCGGTTATCGGAGAACTCACGAACGAACTGTGCGATACATACAGCTATGAGCTTGCCGAAACTCTTTTCGGCGGGAGGCTGCCTGAATGATTGAAGGAAAGATAACCCGTATTTCGGGACCTATAGTATATGCGGAAGGCTTGGACGGCTGCGGTTTGTACGACGTCGTCGATGTCGGCAACGCAAAACTCATCGGAGAAATAATCCGCCTTAAAGAAGGCAACGCGACCATACAGGTGTACGAAGACGACACCGGCATGCATGTCGGCGAAAAGGTTGTGTGCAATCAGCGGCCGCTTTCGGTGCGTTTGGGGCCCGGCCTTGTCGGCACCATTTACGACGGCATCCAGCGCCCGCTCAAAAACATGTTCGATGCGGAAGGTTCGTTTTTGAAGCCCGGGCTCAGAACCGATCCGCTCGATACGAGCGCGAAATGGAAGTTTACCCCGCTTGTAAAAAAAGGCGATCCGATTGCGCCGGGCACTGTAATAGGAGAGGTTCCCGAAACTTCTTCGGTAAAACATAAAATTATGGTTCCGCCGTATGTACGCGGCCGCTCTTTGACGAAAATCGCCGAGGCCGGCTCTTACACGATAGAAGACCTTATCGCGGAAACCGATTTGGGCGAAAAGATAACCTTGGCGCAGTATTGGCCGGTGCGCAAGCCCCGACCCTACGCGCAAAAAATGACCGTAAGTCAGCCGCTTATTACGGGCCAGCGCGTTATCGACGTGTTTTTCCCCCTGTCCAAGGGCGGAACGGCTGCCATCCCCGGCGGCTTCGGTACCGGTAAAACGATGACCCAGCACGCAATCGCCAAATGGTGCGATGCCGACTTAATCGTCTACATCGGCTGCGGCGAGCGCGGCAACGAAATGACCGACGTTTTAACGGAATTTCCCTCGCTTATAGACCCGAGAACCGGCCGCTCCCTTATGGAACGCACGATTCTTATTGCAAACACATCGAACATGCCGGTTGCCGCGCGCGAAGTTTCGCTGTATTCGGGCATAACCTTGGCCGAATATTACCGCGACATGGGCATGGCCGTCGCGATAATGGCCGACTCCACGAGCCGCTGGGCCGAAGCCCTGCGTGAACTTTCCGGCCGCATGGAAGAAATGCCCGCGGAAGAAGGCTTTCCCGCCTATCTTCCGACGCGTTTGGCCGAATTCTACGAAAGGGCGGGACGCGTGTCGTCGCTGTGCGGTAAAGAAGGTTCCGTTTCGATTATCGGAGCGGTATCGCCGCCCGGAGGAGACTTTTCCGAGCCGGTTACCCAGCACACCAAGCGCTTTATCCGCTGCTTTTGGGCGCTCGACCGCGAATTGGCAAACGCCCGCCACTATCCGGCAATCGGCTGGATAGAATCGTATTCGGAATACGCCGACGAAGTAAAAGAATGGTGGGACAAACTCGATCCGCGCTGGTCGTCGATCCGCCTTGAAGCGCTGGACTTGTTAAAGCGCGAACAGCGCCTCGAACAGATTGTGCGCCTTATCGGGCCGGACGCTTTGCCCGACACCGACCGCCTTGTTTTGGTTGTCGCCGAAATGATTAAAAACGGCTTTTTGCAGCAAAACGCGTTCGACGAAATAGACGTATATTCGGTTCCCGAAAAGCAGATTTTGATTTTGCAGCTTATGATGAGCTTTTACAAAAAATCGCTGGCACTTATCAAGCAGGGCGCCCCGCTTTTAAAACTGACGGCGCTCGGCATCCGCGAAGAATTGGTGCGCATAAAAACGTCGATTCCGAACGATAAAATAAACGAAATAAGCGCCGTCGCAAAGCGTATGGACGACGAATTCGCTTCTGTCGAGCGAGTATACAGGAAGGTTGAAACAGCATGAAAGGAATGGAACACAGGGGCATCACTTCGGTTGACGGCCCCGTTATTATCGTAAAACGCAGCGAAAACAGTTTTTACGGTGAAATCGTTGCCGTTCGCGACCGTTTTTCGGAAAAGCGTATCGGACGCATTATAGATTTGTCGGACGAATATGCAGTCGTACAAATATTCGGTTCCACATCGGGAATCGACTTGCACGAATCCACGACGGAATTTTTGGATACGCCGATGGAACTGCGCGTCGGCGAAGGCCTTTTGGGCCGCATCTTCAACGGTTTGGGACAGCCGATCGACGGCTACCCCGAAATCGTATCGTCAAAAAAAGTAAACGTAAACGGCTATCCGATAAACCCCTACGCGCGCGTGTATCCCAGAGATTTTATCCAAACGGGTATTTCGTCGATAGACGGTATGAACACGCTTATCCGCGGCCAAAAGCTGCCGATTTTTTCGGGCGACGGTTTGCCGCACAACCGTTTGGCGGCGCAGATTGTCCGTCAGGCAAAAATTTTAAGCGCCGACGAAGACTTCGTTATGGTATTTGCCGGCATGGGTATTAAATACGACATCGCGCGCTTTTTTATCAACACCTTTGAAGAATCGGGCGTTTTGTCGAAGGTCGTTTTGTTCCAATCGCTGGCCGACTCTCCGTCCATCGAGCGCATTATAACGCCGCGTTCGGCTTTAACCGCCGCCGAATACCTCGCTTACGAAAAGGACATGCACGTATTGGTCGTTATGACCGATATGACAAACTATTGCGAAGCTTTGCGTGAAATATCGACTACGCGCGGCGAAGTTCCCGGCCGCAAAGGCTATCCGGGCTATTTGTATTCCGACTTGGCCGAATTGTACGAACGCGCGGGAAAAATCAAGGGCTCAAAGGGTTCAATCACGCAAATCCCGATTTTAACCATGCCCAACGATGACATTTCGCACCCCATTCCCGACCTTACCGGCTACATCACCGAAGGACAAATCGTTTTGGATCGCGAATTGTCCCAAAAAGGCATGTACCCGCCGGTTGCGGGCTTGCCGAGTTTGTCGCGTCTTATGAAAGACGGTATCGGCAAGGGCATGACGCGCGAAGACCACAAAGACGTGGCCAGTCAGCTTTTCGCCGCCTATTCGAAGGTAAAAAGCATCCGAAACCTTGCCGCCATCATCGGCGAAGAAGAACTTTCGGATACGGACAAACAGTATTTGCGCTTCGGCGACCGCCTCGAAAAAGAGTTTTTAACGCAGGGCGAATACGAAAACCGCACGATAGAGCAAACGCTCGACATCGGCTGGAAAATTTTAAAAGAACTGCCCAAAGAAGATTTGTACCGAATCAATCCGGCCTTTATCGAAAAATATATGGAACAGGCATGACAAAACTGAACATAGCGCCGACAAAATCGAATTTACTCAAAGTAAAAGAGCAGCTGCGCATATCGACCGACGGCTACGAACTGCTTGAGCAAAAACGCGAAATTCTTGTTATGGAGCTTATGCACATGGTCGAGCAGGTAAAGCTGCTCGAAAAAGAAACGGACAAGCTGCTGAAATCGGCCTACCCCGCTTTAAAAAACATGCTTATGGCCGTCGGCGGCGACCGTGTCGAGCGCATAGCACACGCGGTAAGCTACGACTTTACGCTGACGGAAAAGTCCGTTGTAAAAGCGGGCATGACTTTTTCGACAATCGAAATGGAACTGCCCAAGCGGCGCCTTTTTTATTCGTTTATGGATTCGTTCGCCGACACCGACAAGGTTATGGCGGATTTTTTCGATTTTCTTAAATTGCTGACGCAGATGGCGTCGATCCGCACCATTGTATGGCGCCTTGCGATGGAAGTCAAAAAAACGCAGCGCAGGGTAAACGCGCTCGATAAAATGATTATCCCGCAGGCAAAAGCCACCAAAAAATATATCGAAAGCGTCCTCGAAGAACGGGAGCGCGAAAACGTATTTGTGTTAAAATCGCTGAAAGGAAGAAAAGGAGGAGCCGGCGCATGATAAAACCGATTTTTCAAAAGGTTCTTATTTTAATGAACGGATCGGAATCGTCCGTTCATGCGGTGCAATACGGTATACTGATGTCGAAGCTGTACCACTGTGCTTTAAAGGCCGTGTACGTAGTCGATACCGCGACGCTCAAACAGCTTACCCTTACCAAAATTTTCGTAATTGAAGAAAGTTCCGAATACGAATCGAGCTTAACCGCCGACGGGAACCGCTACCTCGGATACGCCGCCGAATTGGCCGCCGCGAAAAACGTAAAAATCGAAACGGAACTGCTTCACGGCAGCATTTGGGGCGAAACGATACGGGCTGCCGACGAGTTCGGCGCGAATTTAATTCTGCTCGGCGGATCCGAAAAAGGGGAACACGGCGACAGTTCAATGCGCGTTTCACACAAACGAATTTTCGAAAACGCGGGCTGCTCCGTTTTGTACGTAAAAGAAAAACAGGTAGAACAATTATACAAATTGGTATAAGGTTCGAAAAAGGGGAAAACAATGAGAATACTTTTGCTCCATTTTCTTTCGACGCAAAATCAAAAGCATGCCGCCATTTTAAAAAAAATCGAACAAACCGTCGGCGCGTCGGGAAACCAATGTACGCTTTGCAGCGAAAAAGACAGCATAAACCTTCACATGGGCATGTTTGAATACATAGCCGTCATTGTTCCCGCTTCTCCCCTGTTCGGCGCAAAAGTGCCCGAAAAACTTCCCGAAATACTTTCAACCCACGGTTCGGTGAGCGGCAAAAAAGGCTGCGTGCTGGTCGTTAAATCGGGATTTTCTTCGGCGAAAATGTGCCGAATTACCATGCACGCGATGGAAAAAGAAGGAATGGTCATCGATTACTTCGACATCATCGAAAGCGCCGATCACGCATCGTACTCGGCAAAAAAGATAGGATAGCGAAAGCCGCTCATGCAAAACCCTTACGCCCTTTTAGGCCTTACTCCCGATGCCGGTATGGCGGAAATAAAACGCGCGTACCGCAAAAAAGCGAAAAAACTGCACCCCGACGTTTCAGGCTCGGACGCCGAACAATTCCGTTTGCTGTATGCGGCGTATAAAGCCCTCTGCGATGAGCGCGCAAACCTGTTTGAACGCGCATTTACCGTGCAAAAGCCGCGCGAATCCTTCAACTACCGCGAATGGCTTTTACAGCGCACCGACGAAGAAAGCCGCTGCAAACTCGTTTTTTGGGACTTAATGCACGGCCGCGAAGAAGACGCGGTTGAGCTGTTTAAAATCCTTAACCGCGAAATATCGGCTTGCAAAGTGGCGTCGTGGTTTCCGCGCGAAGATTTTATGGATTACGGCTTTATACTTGCCGAAGAGCTGAGCTTCCGCGCGGAATTTTACGATGCGGTGCTTTTGCTGGAACAAATAATCGTTATGGAACAAAAGCGGCCGTATTTTAAACACTTTTTTCCCGAAGTGCAGGCTTTGACGCGCAACATTTTGCTGCACCGCATTGACGGAATAATTCATGCCGAATCGGCCGTAGCGCTGTGGGAGCGCGCGCTCGATTGGGGCTTCGGCAAAAAAGACGAAGCCGCATTTTTAATAAAGATGGCGGGCGCATACGCGAAAATGCACAATAAAACCTTGGCCGCCGTATGCATTGCCGAAGCAAAGCGCTTAAACGCCGGTCAGCGCGTTCCCGCTTCTTTGCGGCAATTTATGTAACGAAAATAAAATCTTTTAAGGATAAAACATGATACGCTTAAAAAACGAAGAACAAATCAAAGGAATCCGCGAATCGTGCAAACTGCTCGCGCGGCTTTTCGAACACTTGCTGCCGAAGGTAAAAGAAGGTATGAGCACAAAGGCCGTTGACGACATTTGCGCAGCCTTTATCGCCAAGCACGGCGGTACGCCCGCCTGGTACCGCGAGGACTTTCCCGGAGCCGCATGCATTTCAATCAACAACGAAGTTATCCACGGCATTCCGTCGAAGCACCGCATCCTGCATGAAGGCGACATCGTATCGCTCGACATCGGCATCGACTACAAGGGCTATATAAGCGACGCATGCCGCACCGTCGGAATCGGAACCATCGGCCAAAAAGCGCGAAAGCTTATCGAAACGACCGAACGCTGCTTTGACGCGGGAGCCGCCGCATGCATAGCCGGCAACCGTATTCACGACATCGGCAAGGCCGTATTCGACTTGGCGGACGCGGCCGGTTACGGCGTCGTATACGAATACTGCGGGCACGGCGTCGGACTCGACGTTCACGAAGACCCTTCCATACCGAACATTCCGCACGGCGGCTCGAACCCGCGCATCCAAGCCGGCATGGTACTCGCCGTGGAACCGATGATCAACGAAGGAACCGCCGACGTTGAGCTTGCCGACGACGGCTGGACGGTGCTTACCGCCGACGGAAAACTGTCGGCGCATTATGAAAACACGCTTGCGGTTTTTGCCGACCATACCGAAATTCTGACGGTTTTGCCCTGATTTTTTTCGATTATTTGTAACATAAAAGCTCTAAAATGTATTATATTTAAAACGGCACCGATCGGCTATCACGATAACCGGTGCCCGATTGAATGAAATTAAACCGCTTTTGGAGGCTTTTATGAATGTAAAAACAAAGAGAGGCGTCGTCGTTTTGGCGGCCACCGCCTTATGCACGGCGCTGCTTTTGGTATTCGTGTCTTTTTCGCGCGGACAAAAAACGGGAGCAAAAACCGTTTTCGCCGACACCAGTCCGGCAGTGCAAATCCCTGCCGATTCGCTTGCCGCAGCCGAAGCGCTGCAAGGCGCGTTCCGTTCGGTTTCGGACAAGGTGCTTCCGGCCGTCGTCGAATTGGACGTCGTCGAAACAAAAACCGTCGAGTCGAACCCCTTCGATTCCCTGCCCTTTTTCTTTTTCGGAACGCCGCGGCAAAACGACAGCCCGAAAGAATATTCGCAGCAAGGTTTGGGCTCCGGCGTCATCGTGCGAAAGACGGGCAATCTGTATTATGTATTGACCAACCACCACGTCGCAGGCTCGGCGACCGATATTTCGGTAAAACTGTACGACGGGCGCGAGTTTAAAGGAAAACTGGTCGGTTCCGACGAACGCAAAGACATTGCCCTGGTGTCGTTCGAAGCAAAGAGCGGCGACATTCCGGTTGCAAAATTGGGCGATTCGGACAAAGTACATACCGGCGATATCGTTATGGCTATGGGAACGCCCTTGGGCTATTTTGCATCCGTTACGCAGGGAATCGTCAGCGCAACGGGCAGATCCGGCAGCGGCATAAAAAATATCAACGATTTTATACAAACCGATGCGGCCATAAATCAGGGAAACTCCGGCGGCCCCTTGGTCAATATCTACGGCGAAGTTATCGGCATCAATACGTGGATCGCCTCCCAATCGGGCGGTTCGCAGGGACTGGGCTTTTCGATTCCGATCAACAATATTAAAAAAGCCATAGACGATTTTATTTCGAACGGAAAGGTAAGTTACGGATGGATGGGCGTATCGCTCGTATCGATCCAAAAGGATTACGAAACCGAACTGAAAATCGGCGGTAAAAAAGGCGCCTTTGTATCGCAAATCTTTTTAGGTTCCCCGGCCGCTAAAGCCGGCATGCAGGCCGGCGATTACATTACCGCCTTAAACGGCAAAGCCGTAACGAGCGTCGATCAGCTGGTGCGCGAAGTCGGCGATTTGCGTGCGGGCGAAAACGCCGATTTTGAATTAATCCGCGGAGGTTCGGCAATGAAGCTGCGGGTTAAGATAGAAGCGCGCAACGAAAAGGTATCGGAAGACAACAGCAAGCTGTGGCCCGGCTTTATTGCGGTTCCGCTCACCGACGATATCCGCAAAGAGCTCAAGCTCGAAGATAAAAAGGTACAGGGCGTCGTCGTAACGAATATTCAGGCCAAATCGCCTGCCGCCTCTCTTCGGCTGCAAAGCGGCGACATTATAACGGCCGTAAACGACAAAAAAGTTACGAATCTTGCCGAATTCTACAGCGCGCTGAACACGCAAAATAACCGTTCCATCTGGTTCGAACTGTACAGCGAAGGCCATACCATCACGACGGGAAAATACAAACTGTAAGGATACTATAAACGGCTTTTACAAAACGGCAATCAGCGGGATGCGCATTTCCTGAACGGTAAGACCCGCGTGATGGCTTTTAAAATGATGCGACTTCGGGCTGTCGGTTAAGGTCAGCGCGGAACAGGATGCGGCAAGATAATCGCCGACGGAATGCTTCAGCGACGGGTGACCCGTGCCGGGCCCGAACAGTTTCATGCGCAGCACTTCGGCGCGCGAAAACAGCACAAAGTCGGCGTCTCCCGTTTCGAAACTTTGTCCCGCCGCTTCGGGGAGCGTTTCGCTGCCGAAAAGGCTCGACGGAAAAATCGTTTTAAAATGCGAAGCGAACGCGGCGGGAAAGGCTTTGAGCGATTCGGGCTTTATAAAAAAGTTTACCGCGCGCGGCTCCAAAGACGGCCGGCGTACAAACATCGCTTCCAAATCGGGGTACGAGGTTAAATCGGCATTGACGACGGGAATGTGACCGTGGTCGGCAATTACGAGCACGAGGGTATCGCGCGAAGCGGGGTTTTGTTTTAAGCGGCGGCAAAAGCGCTGTACGGAACTGTTTATATGCTGCACGGAATGTTTTGCCAAACCGCCGTAAGTCCCCGCGACATGCATGATGTTGTCGGGCTTTTCGTGGTACGCATAAATATATTTTTTCCCGCCCTGCGAGCAAAGCCTGAACACTTCGTCGAACATGCCCTTGGCCGTTCGTACCTTATTCGTACCGAAGCGCGACACGCTGTAGGCTTTTACGCCGCTTTCTTCGTCCGCCGAATCGATTCGTTCATAGATTTTTGTGTACGGAATATCCTGCATGCCGACGTGGTAGGGCGCCGCCTTTGTCGTCGTGTCTTTGAGCATGTTCGTAAACACGTTTACGTTCGCATCGACCGACGGAAAATACACGGTCCAGCCGAGCCATCCGTGTTCGGCGGGCGTTAAAGCGCTTTCGACCGAAGTCGTTGCGGCGGTCGTCGTCGGCGGGTACACCGACGACAGGGAACACAAAAGATGCGTGCGCAAAAAAGAATCGCTCTTTAAATGATGTTCCATTACGTCGATTCCCATGCCGTCGAATAAAAATAATACGATATTGCGGTATGCTTTGTGCGTCAAAAGCGCATCGGCTTCCGGCAGCGTCGGATGAAAAACCTCGGCTCCCATATGCTTTGCAATCGAAGAAACGAGATTGACCGGGCAGCGCGTGTAATCGGGAAATACAATCATTGCACAAAGTATAAAAAATATGCGCTTCGTCTGCAAGTACTTTGAAAACTTACATTCGGCAAATAACACTTTATTACAAAAATCAATATACGAGCAACCGCATCTCCTTGTGGAATTATTTTACCACGCATTCTGTCGTCCAATCCTCAATTAATAGACCTTCGACTCTTGAAAACTCTTCAACATTATGTGTTATCAAGGTTCCGTCGTTTGCCAGAACTGTCGCTGCAATCATCATATCATTCGGACCGATTATGATGCCATTTGACGATAAAATTTTTCTTAATTTTCCGTATTCTACCGATGACTTTTTATCAAAAACGGCTGTCGGATATAAATCAAAAAATGCTTTGTAAACTGAAATTGTCTTTTCATAATCACTGGAATTCCTTGCTCCATATTCAAGTTCAGCAAGAACAACAGACGGAATTACTATATCTTTTTCATGTTCCTCCAGTTTTTCTCCAATCTTACGAAATTTTCCCTTTATAAAATAGATTACAATGTTTGAATCTAAAAAATACTTCACATTGCCTCCAGCTTTGTATCAGCGGAAAAATCCGGTTCAGCGGATATATTCATTTCGATATCTTTACCGCTTCCGAAATATTGCCAGATATTTTTTTTGTTTGAATCATCTCTCAGGTCGAAAGGGAGTCCATTAACTGCAACCGTTTTTTTCATAAAAATCCTGATAGCTGTCGGTAAATCCAGTCCGTAATGATTATAGATATTAGTAACTTCATCTTTTAGAGCTTCATCAACTCTGACTTGAACAAGTGCCGTATTGATCATTATAGCCTCCTTTTAAGTATTCATTATTCATACATTCGTATTAATAGTGTATATTTAAAAGGAGCGTTTGTCAATTTATACTGATTTTATAATTATAGTGTTAAGTTTTCACTCTTTTACCCAATCTTCAAGTTCCAAATCTTTTCTGATTTTTGCAGAAAGAATATTCCTGCCCGGCAAATAACACTTTATTACAAAAACCAATATATGAGCAACCGCATCTTCAACAGAAGAATATCTGCCGTTTTTCATATCCTGCTTTGCTTCTTCAAGTTTACCATAAACATTGGAAAGAAAAAGATTTTTTTCATAGGTTCTCTATGATTCTTTTGTCCAGTCTTCGGCTTTCAGTCCGGGTATTCGGGAAAATTCTCTTATATTATTTGTAACTACAGTAAGATTTCTTGTTAACGCTTGGGCGGCAATCTGTGTATCAAAAGGTCCGATCGGAATACCTTTGTTTTCAAGATAGGCTCTAATCATTCCGTATGTTTCTGTGTCTTCTGTAGTAAAATCTATTATGTTAGTAAAATCTGCACAAAAATCCAAAAGCGCCCGGCGATTCTTTTCTCTACATTGACTTTTTGAAACACCGTACTCCAATTCCGCAATCGCGATAGCGGAAAGAAACAATTCTTCTTTTTTACAGTTAAATATTTTTTTTTCCAAATACGGATTTTTATTTTTTATGAGGAAAATACAGATATTTGTATCCAGCAAATACATTAAACTTTAAAATTCCCTTTTTTGCATTGCCGGTTGATTTCTTCCTTCCGACATAAAATCATCGGAAAACTCGGAAAGACTTCTTTTAAGATTTTCCCACTTGCTTTCTTTCGGGGTCAGAATTATTGATGAACCGATTTTCTTGATGAATAATTCGGAAAAATCGATATGAAATTCTTTAGGGATTCTTACCGCCTGACTGTTTCCGCTTGTGAACACTTTTGTACAAACCATATCAGCACCACCGTATATGTTGTAGTATATACGGTGGTAGGCTTATCGTCAAGTTTTGTTTATCACAAAAACCAAGTATATTTTATATTAAATTCGGCGTTTTATAAAGTTATTTTTTTCAGGGGGGTTCCCCGCCTCAGGCGGGTCGGGCTATCCGCTCCGGGGTTGTCCAAAAACTGCAGTTTTTGGACAACCCCACCGCTTCTATCCCTAACCCGTATGCGAGCAGTAGAACGAACTGTATCTGTACGACCAATTCTCACTGTTCTCCGCTTACTGCGCGGATTCCATCGCAAAAGGCAATGTCAGGTTGAAGCAGGTGTTAGGCGTTTTTTTCTATACAAAAACTATATCTTAATCTACACCAAAGCCAAATCAGGAATAAACTGAAAGTCTTTGATATTCGTAGTATACAAAGGCAATCCCAATTCTAATGCAGTAGCACCAATCAAGGCATCCGGAATCAAAAGACCATGACTTTTAGCATACTTTTCAATCAGAGTTCCGGCTTTTACAGAAATAAATTCAGAAATTTCTACAATTTCAAAATCCGAAAAAGCTTTTTTTATAATGCCGACTTCCCGCTTGTTCAAAGCACCAACCATTAACTCCATATAAGTAATAGAAGACATTCCCAAACCCAGTCCTTTGTCTTGCTCAAGTTTTTGCTGAACTTCGGTTTTTCCACGAAGATAGTCTATAAGAACGCAAGTATCACAAAGATAAATCATTAAGAACGCCCCCAAGACTTGCTTCTTATTTCCTCAACAGAAAGATGTCTGTCTTTCCACAAACCGAAAACCGCATTAAAGTCTGAGAATTCTCTTTTATGAGTTTTTACGGGTCTGTGTAAAGTCCGTACTATCTTATCAAGTAATTTAATTTTCTCAGTATAAGAAAGCATATCAACTTGTGCTGAAAGTTGCTTAAAAGCTAATTCCGACATAGGTACCTCTCATAATGCAACGTTTGCCGAAAGGCAAACTCGGCAGATAAACAGTGAGGCTGAATTTCTGCCGAACTGTTTATCACACCTTCCATCTATTTCTCATAGTATACAATATTTTATAAAAAAATCATCTCTCAATCATTAAAACCAACACATAATTTCATATAACTTAATGTTTACTATTTTTAAGATAAGGTACATTATAGCGTACGTCAATGCCAAGTCTTAATTACATCGTACGTTTCGTTTTTTTTAGGGGGTTCCCCGCCTGCGGCGGGTCGGGCTATCCGCTCCGGGGTTGTCCAAAAACTGCAGTTTTTGGACAACCCCACCGCTTCTATCCCTAACCCGTTACCTAAAAAACATTTGCCACACGGAAAGGCCGAGTGAAATGAGTCCGAGAATGATTGAATAAACTCCGGTTTTAAAAGAAATTCGGGTCATTATATTTGAAGTATGCCAATAGAATGAAAACCACGAAACAGGAGTTATTTCCAGTTCAATCTTATCATTTTTATCATCGCTGTCGCTGTAGTTGTTAAGGATATTCTTTCCGTCGCTGTCCATATAGATAATGTCTTTTGAAAGAATGTTATGCGGAACGCCTCGTAAAATTCGGTAAATAGAATTATTATTGTGCGATATTTTTATAAACCGATTTTCTCTGTTTGTTCCGGCTAGGGTTGTTCCAAAAATTTCCTTGTAAGCACTAGGAGACATATAAGCCGAGTCGGTACCGAAAAGCGTATTATCGGGTTCATTGCCATTTCGGCAAAATTTTAGTTTGATTGAATATTCTTTTTTCATATTTGGTGTCCTTCCTTAAAATTATTTCCGCATTTTTTTGCCGGTTGTACCTTTTGCGATGTTTGCCGCCGCTCGGTATTTTTAGCGACCGGCGGCCGTACCGCACTATACTACACGGTTTCGCTGAACGCAAAACCGCAGGCCGGCGATAAAACCTTGAATCATCCGTTCCGTCGCCGGCCCTGCCGACTGTTTACTCCGCAATAAACCAGTTTGCCTGCGCATCCATTGTGGTGGCATTATTCCTATACGTTTGTAGCTGCCACGCCGGCACTTTTATGCTGCCTGCTGTCAGTTTTGTGCAACCCAAGAAAGCATGGTCAAACTTATCCTTAACATAATTGCACTTTAGCGTGACAGCCGTAATATTTTTGCAGTTCTCAAAGCAACT
>NZ_KE332518.1:535594-536118 GCF_000413055.1 Treponema maltophilum ATCC 51939 | reverse complement strand
CAGCCGGAAAAGCAGCCTCTCATCTGGGTAACGCCGTTTGGAATCACCGGAGCTTGCGTAAGGCTTGTGCAGCTTTCAAAGCAGTCTTCCATCTTGGTAACGCCGTTCGGAATCGTCGGAACTTGAATAAGGTTTGTGCAGTTGAAAAAGCAGGCGGTCATATCGGTAAGATAGGGTATTTCTTCCAATTTAAGAGCAAACTTTTTAGTCGGGTTACCCTTTAGTATTTCTCCGAGTGCGCTCGATTTGGGAGGAAAGTAACTATCTCCCTCTAAGTTTTCTGCCGTAAGTCCGGTTACTTTTATGTAATAGATTCCGTCTGTATGCGGTGCGGTATTTTTAAGATAGGTGTCCAAATTCGTACCGTTTTCTCCGAAAGCCACCGGCTCGTAAAGTGATTTAAAGGTAACGTTCACATTTGCGTTTGCAGTTATCTTTACTTTTGCAGTCGTACTTCCGGCTGTGCCGCCCTCTTGCAGTGCGGAAGCGGGGGTTATTGTCCACGTGTCGACTTTGTAGCCTGA
>NZ_KE332518.1:533291-534066 GCF_000413055.1 Treponema maltophilum ATCC 51939 | reverse complement strand
CCTTCTTTTGTCGGCTCAGGCGACGGCACACTTGCTTTTTCTTTGTACTTTACGGTTTGTGCCGCAGGTACGGGAGTCCCGCCTTTTGCATCAAATGTTACTGTGTATCCCTCTTTGGTAAAGCCCACATTTACCGTTGTTGCGGCGGTTATCTTTACTTTTGCAGTCGGACTTCCGGGTGTGCCGCCTTCTTGCAGTGCGGAAGCGGGGGTTACTGTCCATGTGTCGACTTTGTAGCCCGGCTCGGGAACCGCGGTAAAGGTTACGGTTTTGCCGTATTCAATCGGCTTCCCCGAAGCGATTGCGCTGCCGGCAAGTTCCGCTTTAAGCGTGCCGTTCGCTGGCGTACCGAAGGTTACGGAGTATGTATTCAGCGTAAAGCTTACGTTTACCGTTGTTGCGGCGGTTATCTTTACTTTTGCAGTCGTACTTCCGGGTGTGCCGCCTTCTTGCAGTGCGGAAGCGGGGGTAATTGTCCACGTGTCGACTTTGTAGCCTGACGCGGGACCTGCGGTAAAGGTTACGGTTTTGCCGTATTCAACCGGCTTCCCCGAAGCGATTGCGATGCCGGCAAGTTCCGCTTTGAGCGTGCCGTTCGCCGGTGTGCCGAAGGTTACGGAGTATGTATTTATCCGCCACTTTGCGTACAGTTCGGTGTTTTGTGTTACCTCGTTTACGGCAAAATTCCAAGGACTGTTTCCGGCTTTGTTGTACCAGCCGTCAAAGGTATGACCTTCTTTTGTCGGCTCAGGCGACGGCACACTTGCTTTTTCTT
>NZ_KE332518.1:317489-533031 GCF_000413055.1 Treponema maltophilum ATCC 51939 | reverse complement strand
ACGGTTTGTGCCGCAGGTACGGGAGTTCCGCCTTTTGCATCAAATGTTACTGCGTATCCCTCTTTGGTAAAGCTCACGTTTACCGTTGTTGCCGCAGTTATCTTTACTTTTGCAGTCGGACTTCCGGCTGTGCCGCCTTCTTGCAGTGCGGAAGCGGGGGTAATTGTCCACATGTCGACTTTGTAGCCCGACTCGGAAACCGCGGTAAAGGTGATCTCCGTGTCTTTGTCAACTTTGCCGCTTGCAGGAATTACGGGATTTGCAGTCACTGTTCCGTGTTCTCCGGGTGTTAGCGCTACGGTGTATCTCTCGGGTCTTGATGCCATACCGCCTGCTTCGGCAATTTTAGTAATTATTTCATCCGCTTCCGCCTCGGTTATGTTTTCTTTAAGCACTTTCGGTGCGCTTTCTACAAGCGTTTTTGCTTCTTCAAGAGTACTGCCGGTAATTTCGCTTACCGCTTTTATAACAGCCTCTTTCTTTGTAGGCTCGATGTTTTCCAAAGTTACCGTGTATAAGTCATTTGTAAAGTTTACGTTCACCTTTGTGTTTGCGGTGATTTTGACTTTTGCAAGGGTGTTGCCGGCCTTTCCTTCCGCGATCAGCGCAGACTCCGGTGTTACAGTCCACTTTTCAACTCTGTAACCGCTTTCCGGTACTGCGGTAAAGGTAATCTCCGTGTCTTTTACAACTTTGCCGCTTGCAGGATTTGCACTCACCGTTCCGTGTTCTCCGGCTTTCATTTCTACGGTGAAAGTTTCAGGAACAGGGTCGCTTCTGCTTACTTCCTTGCATCCGATCATACATAATGCGGCAAACAAAATCGCCGCCGCACGTATTCCGATTTTCCTTAAACAGGTTTTCATATTCCTCCCATAAAAACTTTTGCAGGAAGTTGCAACTTCCGAAAAAGTTTTTAGCGGTGCGCGAGAGCGCACACGTTCAATACTCGAGTTTGCGAAAATACACTGTATCGTATTCATTCGATTTTCATAAAAACGATATGTGTACATAGCTTTCGCAAACATCCGCACAAACTCGAGATAAAAAGCGACGACGATATTTCAGACGGCGCTTTTTATCCTACCTCCTCGTCGGTTTATATGACTTGTTTTTTTTTATCGCTTTTACAAAATTGTGAATCGGCGTGATACACCCTTTTGTTCGGAATAATTTTACACTTGTTTTTGCTTACATAATAGGGAGTTTGCTCCCGAAAAAATCGGGACAAATGGGAAAGTCAAAACTTCGGGATTATGACTGAATCGGATTGAAACTATACGCTTTTTACCGGAATTTCCAGTCGCACTTCCGTTCCGGCTTCCGCATTGCTTTGCACAACAAGAGAACCGCCCAAAAGTTTTGCACGCATTTCCATTCCGCTCATGCCGAAGTGGTTTTGCGAATATAGCCCGCTTTCAATTTGTGCCGTGCCGGCAAAACCCTGCCCGTCGTCAAAAATCATTATGCACATAAAATCTTCGCCGGTCTGCAAGTTTTGCTCCGGAACCGGCTCGGAACGGCGGTTTTCACTGCGGCTTACTTTTCTTATGACAATGCTTGTCTCGCTTGCTTTTGCGTGCGTTTGTGCGTTGTTCAGGGCTTCCGGAATTATCCGCAAAATGTGATGCTTTTGCTCTTTTGAAAAATCGTCAAGCGCAACTTCGGGAGAAACGAAAAACGAGCAGTCCATTCCGCTTTGCTCTTTGAACTGTTCGCACAAATCGTTTATGACGGTTTTAAAAGGAATAGTGCCGACAGCCGGCACTGCAAAGTTTTGAATGATTGTTCTGAGTTGCTTTTGATTTTGTTTTTCGAGACTGATGATTTTTTCGATTTTGAATTGTATTTCATCGCTTTTAAAATTATAATCGCTCAAAACCGCCGAAAGTTCTTTTTCTTTTAGAAGAAGCGTCTTTATATTCTGACTTACCGTATCGTGAAGTTCCCGGCTTATACGGTTTCGCTCCGCTTCCTGCGTCTGAATGATTTCCGAAACAAACTCCCGGTTTCCCTGTAAATTTTTGCGGTTTTTTATATTGTGGATCAGACTAAAAAGAACCGCGACAAAAGATGCAAAACAGAGTACGATCAAAAGGAAAAAAAACGATGTGTAGAGGCTTAATGCGGAAAGTAAATCCTGTAATTGCTGCTCGTTCATAGTTTAATTACCCGGTATATTCCGTAGCCTAAAAAAGTGGAAATCAGCCTGTCCAGCACGATGATCGGAATACGCGGCAAAAGATATGAAAGGAATGTCCCGAATTTTAAATTTTGAAAAGCGATGTAAAAATCGTCGATTGCGGAAAACCGCGATAAGTTTCCGAAAAGCGGACGAATAAATGTGTTCAGCGCGCTTGCGGAAAAACAGGTTAAAAAAGCGGAAACGAATGCGATAATCAAAAGGTATAAAACCGTAACGGTATGACTGAAAAAGAATTCTTTTTTGTTGCGGCTGAAAATCCAAGTCGAAATGACAATCAGGATTCCGCAGATCGCATACAAAGAATCAAAGTAAAAGATTTCCGTTCCGTTAATTACACAAAGCAAAATCGTCATAATCGGATTATAGAGCGCTGCGACAATCAAAGCCGGCACGAGTCCCGCATAAAAAACGAGAGCGACCGTAAAAATCGTGTCCATAAAAACGGGAAGCCGCAAATACGTGACGACTAAGAAAGTTACAATGTTCAAAGCGAGTGCGGCCAAGCAAAGGAGTACCGTTTTATAAAATGCTTTCACTCGGACGTTCAATTTAACCTCCCCATCTTTTCCAAGAATTCAAGTTTGCTTTTTACTCCCGCTTTGTCATACAAAATTGTAAGATAATTTACAACGGTTTTTTCCGTGATGCCGAGAGCGGCGGCAACTTCGGCGTTTGTGTTATGGATTGTCAGCGCATCCGAGAGGAGTTTTTCTTTTTTGGTAAAAGTCCGCGTTATGTGGTTTACTTCCAAAAGACCTGTTACCAGTTCCGCCTGAATGTATGTTTTTCCGTCAGACACCGCACAAATCGCCGCAAGCAAAATTTCTTCATCCGCATTTTTTGAAACAAAGCCTTTTGCCCCGACGGCGGAACTTACGGCGTGTTCTACGAATCCTCCCGAATCATGACTTGAATACGCGATGCACGGAACGCCGAGTGCGGTAAAACGGCGGATTATTTCAAAACCGCAATTTTCTTCGTGGGCCGCTGTCGTATATTCGGCTTTGAACGAAATATCCACGACGGCGATATGGTTGTTCGGAGAGCCGGACGAGCGACAGTCGGACGCACGAAACGCTTCGATAATTTTTTCGCATTCCGCCCACGTTCCCGCTTCATGCGTAACTTTGTATTTTGAATGAGTTTCTATCCAGTTTTTTATTCCGTTTCTCAACAGAACGTGGTCATCGCACAGAATTATATTTTTAACCATTCCACTTCCGTAAAGGCGGTTTCACGCTCTTCTTCCCTCTGTACCGCAATATCGGTATCGTAATCATATTCGGCTATCAACATGTTCATTCCTTTCAAAACACCGTTGGCTTTATTGTAATTGATGTTTATCACTTTTACAAGCAGAGCTCGGCTCGGAAATTCTTCCTTCGTTTATAGTTGCTTTTTCACGCGTACTCATCCGAAGCAATTTTTTTTTGCCGATTTTTGATGTTCCTTTATACCGAATCCCTGCCATCCGCCGCGTGCAAACTTTTTTGTTTTATGATATACTCGCGGTATGAACCGCAATTCGACTGTCGATGCGCTCGTGCTTTCGGTAAAACCGGCGGCGGGAGAAAACAACAGGCTTGCATCGGTACTCAGCCCCGACAAAGGTATTTTCAGTGCCGTCGTGTACGGCGGAAGAAAGGGGCGGCTCAAGTCGCTCGTGTCGCCGTATCACAGCGGAAAAATGTGGCTCTATTCGGACGCGGTTAAACATTCGGTAAAGATTACGGATTTTAATCCGGAGCATTACCGTTCCGGCATTCGCGACAACATATACAAAGCATGCGCCGCCGCCCTATGCGCCGAATTGATTTTAAAAACGCAGGGAGCCGCCGACACAAGTTCGGTATGGATTCTTGCAAACGGTTTTTTGGACGGCCTGCACCTGTGCAGCGAAGAAGAAGCGCGCACGGGTCTCTTGCGCTTTTTGTGGCGCTACATCGGCCTTATGGGCGTGCAGGACAATTTATGCACGTGCCGGTATTGCGGCTCGAATACGCCCTCGTGGTATTCGGCCTACGAAAACGCCTTTATATGTGCGGACTGCTTGCCGCAGGACAAAGCGCATGAGCAAAATTATCGGCAATCGCTTTTTCCGCTGAATACGGCTTGCGTGGAATTTTTACAAGCAGTGCATGCAAAAACGCCGAAAGAAGCGCGCGCGGTCCGCCTGCATTCGGAAAGCATAAAACAGCTTAAAGATTTTTTGTATTTTTTTGTACAAAAAGCCGCCGAAACAAAACTGAAAACGCTCGACGCCGGCAAAGGTATTTTATAAAGAATTATGTACAGAACAGAGGTATGATTCGCACATGGAATGGCTTAAAAAAGATATTGCAAAAGAAACCGTAAAAGCGCTGCACGATCAATACGGCTGCGACGCCCTTACCGCGTCGATTCTTGCCCGCCGGGGAATAACCGAAGGCGGCGACATCCTCTTTTATTTGGAAGACGACAAGCGCTATCTGCACAATCCCTTTTTGTTTGAAGCCATGGAAGACGCCGTCGACCGCATTTTGCAGGCGCGGGACGAAGGCGAAAAAGTACTGATTTTCGGCGACAGGGACGTCGACGGCATAACGAGTACGACGATTTTATACGAATACCTTTCGAAACTGGGCATGGACGTTTCGTGGCGGCTGCCGCGCGGCAACGACGATTACGGACTGAACATGGAAAGCGTCGAAGAATTCGCGCGTCAATACGGAAGCCTTATCATAACGGTCGACTGCGGAATTTCAAACAATGAAGAAATCGCGCGGGCGGGCGAATTGGGCATCGACGTAATCGTTGTCGATCATCACACCGTACCGGAAACGCCGCCCGAAAACGCCGTTATCATCAATCCCAAAATGCCGAATACGGCCTACCCGTTCAAAGAAATTTCGGGCTGCGCGGTCGTATACAAATTGATTAAAGCCCTGCGCTTTGCCGAATCGGAATTGTATAAGCAGGAAATCTGCCTGCTGAACGTGCGCCCGCTGAACGACGCCTATCTTATCGAAGCGGTAAAAACGGTGAACCTGCACGAAAAAGAGCGCATTGCCGAAACGGTGGTTCCGCTCATGCTGTCGATAAACGAAACGCGCCTCGTCGATTTTTTGCGCGGTCAGCAGATTTTTTGCTGGGACGCGCCGCTGCAAAAAAAGCTTTTGGCAAAGACGTTCGGAAACGGCGTCGAATTCAACATGCTCGACATCCGGGCCGAAATCGCGCGCATAAACGAGCAGCTTGCAAACATGAGCCTTTTGCGTTTGCAAACGCATTCGAAAATCGCGCGCTACAACGATAAGGCGAACACCGAGCTCGACGTGTTTTTTAATCTGTTTGTAACATACGCCGAACGCAAAAACCCGGTCGCGCAATCGGCCGAAGACGCGGAGTTGCAGCTGGTCGCCCTTGCGGCCATAGCCGACATTATGCCCCTGCGCAACGAAAACCGTATTTTAGTCAGACAGGGGCTCGCCTCGCTGAATACGGGAAAAGCGCGGCAGGGACTTTCGGAAGTGATTACGAGACTGAACCTGCAGGGCGGCAAAATAAGCAGCACCGATTTATCGTGGAAGGTCGTTCCGCTTTTAAACGCGGCGGGCCGGCTCGGCAAGGCCGAAGTCGCCGCCGAACTGTTTATCGAAAAAGATGATCGGAAAAGAGCCGCCCTTGCCGAAGAGCTTTTTTCGCTCAACGAAAAGCGCAAAGAATTAACCGAAGATGCGCTCGGTATTGCGCTCAAAGCCGCGCGGGAAAGCCTTGAACGTTTCGGCGGCAACCTTGCGCTTGCGGCGGACAAACGGATTTTCCGCGGCGTTACGGGTATCGTCGCCGGCCGGCTTGCTTCGGCGTTTCAAGTTCCCGCCGTCGTCATCACTTTTTTCGACGACGGGCGGGCTGTCGGCTCGGTGCGTTCGGCTTTAGGCTACGACATTACACCGCTTTTAAACTCGTGCGCCGATTTGCTTTCAAACTACGGCGGGCACGCCTTTGCAGGCGGCTTCAGCTTTATGAGCGCCGACTTCGACAAACTTGCCGACCGGCTCGAAAAACTCAGCGCTTTTATGGAATTGGATAAAAAGGCCGCGGAACACGAAACGCTGTGCATCGACGCCGAGCTTCCGAAAGAATACATGACGAGCGACCTCTTGCAGCTTGTCGACCGCTTCGAACCCTACGGCGAAGCAAACCCTCCCCTTTTGTTCAGCGCTCAAAAACTCAAAATACTCGCGGCCGACATCATTACGGGGAAAAAAGAAAAAGCGCATTTAAAGCTCACCTTCGACTGCGGAAAAAACAAATGGCCCGCGTTTTTTTGGGAACAGTCGGAACGTTTAAAGCGCGACTTCGATACGGGCGACCGCTTGGACATCGCCTTCCAAGTCGAACGCAATATATTCAACGGTATGGAAAAAGCGCAGATAATATTAAAAGACTGCAAAAAAAGCGCCGATTAATAAAACGCAACGTTACGGAGTTAGAATGAAAACAACTGCACTCACACGAAGATTTTTTTGTATGCGCGCCCTTTGTGCCGCGCTCGCTTTAGCGCTGATGTGCATAGCCGCGCAGGGGACCGCACAAACCGGTGAAGCAAGCGAAAACACAGCCGTGCCGGAAGCTGCACGTGAAAGCGCCCTGCCGCCGATGCAAAACGTGTTCCCCGACGGCAACAAAAAACCGCACATAACCTATACGGACAAGGTTTTTCCCGGAGATGCGGTGTTCATCCGTTTGGCTCTTGAAGACGGTATTTTGGAAAAAGCACAGGCATTGCTGTTTGTCGACACAAACGAAAAGGTACTCGCAAGCGCCGAACTGTACGAAGTTCCTCCCGCCGACCGGGGAAGACTGTATATTGCGCTTATTCCCCTTTCATCGTGGTACGAGCCGGGGGATTTTCACATAAAGCTTACCTACCGCCTGCGCAACAAAAAAGAAGAAGCGCTGTCGCTTCCGGTTGCAATGCAAAAAAAAGACTTCGTGAGCGAAACCGTGCACCTTGACGCAAAGAATACGGCCATTCGGACCAACACCGCCGACGAAAAGCGCCAAGCACAAATCAAACGCTTGAACGACATTCTCGGGACGGTAAACTATTCGGCCGTGTATCATTCCGGACAATTCGGCTTGCCGGTAACTCAAACGCGACGCACGGCTTTTTTTGCCGACCGCAGAGTATACGCGTATTCAAACGGCAAGTCGGCAACCAGTCTGCATTACGGCATAGACTTCGGCGTCCCGGAAGGCACGCCCGTCTTTTCATGCGGCGACGGCAAAGTCGTTTTGGCCGAAAACCGCATAAGCACGGGCTATTCGGTTGTTATAGAACACCTTCCGGGCATGTACAGCCTGTACTACCATTTGAGTTCATACAGCGTAAAAGAAGGCGACACGGTAAAACGCGGCGAACAAATAGGACTTTCGGGCGCAACGGGCTTGGCAACCGGCCCCCACTTGCACTGGGAAGTACGCCTGCTCGGCCAAGCCGTAAACCCCGACCTTTTTGTACAGTATTTTCCGAATTAACCGTCGGCTTTAAGCGTATACGTTACGGTAATAACTTTTTGAGTACCTTCGTCAACGGCGTCGGCAACATTTATCGTATAGAACCTGCTTTTGAATTCCTTTGTGTTCACCCTCCACTTGTCAACCTGCTGGCCGGCAGGAAGGTTCCGGACTCTGAACGAAAGCTGCCCGCCTTCGTACACGGTATGCCCCGTCGGTATAAATGTTCCGTTAAGTCCTACATTAATATGCGTTTCATCGAATTTGACAACAACAGCCTCGGCGGCTTTAGTCGTATACGTTACGGTAATAACTTTTTGACTGCCTTCGTCAACGGCATCGGCAACATTTATCCTATATCCGTTGCCTTGAATTTCTTTGCCGTTTACTTTCCACTTGCCAACCTGCTGTCCGGCCGGAAGATTTTTGATATTGAATGAAAGCTGCCATCCTTCATATACGGTATCTCCCATTTGTATTTGCTGTTCGTTGCCCCACACCGTGATAGTATTTGCATCGAATTTAACAACAACAGCCTCGGCGGCTTTAGTCGTATATGTTACGGTAATAACTTTTTGACTGCCTTCGTCAACGGCATCGGCAATATTTATCCTATATCCGTTGCCTTGAATTTCTTTGCCGTTTACTTTCCACTTGTCAACCTGCTGGCCGGCAGGAAGGTTTCGGGCTCTGAACGAAAGCTGCCCGCCTTCGTACACGGTATCTCCCATTTGTATTTGCTGTCCGTTGCCCCACACCGTGATGGCATTTTCATCGAATTTTACTATAACAGGTGCGGCAGTTTTAGTGGTATACGTTACGGTAATAACTTTTTGAGTCCCTTCGTCAACAGCGTCGGCAATATTTATCCTATATCCGTTGCCTTGAATTTCTTTGCCGTTTACTTTCCACTTGTCAACCTGCTGGCCGGCAGGAAGATTTTTGATATTGAATGAAAGCTGTCGCCCCGCATAAACTTTTGTATTCGGCGGGATCACATCCCATGTATTATTAGCACCCCGCATATATACGGAAATCCGTTCCGCATCGTACTTAATGATAATGTTTTCGGCAGAATCGCCTCCGCCGAAAGCGTTAGGGCAGCCGGTCAGCATAAAGACTGCGGTAAATATAATCAGTGCGGCTGTTGCGAGCGATGCGGGATTAAATATTTTTTTCATCTGTAATTCCTCCTTGTGTATAACGGTTGGGAACGGAACACTCCGTTCCCATATAGACCCCGTATCTGCCTATTGAAATGGCCAAGCAGTAAAAGTAAGTGTATAAGTATTGCTGTCGACTGTTATCGTAAGAGTACCGTCGTGATTGTCGGTAATGTCGACGGTAATCGTTTCACTGCCTTTTTGACCGGTAAAAACGGTGACTCCCGCGTTTAGTGCTCCGCTATAGTTTTCGCCATTGTATTTAAAATCAGTAGGTGCGCTTCCCCATAACATACAGCCTATCCCTGCGCCATCAGTGTACTGGCCGTTTTGCTTAAACCATTCTTTTGTACCGTCATACGCCGGCCCCAGTTGAAAGGATTTCGGTTTATTTTGTTCATTACAGAGAATTTCGTATACGTAATTTCGAGGTGCTTGAAACGTATTAATATAAAATGTATAACCATCTTCAGTGAAGCCGGACCTCATACAAGCGGCTTTGTGCGCAGCACTGCCGAATTCATACCGTGTTCCTTTAATCATCTGCTCTATCCTTTGTGCTTTAAAGGTTTTGGCTTCGGTATTAATATCCGTATACAGGAATTTATAGCCGAACGTATTTTCTTCAGAGCCGGAAGTTCGAATGCTTGTACAGACTATTTCGCTGTCGGTAAAAGTCCATGTATTGTTGACCGTATCCGTACCGTATGTTTCCGTTTTCTCTATCTTTGTAATGCGCTTAAGGGTAACGGTAAAATCTCTGGTTGCAGGCGTGCCGTTATACATAAGTGTTGCCGTAAGTTTGACCGGTATATCGCGCAAGTTGTACGCACCGGGCTTTATTTTGCCGTCGTTTCCTATGACGGCAGGTTTATCCGAAACCCAGGTTACGGTCGCGCCCGGAGTCCCATCAACGGCAGCAGGCAGGGTTAAATCTGTTTCCGTTTCAGCGGGTACATTGATACTCTTTATAAGATCGGCGGCAGTCAGCGTAGGAGATGCTACTTTATGCACAATAATGGTAAAAGGTTTTTCTTTTGAAAAAACACCTTTTACCGCCTTTGCCGTTAAAATTACTTCAGCTTCTCCTTCAGGCGGCGTAACCTCATATTCGCCCGATACCGCATCGGAAACATTTATTATGCCGGGTTTATTCGATGTCCATTTTATATCATCACCGGAAAGCGTAATCTTTTTGCCCGTACCGATAATAAGGGTAGGAGCGGCATTCGCTTTACCTATGGCGTCGTTAACCCATTGTTCATCGGGATTTAGTGTCGGAATCGTTGTTCCGCCCCCTCCGCCCGCGTTATTCGGACAGCCGGTAAACAGCAGTGCCAAAATCAAAAGTGCAGCTGTGATGAGCGTCGCTCTTCCCTTCTTGTGTAGGTTTGTCATATAGACCTCCTCAAAAAGTTGTTTATTTAGGGAAGGGAAGACACTTTTGCGACTAAAAGTTTCTTCCCTTCCCTAAAACCCATCCCTTCTTCCAAATAACGCTTAAGGGCTGATGCCCTTAAGAATCCCGACTTACAGCTATTGTTCCGGCACGGGGCTATGCACCCATAGTTCATGGACTTATATACCCGCAGTTTATGGGCTTATGCGCCCATGCCTTACGGACTTACGCACCCAGCGTTTATGGGGCTATGCGTCCGCACCTTACAACGTTACCGTAAGCGGTTTCGCAAATCGTCCCGTCTTTACGACTTTAAGCGCCTTGCCTCCGCCAGAATGCTTCGTCCGCACTTCAATGTAGTACGTTCCCGCTTCCAAATCGGCGGGGATGATAGCTATTAAGCGGGCAGGCTTGTTTTCGGCGATGACCGCTGCCCGCACAGGCGCTCCCGTTTCGGGTACAAAGAAGATGCCCTGTACCGAGTCCTTTTGGTCGAACTTGAGGCGGCTTCCGGTAATCTGTACCACCGCGCCCCTGGTCAGTATCGTATTTACCGTCTCCGATACCACGTCTTTTACTTCGCTGATGTACGGGTCGGTGCTTGCAGTTCCGATCTTTTCGCACTTGATTTTGGACAGCGCGCTGCGCAACAGGGTGCCTGCCGTCATGTTCAAATTGACCGCGTGCCGCTTTTTATCGAAGGCGTCGTTTGCCCCGTTGAACACGCCGGAAATGCTCAAAGCGGTGTTCATGAGCGGCGTGTTTAAGGCAGAGCCGTCGGCAATGATTGAAGCGCACACTTCGCCGTAGATTTGCAGCACCGCCGAAACGTCGGCACGTGTGAGCGTGGAACCCTTTTGCATCATAGCGTCGATAATCTCGTCAAGCGTGTACGAGCGCACGTCCTGCACCTGCGCCATAAAGTCGTCCGGCGCAGCCGTCAGTAAGTTTTCACGAAGAGCGTACTTTAACATGGTATTCTCCTTTGGGAGGAAGAGAGACACCTTGTTCAGAGCAAGGTTTCTCTCTTCCTCCCAAGCCCTCCTACTCTCTTCCCACACTGAGAACAAGCAACTTTCGTTCGTACATAAAACAGTGCAGAATAGAATGCGGGCGGTTTTTATCTTTCAGCCATGATAATTCTTCCAAATTATTTGTGGCTGAACCCCGATTTTCAAACCCGAAGAAGAACAATGCTACGCAAACGGTTTACCTGTGTTTTTGTGTTCTGTTTACCTCCTTTTGCGATAAAATAAAAAAGCGCACGAAAGACGATATGTCTTTTGTGCGTATGGTGTACTGTGAGAAAATTGTATGTTCCGGCAGGGACGCCGGGAATGGTTTTCGTATGCGCCCTTTGCACGGAGCGCAAAAGGCGATGAAAGAATTGTACAGGGACGTACAATTCTTTCGAAGTTCCGCTGCGAAAAAAATTCTGCACAAGCGAAGCGCGGCATCCGCCAGCGAATGCTTCGAGGCAGCCTTTTTTTGCAGCGGGTTCGTGCAGCCGCTATCATTTAATTGTTTTACGGATTTTGTGTTTTGGGTATAGTTTACACTACACGAACGAACGAACGAACGAACGAACGAACGAACGAACGAACGAACGAACGAACGAACGAACGAACGAACGATTATGCACCGTTCGGCAGCTTTGTCAACCATCCGGGCGGTATTTTGTGCGATTTGTGTTACATGTTGCTGCGCAAAAGAGGCATGGTCGTGGAGCGGAATACTGTGTGCGCTGCGGCATTGTTCCATGTTAAAAGTGTAGCACGGTTTACGGGGTTTATCAACTACGTTTTGTATTGTCTGCGCCTATAATAATAGGTGAGCGGTTATCCGCTCAAAACCTATGTTTCAAGGAGGCACGTATGGATTTTCTTCTCCGTCATAAAAGCGTAGACGAACTGACCTTTACCGATGATTTTATGTTCGGCACGATTATGAAAAACAAACCTATTTGCAAAGGTGTGCTTGAACGCTTACTGCATATCAAAGTCGGCAAAATAGAATACCCGTCTTTGCAAAAAACGATTGCCCCATTTTACGAAAGCAAAGGCATTCGCCTCGACGTTTATGTCGCTGAACCTTCCCGTGTTTTCGATATCGAAATACAGGCGTCCGCCCATCCCGACCTTCCAAAGCGCACACGGTACTATCAAAGCCTCATGGACGTAGATTGTTTACTGCGCGGTCAAAGTTATGCGGAACTCAAAGAGAGCTATGTTATCTTTATTTGTACACAGGATCCGTTCGGCAAAGGACTTCCCGTATATACTTTTGAAAACACGTGCAGAGAAGATAATACTCTTTTTCTTACAGACAAAACGACAAAAGTGTTTTATAATGCAAGCGCATACGGCAAAGAAAAAGACGATGAATTGCATGCGCTATTACAATATCTGTGCGAAAAACAGGCAACAAGTCATTTTACGCAGACCATTGATGGACTTGTTGAAACGACTAAAAACAACGAAAGGTTCAGGAGCTTGTATATGTCATTAAATATTCATAAAGATGATTTACTCAGACAGGGTTCCCTTATAGGCGAGAAAATCGGCTTTGAAAAAGGCAGACGTGACGGCCTTGCCAAGGGCGCCTACCAAAAAGCGCTCGAAACGGCTCAAACGATGAAAAGCATGCAGTACCCGATTGCCGATATCCATAAAATTACGGGCCTAAGCATTGCCGAAATAAACAACCTGTAATCACCTATTCCGCGCGGACTTCCAAACCGCCCTGCGAATCGGTTTTGATTACGTACATTTTTCCGGGTGTACACGCGCTTAAGCTGAGGTACACGTGTTTGCTGTGCGGAGCGCCGGAAAGCCGTTGGCTCAAGCCGAAGAAGGGACGAAGCGCATAGCGCGCAAGCCGGTAAAAATCTTTTTCGTATCCCGTATAATTATACAAAAGACATGTTTGACGGCGCATATAATAGCGGCTTAAAGGCGTTCCGCTGCGGTAGGATTTATGCGGAGGAACGCCGGAGCCGGAAGCGTAAATGCACAGCGGAAAATACACCGTTTTTCCGCCGAACTGAGCGCCGGCAAACTCGACGACCAAAGAATCGCCCTTCCACGAGCGCTCTACGGCGGCCAGTTCTTTATGCGCCGAATCGAAGAGGTAAAAGGCCGCGCTCACCGTGTCGCCGCTTGAACCGTAGAGCAAAAAGCGCACGGGTACCGCGTCGGAAAAAGACGGGATGCGTTTGCCGGCGTCGAAGCATACGCGGAATCGGTAAAAGTCCTCCGCTGCGGCAATCAATAAAACGGCAAAAACCGCAAGCGAAAAGATTTTTATGTATAATTCCGTTTTTTTTGCCGGCTTCATAGTTCCGTTTTCATAGTTCCGTTGGTGCCCCGTTTTCCAATAAAGCCAAAAACGCTTTTTCATCGATAATCGGCGTTCCCTGTTCGGCGGCTTTTTTGTTTTTCGACGAGCCCGAAAAAGGATCGTTGGTAACCAAATACGAAAGTCCCTTTACGACGGCCGATTTTACTTCGCCGCCTGAAGCCTTAACGAGTTTTTCGGCATCGCTGCGCTTCATTGTCGTCAATTCTCCGGTAAAGCAAAAGCTTTTACCGGCTAAAAAGGCTTTGTCCTTCGAAAGAGGTTTTTCGATCGTGATAATGCCGTTTTCGGTTAAGTGCAGCATTTCGCTGCGGCATTCGGCAAGGCCCTGCACAAGCACGCGGGCGCTGATATCGCCGAAGCCGTAGACCGACGCGATATCTTCTTCGCGCGCGTTTAAAAGTTTATCGAGCGTGTTAAAGCCCGCTTCAACCAGTTTTTCGGCAAGCGTTTCGCCGATGCCTTCGATGTCGAATCCCGCAATAAAACGCGCAAGCGGAACGGTCGTTCCGGAATGAATCGAAGCGACGATTTTTGCGGCGCTTTTTTTGCCCAAGCCGTCGAGTTCGGCAAGTTCGTCTTCGGTGAGCGTATAGATGTCTGAAACGGAGGCGAGGCGTTTTGTTTCATATAAGCGCCTGATGAGGGTTATGCCGAAGTCGCGTATGTCGAGGACGGCCACCCATTTTTCGATGCGGTGATGGATGCGCTTGGGACACGCGACGTTCGGGCAATACAGCCTTGTTCCTTCGTCGCACAGAGGCGAACCGCATACGGAACAATGCGTCGGGAAGGCGACCGGAATTTTTTCCGCATTTTTTGCAGTGTCGCCGCTTTGAGGAGTGCGGGTATTTTCAGAATCGCCGCCGCTCTCAAGGGCGCGATCTTTACCTTCGGCCTCGTCTTCTATAACGCGCTCTATTTTGGGAATTATTTCGCCGCGTTTGGTAACGACAACGCGGCTTCCGATGTGTACGCCGAGCGAATGGACGGTATTCGGGTTGACGAGGCTCGCGCGCTTTACCTTTGTGCCGGCAAGGTCTACCGTATCGAATTCGGCGATGGGCGTGTAAGTTGCGCCCGATTCACTCCAAATAACGGAGCGTACGGTGCTGACCGCTTCTTCCAAACTGAATTTAAACGCGATTTGTTTTTCCGGGCGCTCGCGCTCGCTGTCGCGCAGATCTATCGTTTGTCCCTTTACGACCAAGCCGTCTATGTCGTAGGGCAAGCCGGGGCGCAAGTCCATAACCTTTGCGCGGTAATCGATAACTTGACCGCTTCCGCGGCACAGGTGAACGGGAACGACGTCAAAGCCTTGGGCTGCGAGCCATTCCACCTTTCCCGTTTCGTTGGCAAAAGGAGAGCCTTCGCCGGAACGCGCATCGCTTCCGAGCGGCTCAAAGCGCGCATCGTAGCAGATGATTTGCAAATGCTCGCTTCCCGTTCCGTCTTTGCGCTTCATTAAGCCGTTGGCGGCGTTCCTGCAGTTCGCCTTGTCGGCATAAAATTGTTTGTGAATTGCGCGGCTCATAATAACTTCTCCGCGCACGCCGCCGGTCAGCGCAGCCGAGAGGCGCGGCACAAAGCCTTTCATTTTGCGCACATTGCGGCTTATGTCGTCGCCGATTATGCCGTCGCCGCGCGTAACGCCGCGCACAAAAACGCCCTTGTCGTATTGCAGTTCGAGGCTCGCGCCGTCCAGCTTGTATTCGACGACGAATTCGTCAAAGCTTTGTTTTGCGGCCCATTGTTCAAACTCTTCGGGATTCGCGGCTTTTTCCTGGCTTCCCATCGGAATAAGATGGCGCACTTTTTCGTAGGTTAAACCCGCCGCATCCGGCGCGTCCTGCAAATCCGAACCGATTTTTTTAAGCACGGGGTTTTCCGGATCCAGCGCTTTCAGTTCATCCCACAGCGCATCGAACTCGGCGTCGGAGATTTCGCCTTCGCCGGTATAATACGACTTTTGATAGCGCAAAATACGATTTGCAAGTTCGCTTATTTTAAGTTCCGCTTCCATCTTTTTTTTCATACACCAGTTCGAAAATTTCGCGGCCGGCGTTTTTCCCTTTCGTTTCGAATTTCGTTTGCGGGCGCCAACTTTGCGCTTCGGCAAAACCGCCGTACTTGTTGCAAAGCCCTTCGACCTCGTTCAATTCTTCCATCGCAAAGCACGCATACGGCTCCCAATCGGTTACCATATAAATATACCCCGAACGGCTCAGTTTTGTACACAGCATATCCGTAAAGGGGCGTTTTATTAGACGCCGCTTGTGGTGCTTTTTTTTGGGCCACGGATCGGGGAAAAAAAGATGAAAGCCGCTTACCGAATTGTCGGGAATCATTTCTTCGAGAACTTCGACCGCATCGTGTTCGATGATAAAAAGATTGGAAAGATTTTTTCGCCGTATTTCGCCCAAGAGTTTTCCGACGCCGGGGCGGTGTACTTCAATGCCGATGTAATCGGTTTCGGGATTTTGTTCGGCGATGAGGGCGGTTGCCGTTCCCATGCCGAAACCTATTTCTATAACGACATTGTTCGTGTTACCGAACAGATCGCTGTAATTGATGTGCTCGTGCGCAAAGGGAACGCACCACTTGGACGATAGGGTTTCGTAGTCGCGCTGCTGAGCTTCGGTCATGCGCCCCGCACGCAAAACGAAAGAACGTATCGGGCCGTATGCCGTCACCGCGCACCGCCTGAACTTAAAGCCGTGCCGTCTTCTTCGGTTAAAGGAATGCTCGGCAATGCGGCAAGCGACTGCCCGTCCGGCGCAATCAAAATTCTGCGCGTATAAAAAGCGCCCGGATATTTTTCGGCAATTTCGGAACGCGCGATCCGCTCTTTTTCGATATTGTAGCCGAGCAAAAAACCTTCCGCATCGAAAACGGCAAGGCGTTCGGTTTTGTATGTATCGAGTTTTACGTTTTTTACCGGCTGCATTTTTTGTACAAAGAACGACGTTTCGGCCTTCATCGACGCCTTATCGGTGTACAAAAGCCGATATTCGCCGCTTGTAAATTCGGTTCCGTCCGCGCACGCGATGTTCGCGCTTCCGATCCACACGAAGTTGTTATCCGCGTCGAAAACGCGCGAAGGTTTTTCGATCTTCCACGTATAGCCGCCTGAAGTCAGCGTGAGCGTTCCGTTCGTCTGCGACTGCGCATGTAAGCGCACAAAAACCGCCATGCGCATAACCGGCGCTTTTCCCATGCTTTCATAATCGTAAATAACCGCCGTGCGCACATCGTCGAACGACGGCTGCGGAGAAGGACAAGCCGTAAAGATAAAACAAACAATTATAAAAACATATCCCAAAAAGCGCTTCATAGCTTAAAATCGCTTAAAAATTAAACGTCATATTGATGACGGTCAATTCGCTCGCGGTAAACTGCGCAACGTGAGAATCGAATTTAATATTCACCTGTTTACACGCGTCGTCCAAATACGAAAGATAGTACAAGCCCAAATCCGTCCTTCCCTTTTGGGTCGGAAGTTCTTTATAAAAGTCTATCAAATTCTTTTTCTTTAAATCGGCGGACTTTGACGTTTCGATGCTTTCTTTTACTTCCTGGAATTCATCGTCCTGATTGTACACCGTTATCTGGAGCACGCCCTGTTTGCCCATTGCCGAAGAACCGCCGCCGAATTTCCACGATGCGGAAACGAGCTTGTTTTTGTGGCGCAGCTCGCCTATGATTTTTTTACGAACAATCGGGTCAAAAAGCGTTATACTGCTTTCGCCGAATCCCCGGTACATAATTTCGGCTTCCTTGCTCATATTCATGTTTTCGCAGTACGAAGCGATTTCGATCAGCATGAGCGAAATGTATTCGGCAATAGTGCCCTTGCCTATGTAATTGCGCAGCGCATCTCTGACGACTTGCAGCATTTGAAGAAAGCCGTTTTTTTTCGAAAACAAAACGATAAGGTACCAGTTATACGGACTGAGTTTTGCCAAAAACTTTTCGATCATAAGCAGGTAGGTATTTTTTTCTTCGTCCGAATAGCGATTGTTGCGCACGATTTCGAGATTCAAAGGGTCGAGAATAAGCCGCCGTATATCGTTGATGTGTGAAGCGTACCGCTTCATAATCGATTGCAGCGTGTGCGGAGCAACCGTCGTTTTACTGTCGAAAAACTGCGCGGGGTGAGCCCTGTTGTGTTTTTTTATAACGTCTGTTACCAAAAGATCCTTTTGCACTTGCGCACTGAACTGACGGTACAGCATCGAAAAGACAATCAATTTTCCAAGGTCGATTATCTCCTGACGCGATGTCGTAAATTCGGGCAGAGAAAGTTCGATTTTCGATACGTAATCCAATAAAATCAGCTTTTGCAAAGATGAGGGCGCAAAATTATTCAAAACAATGCCGCTTTCTTCGGTGTTGTCGACCATTTTCAGCCGGGAAAGTTTTTTTTTGTTGTAGATAAAGGAAGTGGCACCTTCTTCGCTCAACGCGATTTTAAGAGGTAAATCCAACATTACTTTTTTAGGAACTTTTGCCATTATACCCTAAATATACTAGTCTTTGAAAACTTTGTCAAACGCTTACATTTCTTTACATATTATTACTATTTTCTCTGTTATTATTATTTCTTCCGCCACACGCGGGCAAAGGCGTATGTGTACTCATTATGTTTTAATTTCGGTTCATACCGGTCCCTGCCTAAGACCTTGACGGCACACGGTTTCGCCGTTATGCTTGCATCATGATTATCGACGGAAAAACACTGAACGGGCACTGTTCATGCGGACGCGTTCACGAGATGAGCACAAAGGCGGCGATTATTGAAGCAGGCTGTCTTAAAAAATTCGATTCATTTTTAAACGAATACGGCCTTCGCGGAAAAAGAGCGGCGCTGTACGACGCTCACACATACGAAGCCGTCGGCCGGTCAAAACCGAAAGCGGACTGCGAAATCGTTTTGAATCCTGAAAACCTGCATGCGAACGAAAAAGCCGTCGAAGAAGTTTTGAATTCGCTCGAAGCCGATACGCAAATTATCGCCGCCGTCGGAAGCGGAACAATCCACGATATCGCGCGCTATTGCGCAAAACAAAAAAATCTGCGCTTTGTTTCGTGTCCCACGGCGGCAAGCGTAGACGGCTTTTGTTCAACCGTATGCGCGATGACTTGGCACGGCTACAAAAAAACGATGAGCGGCGTCGCCCCCGAACTGGTTATCGCCGACACCGCCATACTGCGCGACGCGCCGCTCGATTTGACGCTTGCCGGAATCGGCGACATTATCGGCAAATACACGGCTTTGGCCGATTGGAAAATCGCGCACGCACTTGCGGGCGAATTCTTTTGCCCCGTTATTGAGCGGATGACGCGGGAAGCGCTTACGACCGTCCACGAGGATTGCAAAAAAATGGCCGAGCGCGATCCCGATGCGATCGAACAACTTGCCTATGCGCTTATTTTATCGGGCCTTGCCATGCAGCTTATGGGAAACTCGCGCCCTGCGTCGGGTTCCGAACACCACATTTCCCACCTTATCGAAATGTCGCCCCGCGCCCTTCCCGTGCGATTTACCGCCCTGCACGGAGAAAAAGTCGGGATCGGAACAATGCTCGTTTCCGGCATCTATCAGCGTTTGGCGCACACCGAAGATATTCGTCCGTTTGTAAAACCCTACGCGTTCCCGCGCGTTTCCGAACTCGAAGAATTTTACGGAAAAGATTTGGTGTCGTCGGTACTTGAAGAAAACAAAAACGACTGCATGGCGAAGGTAGACGAAAACGCGCTCATACGCACATGGCCTGCTATCCGCCGCATTGTCGCCGAAATTCCTTCGCAAAACGAACTGCTGCGTTTGTACGAAACGATTCATGCAAAAAAAAGCCTCGGCGAAATCGGCGTCCCGGACGACGGTTTACCTTTGTTGGCGGAGTTTTCGCCTACCGTGCGCAACCGCATGACACTCATGCGCATAAAAAGAATGCTCGACCTTTAGGGGTGTTGACCGTAAAGCGAATTTACCGTTATGCTGTTCCTATGAAGTCCGTATCCGCAGCGGCGTGCGTTTTGCTTTTGCTCGCGGCCTTTCAAAGTTCGATTCCCTTGCAAGCCGAAACGGTTAAGTCGGAACAGGCTTTGTACTCCGATTTTTTGTACGATTTTTTTGCGCACAAAGGTTTGAATCCGGAGCGGCAGCTTTTGCAAAATACGCTGTCGCAGGATTTTCCGTACAATGTTATCGTATCGGTCAATAAGGGGAAGAGCGAAAAAAAACTGATTGTCGTTTTTCCGCAGCAGGAGGCAAAACCGATGCTGGACGACATCGGTGCATTTATACAAAGGCTTTCCTTGCAGCAAAGCGATTTTCAAGCCGAATTCGTCTTTACGGCGAACGACTGCAGCCCGGCAGCCGCAACGGCGCAAAAACTACACGAAAACGTAAATGAAAATGCGGGAACGCGTACCTATATAGATAATTTGAACATGGAAGAAGATACGGCGGCAATTGTCGTCCGCACAGCCGAGCGCGGCCGCATTTTTCCCGCTTACCGCACGGAACTTATAGAAATCGTTCCCGGCGGAACGGGAGAATACGGCAAGGGTACCGTCGTTCCGCGCTCGTTTTTTTCGGTTATCGTAAACGCGTTTGCCGCGGCGAAAGCCGATTACTATATAAACGCGCATTTTTTATCGTTATATCGGCTTGGCTTAATAAGGGCGGAACCGCTCGTTTCGGAATGGCTTTCGTCAGGCATTCCGGCCGTTTTGTTCCATATGAATGAGCGCAACCGGGCTCAAGTGTTCAGCGTCGTTGAAAACTGCATTTATGAATACGGCGATTCGCAGACAATTCATGACGATACTCATTACAGCGTGTTCCGTCTTTTTAACCGCGTTGTTTGGATTTCCGAAAAAACCTACGTTCTCTTTTTGGTCGCTTCGGCGGCCGTTACGCTGTTTCTCTTTTTTATTCTTTCGTTTATACGCGGAGAACACCGCCACGTACACCGCGAAGAATTTTTCCGCACGTGGTTTTTAATTCCGCTTTCAGCGGCCGCCGCCGTTTTGCTGCTTTTTGCCGCGCAATTCATCACGGGCGCCGTCATCGGAAAAGAAGGCGTTTCGGCTTTGTTTTTTCTCGGCGTAAAAACCGCTTTTGCCGTTTGTTTCTTTATCGTCGGATTTTTTCCGTTCGTCTATTATCTTTTTAAACTTCCCCTGACGGGTTTTATATACGGCTATCAGCTTTCGATAGCAGCCTTTTTGAATATCTTTTTATTCGCCTCCGTAGACGTTACCCTCATCCCGATTTTTATCGCCGAATATATTATCGTGTATATTTCGCGCACCGTGCGCAAAGTCGTGCCGCTTGCGCTTTGCCTGCTTTTTATGCTGGTGCCGTACATTCCGTTTATAAAAGCGGTCGGCGAATTTGATTCGGAATTGACGCGCCGTTTTATAAGCGGTGCCGATTTTTTTACCGACCTTTTATACGCGGCGCTTTTACTGCCCTTTTTGCTTATAAGCATTCGCATTTTAATACGATTCAAATTATGGAAAATGCGCGGAAACGAAGCAAAAAGAAAGATGCGCATTTACGCCCTTTACGGTTTACTTTTTTTCGTCTGCTTTTTTACGGTCTGTTTCGGCGTTTTTTCTTTTATGCGCTCCGCACAAAAAAAGCGCGAAGCGCTCGACGCTGCAAAAAATGTACGGTCGGTTTCGCTTGTTCCGGAGCGCGTCGTGCAATTCGGGCGCAGCATTATGACTTTTACGTTGACATCGAAAATGCCTGTTGTCCGCTATTATATGGAAGTAACTTCGGAAACAGTGCTGCCGATTCTTGAATCGAACTATCCGTACGACATGTTTGCAAAACCCTTTACCGCGGTATTTGCCCCGGACGATTATCCGCCGCAGGATTTTATGCTGAGCTTTTCCGTCGAAGGCGTGAAAACGGTTTTGTGTACCGTTACGGCATATGTGCAAACGCCGAACGGCATACACACCGAAAAACTTGCATACACGATAGCGGGTTCAAAACGATGAGCGCACCCTGTTTTTTTCATGTGGATTTGGACGCTTTTTTCGCCTCGGTGGAACAGCTGGATAATCCCGAATACAGGGGCAAGCCCGTCATCGTCGGTTCTTTGCCCGGCGACAGGCGGGGGGTCGTTTCCACCTGTTCGTATGAAGCGCGTAAATACGGCGTACATTCGGCGATGCCCATAGGCAAAGCGTTCCGGCTGTGCCCCTCGGCAATTTTTTTGCGCGGAAGAATGAAGCGCTACCACGAAAAATCGCAGGAAGTCATGGCCGTTTTGTCGGAATTTTCTCCCGAAATACGGCAAATGTCGATCGACGAAGCGTTTATGGATATGAGCGGAACGGAACGCCTGTTCGGAACGGCGGAAGAAGCGGCAAAAAAACTTAAAGCGCAAGTGGCCGAACGCACCGGCTTGACGATTTCCATCGGAGCGGCGTCAAACAAATACATTGCGAAAATCGCTTCGGGTTTGTCGAAGCCCGACGGCTTATATATCGTCGAAAACGGCGCGGAAGAAAAATTCATGCTTTCGCTGCCGCTTAAAAAAATCTGGGGTATCGGCGAAAAAACCCTCGACAGAATTACGCGGGCGGGTTTCAATTCTTCGCGCGACATTCACAAAGCGTCGCTCAACTTGCTGCAAAGCCTGTTCGGCTCATGTACGGGAAGTTTTTTGTACCGTGCCGTACGCGGCTGCGAAGTCGAAACCTTCGACACGGAAGCGAAAAGCCGTTCGATAAGTTCGGAACATACGTTTTCGTTCGACTTAACCGACCGGTACACAATCGACACGGCGCTTTTGGAACTGTCGTGGGAACTTATGTACCGTCTTTTAACCGAAGGCTGGACGAGCAAAACCGTTCACGTAAAAATACGCTACGAAGATTTTACAACCGTCAGTATACAGGGAACGTCGGAGCGGATTATATCTTCGGCGGACGATTTATACGGCCGCGCCAAAGCCCTGTTCGATGCAAAATACGAAAACGGGCGCGGCATACGTTTACTCGGGCTCGGCGCGCAAAATCTTGAAAGCGGCGATACGCCCGTTCAAAAAGAACTGTTCGATTTCGGCGAGAAAAAAAAGGCCGCGGTCGAAAAGGCCGTCATCGGTATACAAAAAAAAAATCCCGCCATACACATAGAAAAAGCGCGCCTTTTGCACGCAAAAGAAAAACTGCAGCCCAACAAAACGCCCGCGCAAAAAATCAAGCCTAAAAACATTCCGGCAATTTTTTTGCTCGTCGCCACGGCCGCCTTGACGGGAATCCGCGGTCTTTCGGCGCAAGACTTTACGCCCAAGCCTTTTTCGTTTGCTTCGCGCGTTGCCGTTTTTTCGCTTACACCCGATTCGCCCGAAGTGGAATTTTATGCGCGCGGCAGTTGGGAAGCAAAACTCGAAACGTCTTTCGGCTTGAACCTTCCGCTCCATTCATCGAAAACAAAGGGGTCGAAAAATCAAGCGCCGGCTTTTACGTTTACCCCTCCCGTTTTTACGCAAAAAACGGATTTAACCGTGTGGTTTTTGCTGCAAAGCAAATGGTATTTTGAAGCGGCGATCGCCGACAATTACGCCAAAAGTACGGTAGCCGCAGGTTACTACGGCGAGGGTTTTTTGCGCCATGTGAGAGTCGGTAACCGCGGCATCTCTTTTCCGGGATCCTACGGCATAGACGATATAGGCAAGGGAGCCGGAGCAGCATCCGATCAGGCGCCGGGAATTACGGCACATTGGGGAAGCCCGTCTTGGCAAGCCGACGCCCTGCTGCGCTACGATATGCTCGAAAGTTTTGAAAAAAAATGGTCGGGAACAAACGAGCTTAACGAAAAGAAAATCGGTTTGGCCGACTGGCAAAAAGGCGCACGCTTTGTACTGCCCGAAGGAAGTGCAAGCCTTGTCGCATCCGTGTATGTCGAATCGGACAAAGGAAATTACAAAGACGACAGGGGTTACGTTTACGAAAAACTTTCCTCTTCCGATTATTTGATTTTGCCTTCGTCGAACGCAATCATCTTGGCAAAGAAGGTTTCCGGCAGAATCCTCGTCGATTTTCTTTCTTCAGGCGACGGAAGTGCGGAAAAAACGGAAATCGTAAATAAATTGGGAACTTTCTCCGCGGCGGGTACCGACGGCAGTTTTTTACAAGACATACAGGAATGGTTTTCACCGTTTCCGTTTCCGTCCCCGAATCCCGCGCTGGAAGACTATTCGTATCCGCCCGCAATGCCCACCTCGTCGAATCCGTCGCCGACGTTTCAAGACCGTTTTTTTACGCGAATCGGCAAAGCGGGCGCCGCCGCAAAAGTTCACGCGCTCATTCTGCAGTACCCGCCGTTTTTTTCGCCCTTTGCGGATTCTTCGCTGTATGCGCTTTCGTCTGATGTGCAAAGCACGCAGACAAGCGTCGTGTCGGCATCCGGTATAGAGCAAGCCTCCTACGGTACAATCGTTGCCGACGAAAACTCGTACGGCGGCGCCTTCGGCGGAACCGACTTTTTTGCAAAGCGAACGCAGTACATCCGTCTTTTTAACCGCGCCGTCGATCCCGCCCTGCAAGCCGGCGTTGCACGGACGGCGGAACGCTATCCTGCCGCAAAAGACAATCCTTTTATCTACCTTACGCCGAAGGCGCCCGCAGCGGAAGGCAATACAATACCGAGTTTTATCGCGGTGCAAACGTCTTCGGTTTCGCACGTACTCGACATCGGAACGGAAGCGGTACCCGGCTCGATTGTTATGTACCGCAACGGCATAAAGGATACGGCTTTCAGCTACGACGCAAAAACGGGTTTGGTACATCCGCTCAATCCGCCGCTCGCCTTCGAAACCGTACGCATTACCTGGCAGCAGCACAAAGAAGGTGCGCGCTCGGGGCGCTTGTCCGCGGCGGCGGGTATTCAAAAACGGCTTACGGAAAATCTGTTGTTCGACGCCTCTTCATCGCTGTTGTGGCCGCTTGCGCAAAAAGACTCGTACAGCACATCTTCTTCCGATGCTCCCGGCTCTTTAAGTGCGGCGGCAAAATTCGATTGGCGCAAAAACGATTTTTCGCTTAAAAACACAACGGCCCTTTCGTTTGAAATGCCCGACACAACCGGTACGAGGCGCATTCTCGGTATGGACGGCTCAAAGCCCCGAAAGATTTTGCTGACGAAAAAAGCCGACGCCGAATTTCCCGAAACCCTTGTCCCCCATCTCAAACAGCGGCCGCAACCGCCCCCGCAACCTTTTCCCGGTTTGGACCTTGCGCACAAAATCGCCATACAATCAACCGAAACGGTCCGCCTTGCGGATACGGAAGGTTATGCGGTGCGCATAAACTGGGCTTTACAAAACACGGACGATTGGGCTGCGCGCACGATAGACTTTAGGGGTGCCGCCGGCGCCTTGGCTTCGGCGCGGGAATTCAGTATTCGGCTTAAAATGGAGCCGCCCGTATCTTTGCCGGCAAACTACGAGATTTATTTGCAGCTCGGCGCAAGCGAAAATCAGCTTATCGATGGGGAAACGCCGCTTCCTACATGGCGCATAACCGAAGCCGACGCGGCCGGCGGCGATGTAAAAAAACATTTTAACCTCGGCGACGACGGCTGGCAAAAAGTGAGCGTGTACCTCCGCGATGAAGACCGCTTGCAGCTTGCACAATCGCAAAACGCACGCTTGATTATCCGCAGTACTTCCGGCACCGCATCAGGTACGCTGACGGTAGGAGCATGCGAAATAGGAAGCGCCGAATTCGGCCTTTCCGTTCCCGCAGACTGCCTGCTCCGTTCGGCGGAACAAAGCTCGCCCGTTGCGCAGAGCGCGGACATGCTCCGCTTTAATCCCGACGGAACGAACAGCGCGCAGTTTTTCGGCTGGAATATTCCGGCCGCCGGGAAAGAAGTCCGTGCATACCGCTACACGGAAGCCCTTGCCCTTTCCTCGTACGAAGAATTGGTCTTTTTTATATACATAGAAGAATCTCAAAAGACCGAGTTTTCCGTCAAGTTTGAAAGCGAAAGCGCGCAAGGTACGCAAACGGCTTTAGACTTCACGATTACCAAAACGGGAATGCAGAAGATACCGGATGCCGCGCACGGCGGAGGCTGGCAAAAAGCGGTATTCAATTTTAACCGGCGCACGCTGAGTATAAACGGCACACAACTGAGCGCACCGGACTTCAGCGTAGAAACATGTGATACGAGGCTTGCCCCGAACCGCATCGAGTTCGCCTTCAGTGCATCCGACGCGACAAACCCCGCAAACGGCAGCGCGTATATCGATGAAGTGCATGTAACGGGAAGCGATTACCGGCTCAACTTCGAAAACGTGTTTGCCTTCGACTGGGAAAAAGCCGGCACCGTAGTGTCCGTAATGGGTTTTCCGCTTGCGGCGAATCCGCAGTTTACGGCAAAAATCCGCGCCGATGTGCGAAGCGGCAATTTAAAGCATGCGGCGCAAATGCCGAAAATAGGCGCCTACGCCGACAGCCGTATAAAAGCGGATATTGCGGGAATGGAAACGTCCGTGGCGGCGGTTTTTTCGGCAGGATTTCCGGCGGCGTCTCCTGCATCGGCATTCCCGAGCGGCGCTACGACCGCGAATACATACAGTTTGCACAGCGCATCTCACAGCATTAAAACGACTCCGGTCTTTTTTATAACCCGTTTGCTGAGCGCAGGCGAAGAGTATTCTTTTGCGCCGCAAGCAGGCGGTGCAAAAAAAACGGAAAAAGCCGCGCTCGATTTTTCCGCCGTGAACTTACCGCTTTCGTTCGCTTTTAAAACCGAGGGAAACGTGTCCGCTCGGTTTCTTAAACAGGAAGCGTCGTTTGAAAGCCGCTATTCGCTAAAAAAAGAGCGGTTCGAATACGGCATCGAAGCGCGGCTGGAAGCTTTGCAGTACGGGCAAACAAACCGGACTAAGATTTCGGATTATTCTTTTTCCGATTATTTTTCGTCGTGGCTCGACGTTTCAAAGATTCAGTTTTCGGCCGGAGAAAAAAACGCCGATAAGCGGAACATCGATTTTACTTTAAACCAAAAACTGCTTTTGGCGGAAAACCGCTTTGAGCCGCAACTCCGCTTAAGCGTGCGGAACGCATACGCAAATTCGGCAAAAACCGAAAACACGGCTTCCGACTGCGCCGTTTTCAGTTTTCCGTTCAGCATAAACCGCTGGCAATTTTCCGCCGATTGGACAAAAAAATCGTCTTCGTCCGCGCCGGTCGAAAAAGGCGGCTCTTATGCGCGCGACGTTTTAACATACGCCCGCTTTACCGACAAACGCCTGTGGGCATACGTGATTCCCGTGTACGATTTTTTTGATGTCGAGCTTCCGAAAAAAATGAAGCAAAGCGGCATGAATCTTTCTTCGTACGAAAGCTTGTGGGAACTTTCGTGGAAGCGGCCCCTGTTCGTTTCGCCGTGGGATATCGTCGTGCCTTCGCGCGCTTCGTTTTCGGCCGCGCGCAGTGTGCAAACTTCTCCTTCGGATACGAGCGACACGCTTCAATTCAAAGCGAATTTCGGCTTTACCGCCTTTAACAGTTTCGGCCGATTCGGTTCGTACCGGCTGGCCGATTGGTACGAACAGGACGAAGCGGTGTCTTCGGTTACATTCATATACAAAACGGACAAAAACGATTTTTCGAACTATCGTTTCGGCGTTTCGGGGTACAATCAATTTATGCTGTTTTTTACGCAAAGCGACAAGCTGCGTTTTTCGGCGGAATACCGCGCCGACACGGAAAGCATTTGGAATGTCAAATTCGAGGCGCTGTGGGACAGAGCCGGAAAAACAAGCATCGTAAAAGACGCGTTTGTGTTTTTATTTTCCCGGCTCACAAAAAACGAAGCGGATGCGGGAAACATCCGGCGGCAAGATGCCGTTACGCTTTCACTGGGAACGGGCGGCTCGAACAAAAACAAAATTCTGCAAACATACGGCTTTCGCCACAGTGCCGAATTCGACATAAACGCATACGCAAAAGCAAGCGTGTTTTTCGGAACGGAAATATCGTTCTACGATGCTTCTTTCGGCATAAAAAACAACGCGGGACTTTCGGCAAAAATACGCTTTTAGCCGTATTTATAGTCGAACTTTATTTGAGCGGAGCGAAATAGCCCGTTTCGTCGCGGCCGGAACGGTTCAGCAGGTAGGTTTCGATTTCCACCGGTAAAAATGCGCGTCCGAAATCGGTCGGCAAACTGGACATGTACGAAAATCGGTATATGGGACAGGGAAGAGCGATAATGTCCTTCACAAGCGAAGCGATTCCTTCCGGCCTGAATATATAATAGTGTTTTCCCGGCGTTTCGCGGGTAAGGTAATCTATTTCGGCGGCGACGGTTTGCCGGTCGAGCGAAACGTTCAAAAAGGAAATACCGTTGTTATTCAGGTAAGCGCTTATATCGGCTAAACCGTACTTTGTAAACGCCTGCGTTTTTGCGCCGCCCGCGCTCAAGTATACGATCGCCCGTTTCGGCTCGGCGTTGATTAAATCGTTTGCGGCAAGACGCACGGCCAAATCGACGGCGACGGTTGCCGAAGGAGAAGTTTTAAGGTTTGCCGACGAAAACTTTTGCATACGGGAAGGATTTCCCGCGTATTCAACAAGAGGCACTTTGCCGGCCGACACAATGCGCAGCGTTCCCCTGCCCTTCATTGCCGAAGCGATTTCCCTTACCGCGGTATCCGTTTCCTGCCGGCACTTTGCGGAATCGTAACTGCGGTCGATAATAATGCTTATATCGCACACATCGTTCGAGTCGGCGCTGCCGATGAGCTTTTGCTCGGCGGCGGGGCGTTTTTCTTCGGTTATAAGAAAGTTTATGTCTTTTAGGCCGACGATCGGACGGCGGCTGCGGTTTTCGACGCGCACGTCAAGCGTAACGGACGGAAACTTGTCCGCATACACGCGCTCGACTTGCACAAAAAGCCCGCCGATAAGTTCGTACATGCGCGAAAGAATAACCACTTCGTTGTTTTTAAAATCGGCGGCAATAATGTTGCCGTTTGAATCCATGTCCGCGCAGGTAAGCCGGACGGGAGCGTTCCCCGTGCGCGCAATTTCGTTGACGGCGCCGCTGTAACGGTCCAAGGCCAGCACTTTATTCGTGTCCGCCGCGATAAGATACCTTCCGTGCGAACGCAGCGCTTCCGGACGGGAAAGAACGCCTTTTTCGGTAAGATTGTCGATATAATTTCCCGCGGTATCGTATACGGTAACGGCTCCCGTAGAAGCGTCGGCGACAAACACGCGCTCGTCGGCAACGGCAATGCCCGCCGGCGAAGAAAATTTGCCGAAAGAAAACAGCCCTTCGCCATCGGCGCTGAAAACGCTCACGCGGCCGTTTCCGTAATCGCTTACATATACGTTGCCCGAAGCATCCTGCGCCAAAAACTGCGGGCCGATAAGCTGTCCCGCGCCCCTGCCCTTCGAGCCGAAGTATTTTATAAAGCGTCCGCGCGGATCAAGCTGACAAAGGCGGTCGCCGGCGTATTCGGAAACGAGGAGGTTTCCGTTCGCTTGGCGCAATATGTCTACGGGACGGTCAAATCCGTTTAAGGGGCCCCGTATGCGGTTTACAATCAAGCCGTTTACATCCAGCTGCAAAATCTCGTTCGAACCGTAGGCGATAAGCAAAACGGAACCGTCGTCCTGCGTCAAAAGCGACAGGGGCTGACTGAAGTGCACGCCGTCGGCGGTTTTTCCGGGAAAAGTGCCGGCTTCGGTAAAGCGGAACGATGCTTCGCTTTCCTGCCCGATGCGCCGGTTTTGCACGATTTCTATTTTATTTTGCAACAACAGTCCGCCGTAGCCCGCTTCGGAAGCGAGCTTCCATTCCTGTAAAGCGGCGCCTTCCATGCCGGAGCGGTAATAGGCTTTGCCGAGCCAATCGAGTATGAGGTTTTCGGTCGGAAGATACGACAGGGCTTTTTCAAATTGAATGACGGCGTCGTTAAACGCGCCGCGGTACCATGCTTGAACGCCGCGGCGGAATTCCTGCTCGGCGTTTCCCCTGTCGGCGGCAGTCGGACTTGAGGTCTGCTGGGAAAAAATCGCACCCGGAATAAAGATTTGAATCAAGAAGAATAAAAAAGCAAAGGCCAAAACAGTTTTTTTCATATCGTTCCCCCGAGCGAACTATTGTACATCTTCGTCAAACAAAACCGCGTAATGTTCTTCGATTTCGGCATTTTTGATTCCGCTTTCTTTCGCTTTTTTTATGTACATTTTCGCTTCGCCTGTGAGGCCCAGTTTGTAATAAGCCCAGCCCACGGAATCCGAAAAAGCGGCGGAATCGGGCCGCATATCGAGTGCCCGCTTGCACAGCGACAAAGAACGCGTAAGGTCTTTTCCGAGACAGGCAAGAACATAGCCGAGCCCGTTCAAAGCGGTGGGACTGTTCGGATTCAACTCGAGGGCTTTTTCGTAATATTCTACGGCTTTGGAAGTTTCTTTTTTGCCCCATTCAACATAGGCAAGGGCGGCATATACTTGAGCGCTTTTATATCCGCCGGCTATAAGCTGCTGAAGCTCGAAATCGGCCAAACGGCTGCGCCCGGTAAGACTGTATATAACGGCAAGAGCGAACCGGCACTGATTTACGCGCTGCGGTACGGCATCGCCGGTAACCACTTGCTCAAGATACAAAACGGCTTCGTCGTAGCGTTCAAGGCGCGCATAGCACAAACCTATGTAATACGCCAAATCGAAACCGCCCGAGCCTTCGTCGAAAGACTGCGCATCCGGTGCAGGCAAAGACAAAAAAAGAGTCAGTGCATCGGTATAATTACCCGAACGGTACAAGTCAATACCGTCCCGCATAGTTTCCGCCATAATCCTCCCTTTATTATGCCGATTCATTGTACCATAAAAATGCGCTGCGGTAAATCCCGTTTTAATTTTACTTTTACGGCATCTTAAAAAAATCGTCGGGGATGTCGAAAAAGCCGCCCGCGCTGCACGGCTGGGCAAAAACGCGGCTTACCGATATGAACCCTTCCTGAACCGCCGTATAATCGTTATCCGCTTTAAGGGGCGCAAGTGCCGTGCCGCCTTTAAAAAAGCTGTATAAATGCCCGTCGGGCGCATCCCAAAGTTCGGCCGAATCCCGGTAATCGCGCTTTGCCGGAACCGTCATCCGCCACCCTTTGTAAGACGGCAGATCCCGCGCGTTTATGTTTACAAAGACGTCTTCGGCGCACAAAGAGATGAGGTTCGCCAAGTTGTCGCGCACAAAGGCGGCAAGCGGTCCGTAGTTCCAATCGCCCGTTTTCGATTCCAAACTGACGGCGATTCCGGGAATTCCGTGTAAAGATGCTTGGCGTGCGGCGGCGGCCGTTCCCGAATACAAAATATCCGTTCCGATATTGCCGCCGCGGTTAATGCCCGAAATAACGGCATCGGGAAGTTTGTCCATAAGGCGCTTTGTTCCCACATCGGTACAGTCGGCCGGCAGCCCCGAACATTTAAACATGCGCTCTCCCGTCTTTTTTATGCGCAGGGGCTGCGTCATCGTAAAGCCGTGCGAAACGCCGGAACAATCCTTGTCGGGGGCGACAACGTATACCGTATGGTCGGGCGAAAGAATTTCAATAAGCGTTTCCAAACCCGCGGCCCCGAAGCCGTCGTCGTTCGTCAATAAAACAGTCATGCATTCCTCTCAAGCTAAAAGTACGGCTGCCCCGCCTGCGGGTTTTACTTCGTAACAAACCGGATGAAAGCCGAAAATACGTTCGTATTCGGCCGTTTTTTTTCTGAATTCTTCCACGTCGCTTGTTTTAAGAATCGTATATAAGCAGCGGCCGAAACCTTTTCCGGTAATGCGCGAACAGGCGGTCGGCTTGCGCGACGACGTTACTTCAAACTCGAGCACGCGCTTTACAAGCCAATCGATTTCGGGACATGAAATATTAAACAAATCGCGCATCGATTCGTGCGACTTGTTTACGGCGCGCGCAAACAGCGAAAAATCTCCCGTACGCAGTCCTTCGGCCGCATCCATAATCGCGTTGTGTTCTTTCATAACGCATAAAAGGCGGCGCCTCGTGTCTTCGTTTACAACGGAAAGTACATCATTGATTTCCACGTCGGAATCGTTGTATACCCAAAAGCCTTTTTTTTGCAGCTTCAATTCGGCCATAAGCAAAAAGTTTTCGGGAATGCGCAGCGTTTCTTCGTCCCACACCGAAACGCGCGGCACACGGGCGTCGGTGAGCAAAACGGAGTATCCTTCAAACTCGAAAGGAAGCGGCGTGCTCGTATTTTTGGAATGATCGATGAGCAAACACGTACGCGGCTGTGCATATAAAGCGGCGTACAGATCGGCAATATAATTTCCGGTATTCAAAAAGAATTTGTTGCCGCGTTCTATGGCTTGCAAAATCTGCGCATCGGAACAGGGATGTTTAAAAAGGGTTTTGCACACAAGCGCCGTTGCAACCTTTATCGCCGTCGTTATGCCGAATCCCGCCGACGGCAGTATTTCGGTATAAATGGTTACATTCATACCCTTGCATTCAAAACCGCAGGAATTAAAACCGGCGATAACGGCCTTCAGCGCATTTGCCCACCTGTCTTCCTTGCGGAATTTCAACGTGGAAACATTGCCCCGCTTGCGCTCGTTTATTTGATGAAAATAAAACCGCAAAGAAGAATCCTGACGGGCGGATGCCGCAATAAATACCGGCAAATCAATCGCCATCGATAAGGTTTTATCTTTGAAGTACCATGTATGTTCTCCGATAAGATGAAAACGTCCGGGAGCGGAAACTACGACATCGGGTTTTTTATCATATTCCTTTTTGTGAATTTCGATTACCCGCTTCATTTTTGCAAGATTACCACCTATGCGTTGTATTGATTCTCAGAAACGAAATCATGTATGATGATAATATAATGAAAGGAATTTTACAAGTTTTTTATGCGCTTTTTTCTTCAATAATTATGGCTTTTGCCATACAAAACGAGTTTTTGCTCTTCGGCTCGCCCCTTTTGGGACTTTTCGCCCTCGTTCCGCTGTACTTGGCGCTTGCGGAGTGTAATTCCTTTAAAAACGCGGGGCTCCTGACCGCGCTTCAAATGCTGTGTACGCACGTATTTTCAAGTTTTTGGCTCGGTTATTTTAAGGACTTTGCCGTTTTTACGCTCGGAGCGACAACGGCGGTGTACGCCGTGTTCGGCTATTTTTTAGGCGGCTTATTTTTTGCGCCCTTTTATTTGACGCACAAAGACACGCTTGCCGAGCGGTCAGGGCTTAAGCCCTTTAATGTTCCCGTGCGCGTTTTACTTTTTGCCGCGCTGTGGACAATTTACGAATGGAAAAAGTCGACCGGCTTTTTAGCCTATCCGTGGGGCACGCTGGTTATGAGCGCGTGGAAGTGGAAGCTTGTAACGCAGATTGTCGATATTACCGGAACATGGGGCATAAGCTTTTTATTCGCGCTTTTTAACGCGCTTATAGCCGAAGGACTTTCGCTTTTTGCGCGCGGCGGCGAACGGTACTCCGGCTATCCGACGGGCATCGGCAATCCGGTACACAGCCGCGGAGCAACAAAGGCCGTATCTTTTTCGTACGCGCGCACGGCCGCTTTTTGCGTCGTTCTTTTTATGCTCGCTTGTATCTACGGCATCCGCCGGTATACCGAAATGCGCGTTCCCGTAAAAACCGTGCGCACGGTTTTGGTTCAGCCGAATTTCAATTCATGGCTTTCCGAACAGGGCGAAAACGCTTTGGAAGACGCGATTGCACTTACCCGGGAACAGCTGAATGACGCGCAAAACCTTGTTGACAAACCCGACGTTATTTTGTGGTCTGAAAGCACCCTGCCCTATGCGCTGCCGAATGCGCTGACTTTTTATGAAGACTATCCCGAAAGCGATCCCCTTCTTCCTTTTATTGCGGAGAACGGGGTGCCGCTCATTACCGGCTCTCCGGTGGAATTGACGGCCATGTCCGAGGCAAAAAGCTCTGCAAGCGGCATGCGCGAATTCAACAATGCGGCGGCCTACTTCGACAAAGAAGGTTCGTGGTGCGCGTTTTACGGCAAAGTTCAGCTTATTCCCTTTGCCGAAGTAATCCCTTATTCCGACACGCGCTGGATGCAAACTCTTATGCAAAGCATTGCCGGTTTTTCAAGCGGATGGACTCCCGGCAAAGCGTTTACCGTCTTCGAACTTCCGCTTAAAGCGGGCAGCGTAAAGGCCGGTACGCCCATTTGTTTTGAAGACGCTTTTCCCTCCGTGTGCCGCAAACTTTTTTTTGCGGGAAGCGAAGTTTTTTTTAATCTGACAAACGACGAATGGTCGAAAACCGGTTCGGCAGAAATTCAGCATTTTGCGATCGCTTCGTACCGCGCTCAGGAATTCAGAACGACACTCGTGCGCTGTACAAACGCGGGCTTTACGAGCATAACCGACCCTGCAGGGCGCCTGCTGTACAGCCTGCCGCTTTTTGAAAAAACCGCCGGCACATACGACGTGCCGATTTACGAGCGTACGGTTACCGCTTACGCCCGCTTCGGCGATTGGCTGCCCATTTTGCTGCTTTTCATGTGGGCAGCCTTTTATGCCGGTACCCGGGGATTCGGAATGAAGGGAAGTCGGCAAAAGCGGTAGACTGAAGTTTTTGGGCAGCACTTCGCGGACGGTCAAGTTTCCATATGCATTTTTAAGCTTTTGTTTTACATACATCTTTAGCGCGACGCTCCTATGTTTACCCATCTTCGTTTTTTAGAAGTTAGCTTCCTTGTCCGCTCCTCCTTCGTTATTCTTTCTCTATATCTAAAATTTGCTGTACCAAAATTCCTTTCTACACTACTTATTCATATCCAATTCATACGGATTATAAAACAATCCTCGCTCTCGGTCTTCTAACTCGTAGTCACTATTTTTAAGCCATATATACAAGGGATTATTGTATTTTGGTACATATACCCCCGAATGAATATGTGATCCGTCTGATCGCCCGCTACTCCCTGCCAGTGTAAGCATCTCATACTTTTTCCCTACGGTCAAGCATAATACAGCCGTTTTGATACCCCGGTAAACCGAAAGTACTCTGAAACCAAAAGATTTTATCTGCCGGAAGAGTTCCGCAAGGTGTAGGAAAGATTTCTCCAGTTGTAGGAAAGTTAGAGAGAATTGCCTTACGACAAACTCGTTTATTTACAACTTTTGCCGACATCCATATCGGACAATTTAAAGATCGCGGCACGGATGCCGCAAAAACCGTCAGTAATCGATGTTTTGGCAGGCGTAAGCCTGTCAAAACTCGGGTTGAAAATCGGACAGGACGTCCGATTTTTAACGCTGTACACGTCCGGACGCGTTGCCTGCGGCAAGCGCTTTTACCTCATCGACCGATACGTGATTAAAATCGTACTCGATTGTGTGCTTTAAAGCGGAAGCGGCGGCGGCAAACTCCACCGCATCGGCTCTGCCGTAGTTTTCGAGCAGCGCATAGATAAGGGCAGAACCGAACGAATCGCCGCCGCCGACGCGGTCAACAATCCGAATCGTATACTTTTTTGAAAAAAAAGCTTCGGTTCCGTCGTACAACATAGCGGCCCATTCGTTTACGCTTGCGGAAATGCTGCCGCGGAGCGTAATAGCGACCTTTTTGCAGCCGAAGCGTTCACACAGTTTTTTCGCAACGCCGACATAGCCTTCGCTGTCAAGTTTTCCGCCGGTTATATCGGTACGTTCGGCCGCAATGCCGAACACGTCGGAAGCGTCCTCTTCGTTCGCAATACACAAATCGATATAGGGCATTAAAGACGACATAACCTTGCAGGCTTGCTCTTTTGTCCACAATTTTTTGCGGTAGTTAAGATCGCAGCTGACGGTCAAGCCTTTTTCTTTCGCCTTTTTACACGCTTCAAGACAGATATCGGCCAGAGAAGCGCTTAAAGCGGGGGTAATGCCCGTAAAATGGAACCAGTCGGCGCCTTTAAAAATGTCGTCCCAGTTAAAATCGCCCGCACTCGAAAGAGCGAAGGCCGAATCTTTTCTGTCGTAAATTACCTTTGAAGGCCGCTGGCTCGCTCCTTTTTCGATAAAGTACAAACCGAGCCGCTCGCCGCCGCGCACAATGTACGAGGTATCGACGCCGAAACGCCTCAGCTCGTTCAGCGCACTTTGTCCCAATTCGTTTACGGGAAGCTTCGTTACATAACGGGCGTTTAAGCCGTAATTCGCTAAAGAAACGGCAACGTTCGCTTCGCCGCCGCCGTAACTTATTTCCATTTCGTCGGCCTGTACAAAGCGTTTAAAGCCCCTCGGGTTTAAACGCATCATGATTTCGCCGAATGTAACAATCGTTTTATCCATAAGTAAACTCCGTTACTCTCACTTATTTTCCGTTTCGCTTCAGTGCGAAAGGCGCGCTTTGTTCCATAAGTCGACGGCGCGCGCAGCGCGGCGCTCTATTTCCGCCCAGTCTTTTTTTTGAATCAAATCGCGCGAAGCGATCCACGTGCCGCCGACGGCACTCACCTGTGCAAGCGAAGCGTACTCGGTCATGTTGTCTTCCGAAATACCGCCGAGCGGAAAATAACGTAAGCCCAAATGCTTATACGGCGCCGACACGCTCTTTAAATACGAAACGCCGCCCAAGGGCGCGGCCGGAAAAAACTTTAAAAAGGTGCAGCCTAAAGCGTAAGCCGCTTCGATTTCGGTAGCGGTGGAAACTCCGGGTGCAAACGGAAGACCGCAGTTTTGCGCTTCGCGCACAATCGCTTCGTTTAAGCCCGGCGAAACCGCAAATACCGCTCCGCGTTCTTTTACGCGCGATGCCTGTCCGGGCAAAATCACCGTTCCGATTCCGATCATCATATCGGGAACTTCTTTTTTGATTAAAGAAATCGACGGTTCGGCCGCTTCGGTGCGCAGCGCAAGTTCTATCGCCGTTACGCCGCCTGCGACCAAAGCCTGCGCAACCGGAACGGCGTCTTTTTCCGAATCGATTTCCAACACCGCAACGATGCCGTTGCGCGCTATTTTTTGCTGAATAGATTCGTCCATAACGGGTTTCATATTTTACCTCTCGTTTATCGGCGACTATTATAGCACATTATGCGTTTATCCGCAAACGCCGTTTTTCACACATATTGAAGAAGATCTGAATCCGAGCTTTTAGAGGGTCGGCATTTTATCGTGTTGACTGCGCAGCGCTGTTCAGTGTATTATTATGCGATGTTTGAAGTAAAAGATACCGATTTTTTCGATTTGGAAGAAGACGATTTCGACACCGTTTTGGCTTCCGACATAACTTTTTCCGGCACGATCCGCTTTGCCCAACCCTTTATGATTAAAGGAAGCATGGACGGCTCGATTCATGCAACGAGCGACTTGGTTGTGGATACGCAAGCCGTCGTCAAAGCCGATATCGTCGCTCAACGCGTACTGGTGCGCGGAAAGGTTACCGGAAACATCGAAGCGAAAGGCTTGGTGTTTGTAACATCCGGCGGTTCCGTTACGGGCGATATTACATCGGAAAAAGTGGTGCTTGAACCCGGCAGCGTCTTTACCGGCCGCTGTACGATGCTTCAGGCAACATGAGGGTACGAATGAAAAAAAATACGCTTTATTTTATTTTGCTTTGTTTTATCGGCGCCGCATGCTTTGCGCAGGAGAATCCTCCGGCAAACGAAAACACGGTTCAGATAACGCCTTCGGCCCCGGCATCGCCGACCGCTCCCGCAACGGTTCAGCCGGCACCGGCCGCCCCGACGGCTCCCGCGACGGTACAAAACACGCCGCCGGTACAAACGGCTCCGGCGGCACCTTCCGTACCGCGTACTCCCGCGGCACAAAGTACACAAAATGTCCAAAGTGCGCAGCGGCAAAGACCCGACGCGCTTAAATTATATTCGGCAGGGCGCTACAGCGAAGCGATTACCGTCTGCGAGCAGGAAATAGCCGAAAAGCCCGGTAACGTGGAATCATACGTGGTGCTGTGCTGGAGCCTCGTGCGCAACCGTCAATATTCCGAAGCCGAATACTGGGCTTTGCAGGGGCGGCAAATATCCCGCTACGACCAGCGTTTGGTTGAAGTTTTGGGAGAAGCGAAATATTTTTTGGGACAAAACCGCGAAGCGCTCGCGCTTTTTCAGGAATACGTATCGCTTGTCGGCGAAAAAGGCGGCAGACTCGGCGAAGCGTATTATTTTATGGGCGAAATCTATATACGGCTTGCGCGCTACAACCATGCCGACATCGCGCTTTCGCAGGCGGTGCGTACGCAGTCGCTTTACGATTATTGGTGGACGCGGCTCGGCTACGCGCGCGAAATGGCGGGCAGCTTCGCTTTGGCGCTGACGGCATATGAAAAAGCTTTGGAGCTTAACGCGGGTCAAGCCGACGCTTTGCGCGGCAGAGACAGGGTCCGCGCCCGGTTATAAGTGCGTGATCCGGCACAAAAGAGCGTCGTCAGATTCGAAACGCTCGGCTGTAAATTAAATCAAATAGAATCGGAAGGAGCGGCACGGGCATTCGCCGACCGCGGTTTCGACTGCCGCATGGCAGGTGTTGCCGCATCATCGCCGGTCGACACGGATACGGTGCTGTGCATTGTAAATACCTGTACGGTTACCGCTAAAGCCGAACAAAAATGCCGCCGCATGATACGTTTACTTTTGGAAAAATATCCGGCTTCCGCGATTTTGGTAACGGGCTGTTACGCTCAGCTTGACGGAAGCCTCTTGCTTGCCATGGACGACAGAATCGCCGTGCTCGGCGGCAAAAGCAAAGACGCTTTGGTAAAACTTCCCGCCTTTTTAACTTCATTTATAGACCGCCGCACGGATTCACAAAGCCCGGCCGGGATTCAAGCAGAAAACACAGCCCAGAATGTGTCTTTTCCGCTTGCCCTGGCAGACGGACTGCGCCGGCTGTACGCACAAAGCTTTGAAGACGCCCGTGAATCCGATGAAGCCGGCAAAACGCAAAGGCTCAAACCCGTTTTTGCAAAATCGGCGCCGGCACCCGTACAAACGGCGGGAGCGGCCTTCGCCCTTTCGACCGATACCTTTTTGCAGCATTCACGCCCCTCGCTCAAAATACAGGACGGCTGCGACAGCCGCTGTTCATACTGCCGCATTTGCCTTGCGCGCGGTTCTTCCGTATCCCTGGATCCCGAAACCGTGCTGTCGCGCGTGCTTCAGCTTGAAAAAATGGGGCACCGCGAAGTCGTGCTGACGGGCGTAAACCTCGGTCAATACGGTTTTTCAGGCATAACCGGACTGCTCGGCTTTTTGCTCGACAACACAAAGGCCATATCGCTGCGGCTTTCGAGCCTGCACCCGCAAATCGTCGATGAAAAACTCTGCGCCGTTTTGGCGCACGAACGCGTAAGACCGCACTTTCACCTTTCGGTGCAATCGGGAAGCGACGCCGTGCTGAGCGCGATGAAGCGGCCTTACCGCTCGCAAAGCGTATACACCGCCGTCGAAAACCTTCGCCGCATCAAAAAAAAGCCCTTTATCGCATGCGACATTATTGCGGGCTTTCCCGGCGAAACACAAGCCGATTTTAACGAAACCCTCGAATTGTGCCGCACCTGCGAGTTTTCATGGATACACGCTTTTCCGTTTTCGCCCCGTCCCGGAACGGAAGCTTTTTCGATGAAAAACGCCGTTCCCGCAAGCGAAGTGAAAAACCGCATACGCGAGCTTTCAAATCTTGCCCTTGCGCAAAAAAAAGCGTATATAGAAAGCTGTGTCGGAAAGGATTTTAAAGCCGTCGTCGAAAAATACCGGATCGGCCAGCTGCGCGCCGTTACCGAAAATTTTTTGCACGTGCAAATACAAAACGGAGCGCGGGAACCGGCTCCCGCCTCGAAGTATGAAAACCTGGGCGGACAAGAAGTGTTCCTTCGCATAGATGCCGTACACGAAAGCGGCCTGCACGGCGAAGAATGCGAAGCTTTCGCGTCGTTTATATAATTGTTTACATTTCCCGTTTTTTTGTTGTTTTTTTATCGAATATGAGATATTATACATATAAGAGAGATTATAATGAAAAAGATTACTTTTAATGTGTGTTTGTATAGCGCCCTTTGTACGGTCTGCGTCTTGTTTTTTTCGTGCGAAATGTTTACGACATCGCTTGCAAAAGGAGCGCGGCGCGACCCGAGAGAAACTTTGAAAAATCTTTCGGCAAGCGAATTGATTGCCTTTTCGCAAACAACCTATACGGCCGACAGTGAAATCTTAACTGCGACCTTTGAACTTTTGGGCAAAAAAAACAAAGAAGAATTGAAAAACCTTTCCCTCAAGGAAAAAGAGCAATTCCTCGATTTATTGCCCGATGCGGGCTTCCCGATTAAAAACTTAAAAACGATCGCCGCCGAAGCCTTTCAAGTCGGGCAAAGCGGAGCGACGGAGGAGTCGGATAAAGCTTTTGTACAAAAACTCATAACCGCGGTACAGCTTTTTGACACCGAAGCCGCCTCAACGCTTTTAAGCGACCCCGCGGTAATGAAAAACACCGATGAGGGAAAGCTGGCAACGGCCGCAGTTACGCTTATGATTCGGGTTACGGCACAAGTCGGCCATGAAAAGATAAAAGAGAAAATTCAAGAATTTACAACCTCGACGCCTCCGCCACCTCCGCCTCCTCCCGGCGGCAGCGTCATCGATTTTAAAACAATGCCGGCCGGCGATATCGTTAAAGCCATGCTCGGCGCAAATGGTTCGCCGAACGCGATCGGAACCCCTTCAAACAGGACGGCATTAACGGCTGCAGTGTCGGCAATCAAACTGTTATCGGGAGATGCGGCTGCAGAGGACTCCGACGGTCATCCCGTAGGCAGAACTATCGAGCCGGCTACGGTAAAAGTCGGCGGCAGATTTCCCTTGGATAAATTATTAAAGGCATTTTTTTCCCTTGGATAAATTATTAAAAGCATTTTTAGGTTAAGCTATCGGTGGATATTATGAGTAAGACAATTAAAATAAGTATTTTTTGCACGATTTTTCTTTTCAGCTGCGTTTCCTTTTTTGCGTATGCACCGCAGCGCATCGAACCGGTCGATACCCGTTCGGAAGCCTTCGGCGGCCCGCACTACGCCGACGTTTCATCGCTCTATACGCTGTTTTCAAACCCTGCAGCCCTTGCATTTACCGAAAGCAAAACGCTGTGGCCGCCCATCGTCGCCTTCGGTACGGGCGGTCCGCTTACTAAAATGAATGAGATTGCCTGGGATATTATTATAAAAAAACTCGACACAAAAGACCAGCAGGCGCTTATGAATAGAGTCGTCGACCTTATAGGCGATACGGGTTTTAACACAAGCGAACGGATCGGCGGCCCGCTTACCTTCGGCGCCATCCGGAATAATTTCGGCTGGGGCTTTGTAAACACAACCTATACGAACGTCAACGTTTTTTCCGTTTCGCGCTCGGACATCCGCGCCGGTTCCGGCTTGGCTTTTGTTGCAGGCTATGCCCTCCCCTGCGATTTGGACAAAGCGGGAATATTATCGATAGGAGTTTCCGGACGCGCCGGCGTGCAGTTCGAAACCGAATACACACAGGCGGTTACCGACCTTATAAACGGCTCTTTTAACAATATCCCCTATTACCTTTCTTTGGGAGCGGGTTTCGACATGGCCGCGCAATATAAAATAGGCGCTCTGAGCCTTGCGGCCGTGTGGCAGGACGTATATTCGCCGGTATGGACCAAAACCTATGCCGACCTCGGCGCGCTTCAGTCGGGAGCGGGAAGCGCTTTTGAGCAAAGCAAGATCGACTCAAAGTTCGGTTTCGGCGCACGGTTCGACATTCCCGTTAAAGAATGGGCGGGCAACATTGTTCCCGAATGGGCCGTGTATGCCGATTACAACAATATTTGGCCGCTTATTACCAAGCAAAAAATATACCGCAACCCGATTCTCGAATTATCGTTCGGAACGGAAGTGCTTTTGTTCAACAAGGTGCTTGCGCTCAGGGCGGGCATACACGATATGTACCCCGCGGCGGGCATAGGTTTGAATTTGGGCAAAAAATTCAAAACGGACTTTTCGGTATTCGGCAAAGAACTCGGTTTGGAGCCCGGTTCAAATCCGCAGCTGAATGCGGGATTTTCGATGTCCATAAAATATTGATAAATCACGCAAAAGGGTATTGACTCTTTTTTTCCGATAGGCTATGCTGGTTGAGCATTCAATTCCGAAAAATGCAACGGGCCACTAGCTCAGTAGGTAGAGCAACGCCCTTTTAAGGCGTGGGTCACGTGTTCGAATCACGTGTGGCTCACAAAACCGTTTGTAAACGCGCGTTTGCAAACGGTTTTTTTATGCCCGCATAGCCTACCACTTATTGTACACGTCTTCGGCAAAGGCGGGAAAATGTTCTATGTGAATCGTTTTGCCGTCGTCAAGAACCGCATTCCCCGTAAAATATCCGAAAACCTGATGCTGTACGCTTTGAATGACGCCCAAATTCGTGCTGCCGGCACGGTCGACCGCGGGAACAAAATTCATTTCAAAGCGCTTGTCCGACGAAGTAAAAACCCACGGCTTAAGATAGCTTTCGGCGGGAATATGGAAAAATACGTCTTCAAGTTTATGGATTTTACCGTCGTAAAAGATGACGTTTTCGCTGGCGGGCGTCCGGTCGGTAAAACCGTAGCCGAGATTAAAGCCGAAGGGTTTGCTTTCCGCAAGGCCGCTCCCGCTTGCCCAAAACCAGCGGTTTTTTCTTGTCCAGCGGCCGCGTCCCCAATCGAGTACGGCCCATGCTTCGTTCTTTTCGAGCCGGACGGTTTCGCTTCCGAATTTTATTTTGCCGCCGACCGGCATACAGTTTACTTTTTCGTTAAGGTAAAAACAGGTACGGTTTTCCTTCCACGAAGTGGCGATATTCATGCTTTCGTGATCGGCGTTTTGAATTAATTCAAGTTCGGCGTCTATGCCGGCATTTCCGTTTGCCAAAATCAGGCTCGGTGCGCGGATGCTCAAAAAGCGCGACGTTCCTTTTTTTTCGAACGAAAGGCTCAGGTCTTTGCCGTCGAACGAAACGCCGTTGTCTTCGGCGGAACTCGCGCTCAAACCGGTTTTCCCGAACGTAAAGAATTTCATCGTATCCTTTTGCGCAAAGGAGCGCGCCTTATAGTCTATAAACGAAACCGAAAACAAAGCGCCGAAGCCCAAATCGGCGATCGTCGCGTTGAGCGACCATTGGGCTTTCGCATTCGTAATACTGTAATAGTCCCATTCTTTTATCGCAAGTTTGCCCGCTTTAATTTTTGAGCGGTCGTACTTCCATACGGGGCGGCGCGCCCACCCTTCTTCGATAATGCGGCCGCCGGCATCCAAAAGATCGATTGTGTTCGTTACTTCGTGATTCATCGCATCCCCCTAAAAGCGCAACCGCGCCGAGCGAATCAGCCTCGCAAAAATCGCAGTTTTGATTTTATCAATTATTTACAAAACCCGTCATTTTCCAATATACGGATTCTTTTGCGGCTGCATCGAATGGCGCGTTTTGTTATGTTACAGTGTAAATAAAACGGCGAAAAAGCGAGGCTCGGCTCGCGAGGCGCTTTGAGCGTTTTTCCGGGGTTATTTTACCCAAAAAGCGCAACCGCGCCGAGCGAAACAGCCTCGCTGAAATCGCAGTTTTAATTTTATCAATCATTTACAAAACCCGTCATTCACATTATATATCGGCCGGGCGCTCATTGCAAGGAAAAAAGAAGAGCAAAGGCTGCGGCACGCATCGGCGTATTTTCTTTTAAAACACGGTTAATTAAAAATATGCGTTTTTTTTCGGAAAAACTCTCTTTTTTTGTCAACCGAACCTAATAATATACAGGACAATGCACTGAATTCAGACATCACAGGGAAAAGACAAAAGGAGATAAATTTATGGAAAAGGACAAAGCGGAAATCTTAAATCCAAAAACCGATTGGGTATTTAAATTGATGTTTTCAAAAGGCGAGGAAGGCAATAAGGCTCTTATCAGTTTTCTCAATGCCTTTTTGAAAGAAACCTACGGCACAAATATTACAGAACATGTTGTTTGGTTGCGCTTTTTATAGCTATTTATTCGCAGTGCTCAAAACTCGATTACGTACAACTTGCCCATACATCGTGTACGGAACGGATAAGAGGGGGCGATAACACCTATGGCTGTGGCACAGATGGGGTTCCGAGCCCGCAAAAAATTCTGCACAAGCGAAGCGCGGAAGCCTTTTTGCGGGACGGGTTCCCATCTGTGCCCTTCAAACGGGGTGTCTTCTCTCCCCTTCAATTTATTTACGTTGCGTTAAACGAACTTATCGGATATACTATGAGTAAGGATATCGCGGATTACACGGCAAAGGATTTTTGGATACGGTTTTTAAGCAACTATGCGGAAGATATGGAATAATAAGTTTTTAATCGGGGCGTTGCGGGGTATCCCCGCAGAGGGGGCAGCGGAAGATGCGCAGGAAGGGAACCTGAAGCGCAGCTGAAGCGAGGGGGAGGCCTCCCCCTGCCTACCCAAAGAGGTTTTTGCCTCCAAGTGAATCGCGGAGTTCTCTTTCAAAGTCTTCTTTTAAGGCTGTTTCTATACAACCGCTGATATGTATGTTTTCGGCAAAATCTTCGGCCGTAACTTTTACGCCGAACTTTTTTAACAAACGTTTGCAGGTTTCATAATCTTCGTACGAAAGGCGCAGGCCGAATTCTTCCCGTTCGGTAAAAACTTCGGTGTGTGCAAGGGCAAGCACGGATTGTGCGGCTTGTGTGTACGCTTTAACCAAGCCGCCCGTTCCCAAGAGGGTGCCGCCGAAATACCGCGTTACGGTCAGCAAAATATCGGTGCAGCCGAAACCTTTAAGAACGGCAAGCACGGGACGGCCCGCAGTACCGGCAGGTTCGCCGTCGTCGGACATGCCCATAATTTCGGCGTTTTTTCCGAGTGCGAACGCGTGAACCACGTGAGAAGAGTCGGCGTATTTTTGTTTTTGCGTTTTCAGTAAGGCGCGTACGTCCCGGTGATTTTTTACGGGAAAGATTTCGGCAATAAAGCGCGATTTTTTTACGAGCGTTTCCGAGCACGCGCTTTCCAGCAAAATGTTCACGTATTTTCCGGCAATAAAGCGGCGTCTTTTTCGCGTTCGGCCTCGTACACGGCGGCAAAGGCGATGCGCAGCCTGATAAGAGCCATGTACAGGCACAGCATGTACAGCATGCGCAAAAAAGCATCGAGAGGCGACGATATGACCGAAAAATCGAAAAGACTTTGAGCGAGCAAAAAAATCAGCACAAGGGCGGCGCATAATAAATAGAGTCCGCCGCTTTGTAGGCAAAACAACACAAAAGCGATACGCTTTTTTTTCGTGACTAAGGCGCTTTTATGCAATGCTTGACGCACGGGAAGGGAGGGATCGTCATATAAAAAAAACCACACAAAACCCCAGCGCACGTATAAAACGGCTAAAGTCACAAACACACAGATAATCGTAACGGCAAGCAGCATATTCAACCGAAAACTGCCGGGAAAAAAAGTCGATGCGGCCCAACCGAGCGCGGAGGCCGAAAACAGCGCGAATATATACGTCAGCATAAAAAACAAAGCTGTCCGCACTCCCCGCTTAAAATCCCTAAAGCCCGTAAACAAGTGCCCGATCACCGCGTAGCGGCCGGTGTACAATAAGTCTGTCAACACAAAGCAGCCGTATTGCAAAAGATAGGAAATTACCAGGCTTAAAAGAAGCGAAATAAAAAACGGTGCCACTGTTTGGAAGCTGAGCTGAATCGACTGATTTATATTAAAAGGCGCTATAAAAATAAAAAACGCAAAAGCGGAAATGAGGGCCGTAAGTAATTCGGCAAGCGCAAGCTTGGGTAAATTCCGCAGAGCGCACAGACGGACAGCCGGCAAAAGTTTTTTAAACGGATTCACGCTTCCCCCTTTTATTTTTTATCGACTGCACTTCGACGCATTATACATCCGCGCCGTGCGCGTTCTTTTTCGCAACGACGACCTTTTCCGTTTCGCGCGAAGCAAGGCGCACGCCGATCGATTTTAAACCTTTTTCTTCGTAATCGCCCGCGTTGAAGTTTTCTTCAAGAATTTTGACGCGCGGCTTGTGGGTATATTTAAGCGTAAACTCGAATTTTTTGCGCGTATCCACATGCAGCAATTCCATGCCTTCGCTCACAATAAAATAATCGCGATTCAATATGAATTGACCGATTCGGCAGCGCTTTATAAAACAGAATTTCGTCTTCGGGTCGCGGAAAATAAGTGTAAACAAAACTTTCGACAATTCGTCCTTATCCGCCGAGCCGCAGTACCACATGCCCTTGTCTACAAATAATTTTTCGGGCACATCGCAGACGGTGTAAATACCGCTTTTACGTAATACGACAATGCGGTCGTACGGCGACACTTTAAACAATTCGGTGCCCGTAGCGACGGCGGTACCCACATAACCGGTTTTGGAATCGTAGCGCAGCGCCATGTCCTTTTTTACCACTTCGCGCACGTCCACTTGGCTGAAACCGGTTATCTGCGTTTTGCGCTTTGTTTTTTCTTCGTCGAGCTTTGCCAAAATACCGTCGAGCCAGCTGAGCGCATAGGCGGTAAGATTTTTCAAAAGTTTGGCAATTTCTTTAAGGCGCGCGTTTATTTCTTCAACTTCCTTGCGGTTTTTGTTTATATCGTACAGCGATATGCGCCGGATGGGAATTTTCAATAAGGTTTCGACGTCCTCTTCGGTTACCGGCCGGACAAGTTCGGCGGCAAAGGGTTTAAAACCTTCGATAACGGCTTTTACGACGGTTTCGGCGGTTTTCATTTGTTCGATTTTTTTGTAAATGCGCTCTTCGATAAAGATGCGCTCAAGCGTGCGCAAATGCAGCCGGTCGGTTAAGTTCGCCTTTTCCAATTCCAACTCGTCTTTTAAAATGCCGAGGAGCTGCTTTGCGTGATGTTTTATAACATCGGTTGCGCTCATAACCTGCGGCATATTGTCTTTTATAACGAGCAGATTGCAGGATACGGATTGTTCGCAGTCGGTAAAGGCAAACAGCGCATCCACCACTTCTTCCGAATACACGCCGCGCTGCAACCGGATTTCGATTTCCACCTTGTCGGTCGTAAAATCGTTAATCGATGCGATTTTTACCTTGCCGCTTTTTGCCGCCGCTTCGATGGACTGCATAAGCGTTTCGGTATTGCTGCCGGCGGGAAGTTCGGTAATTACAATGCGCTTGGGATCGCTTGTGTCGAGCTTTGCGCGCGTTACGATTTTTCCCAATCCGTCCTGATAATCGGACACGTCGATGAGGCCGCCGGTCGGAAAATCCGGATACAGCTTAAAGGGCTTTCCGGCAAGGCAGGCTTTTTCGGCTTCGATTACTTCGCGGATATTGTGGCTTAAAATGCGCGTGGACATACCGACGGCGATTCCTTCCGCACCCAAAATAAGGGCGAGCGGAAGTTTTGCGCGGAACGCGACAGGCTCTTTTCCGCGTCCGTCGTAAGAGGGAACGTAGTTCGAAATAGCCGGATTGTATAAAATGTCTTTTCCGATCTGCGTGCAGCGGCACTCAATGTAGCGCGCAGCCGAGGGTCCGTCGCCGGTGTAAATATTGCCGAAGTTCCCCTGTTTATCTATAAATAAATCTTTATTGGCAAGCACGACGAGCGCCCCGTAAATGGAAGCGTCTCCGTGCGGGTGGTACTTCATGCACTGCCCTACGACGTTTGCAACTTTGTGGAATTTTCCGTCGTCCAATTCGAAAAGCGTATGCAGCACGCGCCGCTGAACGGGTTTTAAACCGTCTTCCAAATCGGGGATGGCGCGGTCGCGGATAACATAGCTTGCATATTCGAGAAAGTTTTTATCGAACAGATTTTTAACGTATGCCATAACAGTCCTTTTTTATCCTTATGCGTCTATTTGCTCGAGCAAATTATGCACAATAAAATCGCGGCGCTGCGGAGTATTTTTGCCCATGTAAAATTCCAGCAGTTTGGGAACGTTTTTAAGCGACTGCACTTCAACCGGTACCAGACGCATATCGTCGCCGATAAACCGGCCGAATTCGGTCGGGCTTATTTCACCCAAACCTTTAAAGCGCGTTACGTCGGAAGAAGTTCCCAAATCGGCAAGAGCTTCGTCGCGCTCGGCTTCGCTGTAGCAATAGCGGGTTTCTTTTTTATTGCGCACGCGGAACAGCGGCGTTTCCAAAATAAAAACACGGCCGCCGGTTACCAGCTCTTCGAAGTAGCCCAAAAAAAAGGTAAGCAGCAAATTGCGGATGTGGAAGCCGTCGTTGTCGGCATCGGTTGCGATAATAATCTTATTGTAGCGCAAACCGTCGATATCGTTTTCGATTCCGAGCGCCATCATCAAATTGTACAATTCGGCGTTTTTATAAATATCGGTGCGCTTTCGGCCGTACATGTTTTCGGGTTTGCCGCGCAAACTGAACAAAGCCTGCGTCATCGCATCGCGGCAGCCAACCATCGACCCGGAAGCCGAATCGCCTTCGGTTAAAAAAATCATCGTATTTTCGCCCTTGGTGCCGTCTTCGGTATGATATTTGCAGTCTTTCAGCTTCGGGATTTTCAAAGCGATTTTTTTTGCCGCTTCTTTGGCTTCTTTTTTTACCGTGTTCAGCTCGGTACGCAGCTTTTCGTTCGCCGTAATTTTAAGTTCAAGCGCCTTGGCCGCTTCGGGATTGCGGTGCAGCCAATCGTCAACGGCGGACTTGGTTTCGGCGACAATCCAGCCCTTTACGTCGGTGTTGCCGAGTTTGTTTTTCGTTTGACTTTCGAATATCGGATCCTGAATTTTTACCGCAACGGCTGCGGCCATTCCTTCGCGCACGTCTTCGCTTTTGTAATTTTTGCGGTAAAATTCGTTTACGCCTTTTAAAAAGCCTTCTTTAAAGGCCGACAAGTGCGTACCGCCGTCCGATGTAAATTGGCCGTTTACAAACGAAAAAGAATTTTCACCGTATGCGTTTGAGTGGGTAAACGAAAATTCGATTTGTTTACCTTTGTAGTATCCGACCGGATACAAACTTTCACCTTCGAGCTCGCTGCTGAGCAAATCCAAGAGTCCCTTTTCGCTCACGTATTTTGCGCCGTTGCACACAAGGGTAAGACCCGCGTTCAAATACGCGTAATTCCACAAACGCCGCTCGACGAATTCCATGTTGAACGCGTATTGGCCGAAGATTTCGGTATCGGGAACGAATTCCACATAGGTGCCGTCTTTTGTGCCTTCTTTGATTTTGGCGGTTTTGTTTGAAATCAGTTTTCCTCGCTCGAAGATCGCTTCGGCGGCCTTGCCTTCGCGCACGGACACAACTCTAAAGTAAGACGAAAGCGCGTTGACGGCCTTCGTGCCGACACCGTTCAATCCCACCGAAAACTGGAACACTTCGCTGTTGTATTTTGCGCCGGTGTTGATAACCGACACGCAGTCCACGAGCTTCCCCTGCGGAATACCGCGCCCGTAATCGCGTACCTTTACGCGGTTGTCTTTTATTTCGACATCGATTCTCTTACCGTTGCCCATAATAAATTCGTCGACCGCGTTGTCGATCACTTCTTTGAGCAAGATATAAATACCATCGTTTTGGTTCGTACCGTCGCCCAAGCGCCCGATATACATACCGGTCCGCAGCCGAATGTGTTCGAGCGAACTGAGCGTTTTTATCTTCGATTCGTCGTATACGGGATTCGGTTTTTTCGTTTGTTTTTCACCCATGTTTAAAAGTATAACATAAATAAAGAGGAAGTGCAAAGGTTAAGAGGAGCTCGGTCTTTTAATCAACTTGCAATTTTCTTTTAAAAGTGCAATAATCCGCATAAAAAGGAGGCTGCGGCATGGCTAAATTACGCGGCGCTTTTACGGCGCTCATTACTCCCATGTTTGCCGACGGGTCGGTCGACTACGAAGGATTCCGTTCTCTTATTCGGTTTCAGCTCAAAAAAGGCATAGACGGCCTGGTGCCGCTGGGTACGACGGGAGAAACGCCGACGCTGCGCGAGCACGACGAAGAAGAGCGGCTCATCGATATTGCGATCGAAGAAACGGCGAATTTCAAAAAAGAAAACGGCGGCTATGTTCCCGTTATTTTGGGAACCGGCAGCAACAACACGCGCGACGCCGTTTACTACACCGAGCGCGCAAAAAAACGCGGCGCCGATTACGCATTGGCCGTAACGCCTTATTACAATAAGCCGTCGGACGAAGGTATCTTTTTGCACTTCGAAGCGCTCAGCAAAGTGGGCATTCCGATTATCGTATACAATATTGCCGGCCGCACGGGAAAAAACATCGGTACGGACTTGCTTATGCGCATAGCCGAGCTTCCCAATATCGCCGGCGTCAAAGAAGCGTCGGGCAGCATAACCCAAATGATGGACGTTATCGCGTCGATTTCGCGCGTAAAGCCGGATTTTTCCGTGTTGTCGGGCGACGACGCGCTTACCTTGCCGCTTATTGCCGCCGGAGGCGACGGGGTCGTATCGGTTGTATCGAACGTAGCGCCGGAGCCTATCGTGCGCATGGTTCATGCGGCCTTAGGCGGCGACATGGAAAAAGCGCGCAACATACACTATCGGCTTTTGCCCTTTTTTAAAGCGGCCTTTATAGACGGCAATCCGTCGTCCATAAAATACGCAATGAAAGTCAAAAACATGTGTTCGGGCGCACTCAGACTGCCCCTAACCGAAGTTACCGATTCGGCAAAAAAAATAATAGAAAACGCAATAAAGGAATGTAATATCTGATGAAAAAAATACCCGTAGGCGTACTCGGCGCAACCGGAATGGTCGGCCAGCGCTATATTTATTTATTGGCAAATCATCCGTATTTTGAAGTTGTCTATACGGCGGCAAGCAGCCGCTCGGCAGGCAAAACCTATGAACAGGCGGTTGAAGGCCGCTGGCTTATCGGCAGCGATATTCCCGAAGGCGTAAAAAAGCTTGTCGTTCAGGATGCTTCCGATGTGAGCGCGGCAAAGGGGAAATGCCGTTTTGTGTTCAGCGCACTCGAAATGGATAAGGACGCCATCAAAAAACTTGAAGAAGAATATGCGTCCTCCGATATTCCCGTTGTATCGAACGCAAGCGCGAACCGCTGGACCGAAGACGTTCCGATGCTCATTCCCGAAATAAACCCCGAACACACGGATATTATCGCCGCGCAAAAAAAGCGGCACGGATGGAACAAGGGCTTTATCGCCGTCAAACCGAACTGTTCGCTGCAATCGTATATGGCGCCGATTTTCGCGCTTATAAAGGCCGGTTATCCGGTTAAGCGCATGATCGTTACAACGCTGCAAGCGGTAAGCGGCGCCGGTTATCCGGGCGTGCCTTCTTTCGACATGATCGACAACATTGTGCCGTACATCGGCGGCGAAGAAGAAAAAACCGAAAAAGAGTGTTTAAAGATTTTGGGAACGGTACGGAACGGCAAAATCGAAAATGCCGCCGCCCCCGTCGTAGCGGCGCACTGCAACCGCGTGCCGGTTATAGACGGACACACCGCATGCGTCAGTTTGGAATTCGACCTTCCCCAAAAAGACAAACCTTCGCTCGAACGCATCGAAAGCGTATGGACTTCTTTCCGCTCCGTGCCGCAGGAATTGAAGCTTCCTTCCGCCCCGGTTCAGCCGATCCGCGTACGGCACGAAACGAACAGACCCCAGCCGGCACGCGACCGCGACACGGACAAGGGTATGGCGGTTACCGTCGGCAGGCTGCGCGAATGCCCCGTCTTCGACATCCGCTTTGTCGCCCTCAGCCACAACACAAAACGCGGAGCGGCCCTCGGCGGCATATTGAACGCGGAATTACTGTACGCAAAAGGCTTTTTTGATTAACCGCCGCACAACCGGTACACGCACGCGAGGTATTCTATGGCAGAAAAATATTTCCCGCTCGATAAAAAAAAGCTCGACGAATTGACTTCGCGCTTTCCCACTCCGTTTTATCTGTACGATGAAAGAGGAATCCGCGAAAACGCGCGGCGCTTAAAAAAAGCGTTCGGAATACTGCCCGGCTTTACGGAATTTTTTGCCGTAAAAGGCCTTCCGAATCCCTTTATTCTTAAGATCCTTGCCGACGAAGGTTTCGGCACGGATTGTTCGAGCCTTGCCGAACTTATGTTAAGCGAGCGCTCGGGTATTTCGGGCGAGCGCATTATGTTTACAAGCAACCAAACGCCCGCCGCGGAATACGAATATGCGTACAAACAGGGCGCAATCATCAACCTCGACGACATTACCCACATCGACTATTTGCACGGCGCGCTAAAAACCTTTCCGGAACTTATCAGTTTCCGCTACAATCCCGGCCCCTTACGCGAGGGGAACGCGATTATCGGAAAGCCCGAAGAAGCGAAATACGGCCTGACAAAAGCACAGCTTTTCGACGCGTATAAAAAAGCGGCCGATTTGGGCGCAAAACGCTTCGGTCTTCATACGATGATTGCCTCGAACGAGCTTTCCAACGAATATTTTGTCGAAACGGGACGTATGCTCTACGATCTATGCGTCGAATTAAAACAGACGCTCGGCATCGATATGGAGTTTATCAACATCGGCGGCGGTATGGGTATTCCGTACAAAAAAGAGCAAAAAGCCGTCGATTACGAAATTATTGCGCAGGGCATTAAAAGCGCGTACGAATCGCGCATTAAAGAAAATCCCCTGTTTGCGGGCAAAGAAATCCGGCTGTATATGGAATGCGCGCGCGTGATCACCGGCCCGTACGGCTATCTTATTACAAAGGCGATCCACGAAAAGCATATTTACCGCGACTACATCGGAACGGACGCGTGCATGGCCGACCTTATGCGGCCGGGCATGTACGGCGCCTACCACGAAGTACAGGTGTCCGGAAAAGAAAAGGCACAGGCCGACCGCGTCTACGATATCGTCGGTTCTTTGTGCGAAAACTGCGATAAATTCGCCGTGCAGCGGGCAATGCCCGAAATAAAAGTCGGCGATACGCTGATTATTTTCGATGCCGGGGCGCACGGAAGAGCAATGGGCTTTAACTACAACGGCAAACTGCGCTGCGGGGAACTGCTTTTGCGGCCGGACGGCTCGGTTATACAAATCCGCCGAAAGGAAACGATCGACGATTATTTTGCGACGCTCGACTTTAACGCACTCGATTCATTCAGCGCCTCGATTCATCCAGAACACCGGTAATCAACTTGTAGGCAAGGGAGCCGGGCTTGGGAATTTCCGGCAGGTTATTTTTGTCGAACCAGCGGGCATCGCTTATTTCGTTTTTTTGAATTTGTATGTCGCCGCTTTTCCATTCGGCGCGGAAGCCGGCCATGAGCTGATCGGGAAAGGGCCAGCTTTGGCTTGCGACATAGCGGAGTTCGGCAAGTTCTATGCCCGTTTCTTCAAACACTTCGCGGCGCACGCAGTCTTCAAGGTTTTCGCCGGCTTCAACGTAGCCTGCAAGACAAGTATAAATGTCGGTATTGCGTCGGCTGTGTTTAGCCAAAAGCAGTTTATCGCCCTTGCACACTTGCACGATTATTGCAGGCGAAAGGGACGGGTACACGCGATGCGCGCACTGAACGCACACGCGGGCGGTTTCGTCTTCGGCGTCTTTCATCGCATTGCCGCAATACGAACAAAAGCGGGTTTTCGCTTTCCAGTTGAGCAAAGCCGTTGCGCGGGACGCCGAAAAGGCAAAATCGTATTCGGCGGCAAAAACGCTGCGTAAAGGCAGCCAACAAAATCGGTCGCTTACGGGAGAATCTTTTTCGAGCCGGGCGGCCGTATAATCGTAATCGGAATCGTACAGCCAATCCGAGATGCAATGATGGCGCAAAAAGTGTTTGAGTACTTCGGTGTCGGGCAAAACGGCAACATTGTCGGCATACACAAGCAGTTTATTATCGGAAAACAAAAAAACTTTTCCCCCGGCGGCTTCGGCCGGATTGCTGATCAACGGCATAGATACACAATAGCACGATATACGGATTTATGCAAACCTTAAACGGGGATCTCCAGCTTAAAATCCGGCACGGCACGGTACGGTACAGCAGCGCTTTTTCCGAAACGGTATCGACGTTGCTTTCCGAAGGCCGGGGCGTAAAAACCGAAATCCTGTTTTTCCCGCGCCGTTTCGATTCATACAGAGCCCGGTCGGCTTGATCGATTAAATCTCTGACCGTAGTTCCGGTCGTTCCGGGAACAAACACCGAAAGCCCGGCCGAAACGGTAAGCATTGTCCGTATACCCCGACATTCGAAACAATGCTCTTCGACGGCGCGCCGTATGCGCTCGGCAACCAAAAACGCGGCGTTTTTATCGGTATCGTACAGCATGACGATAAACTCATCTCCGCCGTAGCGGCCGGCCATATCCTGACCGCGGATCGCTTCAAAGATGATTTTCGAAACCTGCTGCAGTATCGAGTCGCCGTATATGTGCCCGTATGTATCGTTGACGTTTTTAAAATAATCGATATCGATCATCAAAAGGCACAGCGGTAAACGCTCCACCGCGGAAAATTCAAGTTTATCGGTTAAAACCGTACAAAAATAATGCTTTAATTTCAAATGCGTCATAACGTCGATCGTCGACATTTCGATCAGCGTTACGATGTTGATTGCATTCGCCGCAAAGGAAGCGATGGCCATGATGTGTTCTTTTTCGGCCGTATCATACAGAGGGCACATACCCTGCCCGACCCGTTCGCCCAAAAGCAAAATGCCGTTTAAAGTCGTGCGCTGTCGTATGGGAACGATTAAGGAAGTTTTTAATGCGCCGAATTGCTGTACGGGCTCGCTGCCTTCAAACAACGCCGACAATTCACCGACCGTATGCGGCCGGTCAGTTTTGGCAAGATAATCGATAAGCGGATGTGATGCCGGAATCGAATAAAACACGGGTTCGTCGAGGCACAGCGCATTGTAGCCTTCTTCGAGCACGAAAAAATCGGAATGAAAACTTTTGTGAATGTAGACAGCCGCACCCGAAACGTGCATTTGGTACATACAGATATACAGCAATGTTTCTATAAGGGCTTGAAAATCAAAAATGGAATACAGACGCTTGGCAATTTCAAGCAGTTGTTTGGAGGCGGAAAGCTGCCGTTCGCAGGCGGTAATAAGTGCACTGACGGAAGCATTGCGAGGTTTCTTTTTTTGAATTCGAAAAAAGGAGCCTTTTCGTTTTCCCATTTAATATACCAGTTGAGACACGGGTACGATAGAGTAACCGGCCTCTGAAATTGCGCTTATCAACACCTCCAGTTTATCACAAATTGCACTCCCGTGGCAAGTCCCCATGGGCCCGCAGGGAAGAAGAACGACGGCTCCGTCGAACAATTCGGCACAAATATCGGCGATGCGTTCGGAAGACAAAAGAACGCTTTCGCCGTCTTGTCTGTCGCCCGCGCCGTCTTTCTGCCTGCCGCTTCCGCGGGAGAGGCAGACGATTTTATCGACAAAGGTATAACCCGCCTCTTTTCCGGCTTGCCGTATCAGGGGCGAAGAGCGGCAATAGGGCGCGTGCCAAAAAAGGCTTAAATCTTTGCCGGTTAAAGCGTAGAATTCGTCTTCGTTGCGCGCAAGTCCGCGCCGTATAAAATTTTCATCTATAATAAAATCGTCGGATAACAGATCGACACTCGTATAAAACAAAGAAGCGCATTCGTGGCCTTTTGCGCAAACGGCGCCGACCGATTCGGGGAAGCGGCGCATAAACTCGCCGTTGATAAAAAACGTTGCGCCAAGTCCGCGCGAGGAAAGCGCGCTTAAAATATACGGAACGCTATCCTTGCCGTTCAATGCGTCAAAGGCAAGGGCGACTTTCCCCTTCGGCCCTTTAACCTGTGCGTTCGCGGCAAACAGCGGCAGGTTCCGGCTCGGCCCCTGCAAAAAACGCACAACCGGAAAGTTTGCATAAAAAATCGAATTCTTTTGTTCGAATAAAATGCGCACTTTTTTGTTCATATATTTTCGTTTATGTTCAACGGAACCTTCGATTGGGCGCCACGTGCGGGAATTTTCGTCGTAGGCAAAGGTGCCTGCGCCGACAGTCGCCGTAACCGTTTTTCCGTCCGCGCCCCACGAAAAATCCCCTGCGGCCGACAAAAACAAAACGTCCTTTATACCGTCGCTATAATTCCACGCGCGTACGGTTTCGTTTCCGCCGACATACAGCGACGAGGAGGTGCGCCATGCAAAGGACACAACTTTTTCATCCGAATAAGACGCCAAAGTCTCCCACGTGTCCGGCGAATAAACGAATAGAGAGCCGTCCGCACAAAATGCAATCTTTTTTTTATCGGGCGAAAGCTGCGGTTTTAAAGCGCCGTCCGGAACGCTCAAGCGCACAAAACGCGATGCCGATGCGGCCTCGGCCGGCATGTGCAGCGTTTTAAGTATGTAGGCACCGCTTTTGCGTTCTCCGTCTTCGGAAAAATATTCGCTCCACACAATCGGCACCGTGTTAGCGGAAGCGGCAGCGCTTGCATTTACGTTTGCGCCCGCGTTTGTACTTGAAGGCGCGGTTACATTTTGCGCCGTCCAAAAAACGGCAAAGGATGAAGCCGCGCCGCTTACGGGCAAAAAGGCACAGTCGTACGAAGAATCTTCGCGCTCAAGATCGAAATAAAAAATATTTTTACCGGCCTGAACGATAACAAAGCGCATCCCCGTTTCGTCGGTCCAAAACAAATCGTTTTCACCGTCAAAACGCCACGGAAGACGCCCCGCAATTTTTCCGGTGCCGAGAACGGCGGCATATAAAGCGCGCGTATACAGTTCGTTCGTAAAAAGACTGAATATCAAATCGCCTTGAATATATATGAGTTTTTTCGGCGTCGCCCAGCTTATGCAGGAAATCGTTCCTTCTCCGATCGTGCGGAATTTTTCTTCGGCGAAAGCGGGGTCGAACGCGTTTTTCGGTTCGATAAAATACAGGCGTTTGTTTTTTTCGTAAACGAGAACTTCCGAATCGGGCGACCAGCGCACGGGAATGTCGGTAAAGCTGAAATCGGCTTTTTCGGCAAGCACGAATTCTTTACCCGTTTTTGTCGAAGCGAGCACCATGCTGCCCGAAAGCGCGTCGGTTTTACGGAACAGGCATATCCAGTTTCCGTCGGGACTGACCGCCGTTTCCATAAGATTGTCGCGCGCGCGATTTTGCGGCAGCGGATTCAAAGACGAAGTTGAAGAAACGCAATTCAGCGTTCCGGAACCCGTATAGATAAAAACGCCGTCGGCGTTTCCGATTTGAAGGAATTTTCCGTTTTGCAGCGAGTCGAGCTTTTGCGGAAAACAGGTCAGCAATTCGGGCGCTTTTTGCGAAGCGGCGGTCGCTTGCTTTGCCGCATCGATTTTTGCCGAATACAAATTTTTCCACGAAAGCGGGCCGCTTTTTATTGCGGCTGAAAAAAGCAAACCGTCGGCATCGTTCAAGTCGACATTTTCAAACACAACCTGCGCACATGCAGGTACGGCAATTGCATGCAAAATAAAGGCGGCAAACAAAACGCGCAAAGCGGCTTTTAAGCCTATCGTACAGGTGCGGCTCATCTTTTTTTCGGGGCCTCCATAAAGCGAATCAAATCCTGTTCTATGTCGTCGAGCGATTGTTCCATTTTGCTTATGCGGCCCGACAGTCCCTTTTCTTTTATATCTTCCAAACGCTCAAAAACCCGCGGAGCATTTTGAAAAGCCTGTTCGCCTCCGAGCCGCGACAAGCCGCACCACGGGCAATACACAAACTCGCCGTCGATTGTGCGGCCGCAAAAACGGCATATTGTTACCGATTGCATGCAAACTCCATCTTTAAAATCAAAACTTAAGCACTTGCGCAGGATTAATCAATTTGCCGTTTCTGTATACCGAAAAATGCAAGTGCGTTCCCGTCGAATAACCGGTATTTCCCGTGTGGCCTATTTGCGCTCCCTGAGCAACCCGTTCGCCTTTTTTAACCGACGCCGACGACATGTGCGCATATAAGGTTTGGTAGCCGTTTCCGTGATTTATTATAACATAATTTCCGTATACATTTGAATAGCCCGCGGCCGCAACCGTCCCCGACATTGCCGACTTTATCGACGTTCCGTACGGGACGACCAAGTCTATGCCGGTATGAAAACTGCGCACGCCCGTAAAAGGGTCTTGCCGCCAGCCGTATCCCGACGATATGCGCCACGAAACGGCCAGGGGCGCCGCAAACAATTCACCCAAAGCTTTTTTTAATACCGAAGAACTTAAACGGGCGCCCGGAATAAAAAGCTCGGTTCCGGCGTACAGTACCGCGGACGAAAGTTCGTTTACGTCGAGAATTTCTTCGACACTTACGCCGTATGTTTTGGCTATAGATTCCAAACTGTCGCCCGAACGTACGGTGTATAAAAGACCGTCAACCGACGGAATACGCAGTTTTTGCCCGGAGCGCAAAAGCCGTACGTTGTCTATATTGTTTATGGCAATAAGGGTTGAAATATTGCTTAAGCCGAAACGCTTCGTTATTGAAGAAATGCTGTCACCCGACTGCACGGTATAGCCGGTATAGCTTACGGGCAATTTAAACAAAGCCGCTTTTTCGGCACCGTCGATAAGAGAAATATTGCCGTTTCCGTCAAATTCCTGCGCTCCGGAATTAAGCGCAAAATTTTTCATTTGGCCTGCAAGCACCGGAACGTCATCTCGTACGTTCAACTGTACGCGCGAAGCGTATGCATACAGATAATTTACAAAGCGAAGGCAGCCGTCGGCTGCAACAAGCAACACTAAAGCGGCGGCAAAAAGCGTTTTCGCTTTCGGGACAACACGCGCAATATATTCCAAAACCTTTAACCCGCGCTCGGCAACGGCGCGGACAGAGGCGGCAACGGAAACGCCGAAGCGGTTGGGAAGACGCTGCGAGTTCAGCATTTCTTCGATAGTCAGCGCGCCGCAAAAAGAATAAGCTTGTTCGGGTTTAAAACAACTGATAATTTCCATATATACACTATCGACATAAGAGCGTGTTCATATTAGAATATTGATTATGAAGGCGCGCTTTTTTTTTATCTCGGGCATATGCGTAGGAATTGTGCTGAAACTTTTTGTTTTCGACATTGCGCAGGTTTCCGGTACTTCGATGGAACCTTCAATTCCGGAACATTCGTTCATATATATAGATAAATTGGCCTACGGTTTGGTGCGGCCGTTCGGTTCCGCACTGCTCGTGCAATGGGATGAGCCGCGCTTGGGAGATGTCATCACCTACATATACAACGGAAAACCCGTTATAAAACGCTGCGTCGCAAAAGCCGGCGAAGTACTGGAATTTTCATCGGATTCGGAGTATAGTCTGTTCGTGGGAGACAAAACGTATCCGCTTACGGAACGACAATACCAGCGCATCAAATTCAACCGCACCGTTCCCGAACATACGGTGCTGGCGATCGGCGACAACAGCAGCCATTCCGTAGATTCGCGCGATTACGGTTTTATCGACACGCGCAGTATTTTAGGCAAAGTAATAGGCAAATAGCATGTGGAACGGTTTTTTTTCAAAAACGAGGATCGTCTTTTTTATACTGATACTCACCGCATTCGCCGCATACATAGGCGCAAGTTACGTAAAGCTTGCCTTTACGCCGCCCGCCGAAATCGTCGCAAAAGTCGAACCGCCGCGCCGCGGTTCCATATACGACAAAAACGGAAAACCGCTCGCCGTTCAAACGGCTTTTTATCATATCGCCGTTACGCCGTCGGCAATCGAAGACTACGATTATTTTGCCCAATCGCTTGCGGGCGTAACCGGATTGAGCGAATTGTATATTGCGGCCGCACTGCGAAGCGCATCATCGGATTTTTTATATTTGAAAAAAAAAATAACGCAAGAGCAAAAAGATGCGATTGAAGACGTCGTTGTCAAAAAAGCATTAAACGGCATACGTTTCGATAAAATACAGGGTCGCGTTTATCCGGAGAACGCGTTGGCATCTCAGGTTATCGGTTTTATGGGCGATGCGGGAATCGGACTTTCGGGTATAGAATATTCGATGCAGCAAGTGCTTGCGCCTAAAGAAACGGGAAAAACCGCTTCGGGCAAAAACGTCTTTTTAACAATCGACGCGAATTTACAGTATAAACTTGAACATATCGCGCGCAACGCCATGGAAGAAACGCAAGCCGAAAGCTTTATGCTTTTGGCGGCCGAATCCGACACGGGCGAAATACTTTCATATATAAGTTTGCCGGCCGCCGACTTAAATTCCTACCCTTCTTCAAGCGTTGAAGAACAAATCGACCGCCCCGCCGTACTCGCGTACGAGCCGGGTTCCGTGTTTAAAATATTCAGCGCCGCAAGTTTTATCGATTCGGGAAAAGTCGGCAAAGAACAGGTGTTTTTTTGCGACGGAAAATATCAAATCAGCACATCGAGCGGCGAAAGAGTAGTCATCACCTGTTTGGGAAGACACGGACCGGTAACCGTCAGGGAAGCGCTGCAATATTCGTGCAACGACGGCATCGCGCAAATGAGCGAAAAACTGAATTCCGAAGATTTTTTGCGGCGCCTGCGGGACTTCGGCTTCGGGGAAAGAACGGGCGCGGAATTGCCGTCGGAAACGCGCGGAACTTTAAAAACCGTATCCGACCGGTACTGGTCGCTCAGATCGAAACCGACCATATCGATCGGGCAGGAAATCGCCGTGTCCGCCTTGCAGATTGTGCAGGGAGCGACGGCGCTCGCAAACGGCGGAGTGCCCGTTCAGCTGACGCTCGTATCGAAAATTACCGATCCGAACGGAACCGAAGAATACCGGCACGTGCCGGCGCTCAAAAAGCGAGCGGTTTCCAAAGATACGGCCGATTACATTCTCAGCTGCATGGAAACGACGGCGCGCTCCGGTACCGGCACGCGAGCGTCTTTAAACGATGTGTCCATCGGCGTTAAAACGGGAACGGCGCAAATGCTCGACGCGAAAACGGGCAAATACAGCACCACCGACTTTGTGTCAAACTGCGTCGCGATTTTTCCCGTCGAAAAGCCCAAAATCGTGCTGTACGTTGTCATTACGAAGGCAAAGGGCGAAACGCTGTCCGGCAGAATTGCCGCCCCGATTATCGGCGAAGCTGCAAACGTTATAATCGACTATTTGGGTTTGGCGCGCGCCAATGCGCCGTCCTTTGCGCATTCGGGCTACATAACGCTCGACGCGGTTTCGGTTCCCGACATCGGCGAAAAATTGCCCGATTTTACGGGAACGCCCAAACGGCTTTTAACGCCTCTTTTAAACAAAAACGACGTAAACATCATTATAAAAGGCGACGGATGGGTTGTTTCGCAAAATCCGAGTCCAGGAACGCCCGTTACCAAGGGAATGACGATTGAATTCACTCTTGAATGACAAAGCGCTTCAGCGCAATATGCTCGAAAAAAACCTCGCCGCCTTTGCGCGCCGCTTTCCCGCCCTTGAACATAACTTGCGCCTCCTTGCCGAAAACGGCGGCTCCGATACAAAGGCAAACCTTCTTTTTCCGCTTGAAGACACCCGTGCGGCGGAAGCGAAAAATTCGCAGCTTTACGCGGTTTACAAGGGCCTACTCCTGCATTCAAGCTACAATCCCTCTGCCGAAGCGCACAAAATGCTTGTGTCCGAAAACGTCAAAAACGTCGACACCATCGTTTTTTTCGGCGCGGGACTCGGCTATGCCCTTTCGGAGGCGGCGCAGCTGTATAAAAATAAGACGATTGTGTTCGTGGAGCCGGATCCGATGCGCCTTTTGTGGGCGTTTTCGCTTTTTGATTGGCGGCCCGTTTTTGGCGTTCCGTCCTGCGTTTTTTTGATTGAAGCGCCGCAGCAAACGGTTATTGCCGTGCTTGAACATTACGGACTGAATTCCTGCGCTTTTATCGCGCACAAAGCGTGGACAGCCCATGCGGCACAATACTTTTCGCAGCTGAGCGAACTGGTTGCACGCAATAAAGACAAGCACCGAATTAACGAGCGCACGCTCGAAAAATTCGGCTTTTTGTGGCTTTCGAATATGTGCAAAAACCTGCGCCGTTGTGCCGAAACGGAAAGCATAAACCGCTATAAGGATACCGGCTCCGCCCTTCCCTTTTGCATCATTGCGGCGGGCCCAACCTTGGACGATGTTTTGCCGCTTTTGCCGGAACTGAAAAAGCGCGCCGTTCTCGTCTGCGTGGATACGGCGCTGCGCTCATGCCTGCGCGCCGGGATCGAACCGCATTTTATCGCGGCAGTCGACCCGCAGTATTGGAACGCGCGGCACCTAAGCGGCTTGGAATCTCCGAACAGCGTTTTAATTACCGAAAGCGCGGTTTATCCGAGCGTACTCCGATTTACGTGCCGCAAAATCGTTTTATGCTCATCGATGTTTCCGCTCGGACGTTATATTGAACGTTTTACCGGAAAAAGAGAACAGCTCGCTTCGGGCGGGTCGGTCGCTTCAACCGCATGGGATTTTGCGCGCTTTTGCGGCGCGACAACCGTGTATACGGCGGGGCTCGACCTTTCGTATCCGGAAAACAAAACCCACGCAAAAGGCAGTACCTTTGAAGAAACCGTTCATAACCTTTCGGCAAAACTGCGCCCCGCCGAAACCTTCAACGCCGCATCTATCTACGATAATCCCGCGTACTCACAAGAAAGCGGCGCGTACGATTACGACGGAAAGGCCGTATTAAGCGACAGCCGCATGAAGCTGTACGCGTGGTGGTTCGAAAGTAAATGCGCCGCCTTTCCGAACGTAAAAACCTATGCCTTATCTTCAAAAAGCCTGTGCATTCCCGGCATAACGCCGGTTTCCGTACAAAGCCTGCTCGATTTACCCGAACGCGAACGGGAAATAGAAGCGTTTTGCGCCGGCAAAATCCCGGAACGAGCGCACAGCGATGCCGGCATGCAAGCAGAGGCGACTCCGCAAGATGCGCCGGCTGAAAACGGAGCACTCGATAAAGCCCTTGCGTCGTTGTCTTACGACTTACGTTCGCTCGAAAGTCTTGCCGAACATGCCGTAAAACTGTGCGGCGAAACTGAAGCGCACTGCAAAACCGAAGGCGATTATGCACACATTTTAAGCGAATTGAGCCGCATCGACGATAAAATCCGTGCAAACGAAGCATCCGACGTCGCTTCTCTCATATTCCCTTCGACTTCAAAACTCGAAAAGCTGTTTGCCGAGCGGCTCCCGAAAGAACCGCCCGCTCCGCCTGAAAGTTCGTACATCGAATGCGCGCGCTACAACATCGCAAAATCCCGTCTGGTATACCGAACCGTAGCGGACAGCATTAAAACTCACATTCATTATTTGCAAAAAAACGGCTTATTCGTATAAAAAATTTGCAAAAAATACTTAAGTTTTTTCGCAATGCACCGATATTGTATATGAGAGCATGAAAGTAACGGTGGGTCATAAGACATCCGGACATCGTTGCCGCTCGCTTTATAAAGCTGAAAAACGATGTGCGGTTTTTCAGCTTTTTTTTATCGTATAGAGGTTTTTCGACTTGATATAACGGAATTTTGATATATAATGAATAGTACAAAATAGTATAAAATAATAACTTTACGGCGGGAAAATCATGAATTCGTTCAATATATCGGATTTAAAAGAAGGAATATACTTCAGTTCGGACGTAATGCTCGATAAGAATTTTATCCTCATGAACAGTATGACTCCTTTAACCGGCCCCCTTATAAAAGCCTTAATCGATTGGAATTTTAAACAGATTTTTTCGACGGGAAACATAACCGTTCAGGAAACCGCCGACGGAAAGGTAACCGATACGCTTTCGCTTGCCGGAACGAGCAATTGGAGCGAAGAAATCAAAGCCGAAACGCAAACACCCGTTTTAACGAAAGACATTCAATCCATCATCGAATCGGTCGCGAAGGAAAAAGAAAATACAAGCGAAATGGAAGCCGAACGGCTCAGGCTTGTCGAAAAAGTGTACGCTCAATACATAGATTACATACATGCAGTATATACGCGCTTTGCAACCCATAAAGAACTCGATTTAAAAGCGATTTCGAAAAACATGCAGGATATGTGCGTGTTCATTAAAGAAAACGACCGCTACATTTTGCGCATAATTCAAACGGTGCCTTCGCGCGACAAAAACTTCATCGTTATGCATTCGCTGCGTTCGACGGTTATCGCAATCGCAATCGGCCTGCAGCTGAAACTTTCGCTGAGCAAGCTGACCGATCTGGGGATATCCTGCATGCTGCACGAAATCGGCTTGCTGCGCCTTTCGCCCCGGCTGTACTTGACGGAAAAACCGCTCACGATAAGCGAAAAAAAAGCGCTGCTTTCGCACCCGATTGTCGCGTACAATATTTTAAAAAACTATAATTTTTCCCTGAGCGTTTGCTTGGGTGCATTGGAACACCACGAACGCGAAAACGGTTCCGGCTATCCGCAAAAAGAAGACGGTTCGAAAATATCGCTGTACGCCAAAATTATCGCGGTCGCCTGCTTTTATGAATCGATGACATCGGGCCGTCAATACCGGGAAGCGCAAAACGGCAATGCCGCAATGGTGGAATTATTGAAAAACAGCGGTACTCAATACGACGAAGCGGTCATCAAAGCGCTTTTATACAGCCTATCGCTGTTTCCCTTGGGAACCTACGTGTACCTTTCGGACGGAAAAATCGGCGTGAGTGTCGATGTAAATCCTTTGGATCCGAAAAATCCGGTTATTGAATTGATAAACGAAACTGACGAAAACGGAAATCCGAAAACGGTTCAACCCGGAGGCCGCGATTTGAGCATAACGCGTGCTTTAACCGAAAGCGAATTAAACGACCTGCTTAAATCGATGGCAAAAGAAAAAAGCGCATAATAAACGCCCCCTGTCAATAAATGCCCCCCTTGACACAAACCGCATAAACGGCGACACTTTCTCAAAATTTGTTCAATACATATGTGAGGAGAATTTATGAACGATTCGAATACGAAACATACTATGCTTTTATCCGTTTTTACAGCCCTTTTTGCCGCTCTTATCGCGGTATGCGGTTTTATCGCCGTGCCTCTTCCCGGTTCGCCCGTTCCCATAGTGCTGCAAAATATGATGCCGATTTTGGCGGCGGCGCTTTTGGGCGGCGTTCAGGGAGCCGGAGCAACGGGACTTTTTTTGCTTGCCGGCATAGCCGGCTTGCCGGTATTCTCCGGCGGCCACAGCGGCATGGCACGCCTGCTCGGCCCGACCGGCGGTTTTTTGATCGGTTATTTTATCGCCGCCGCCGTTACGGGTTTTTATATCGGACGGCCGTCAATCTCGGGCAAAACGCCGTTGATAAAAATCATAAGCGGCTGTCTTTTGGGCTTCGTTATTTTATACGTTCCCGGCATAGCTCAGTTTATGCGAGTTACGGGCAAAACGCTCGGTCAATCGCTTGCGGTTGCCTGCATTCCCTTTTTGCCCGGCGACGCGCTCAAAGCCGCGCTCACCGTTTTTTTGGCAGCCAAGCTGCGCCCGGTTATCGCGCGCTATCTGTATAAAGAGCCGAACACCGCCGAATGAGCGCCGAAGCAGACGAACGGTACGCCCGGCCGGTTATACGATTGCATCACATTGTAAAACGCTTTGTGCAGGCACTTCCCGATAACGCGTACGGGAATGCCGACGCACACAAAAGTCCGGGCACTTCGTATTTTACCGCCTTGGACGACATTTCTTTCGATGTGTTCGAATCGGAATGCGTCCTCATTGCCGGGGCGAACGGTTCGGGCAAAAGCATACTCATGTCGATCATTGCCGGACTGAACAACCCGACCACGGGCAGCGTTTCGACACGGGGACGCTGCGGCTTGGTTTTTCAGGATGCGGACACGCAGATTCTGGGCGAAACCCCCGTCGAAGACGTTATGTTCGGCTTAAAAAACCTTAAAGTTCCCGACAAAGAAGCAAAAGAGAGAACCCTCGCCGCATTGGAAAAAACCGGCCTTGCCGAACGGAGCTTTTTCCCCGCACGTTTTTTGTCCGGCGGCGAAAAACGGCGCCTTGCGGTTGCGGGAATTCTTGCGATGGACTGTCCCATCGTCATTTTCGACGAACCGTATGCAAACTTGGATTACACCGGCGTCGTACAGGTGAACGATTTAATCCGCTTTTTAAAAAACGACGGCCGCACCGTTTTGCTTTTAACGCATGAATTGGAAAAATGCTATGCGCTGACCGACCGCTTAATCGTTTTGTACAAGGGCAAAACCGTTTTCGACGGTTCATCCGACGAGGGCTTAAAGCAAAACCTTGCAAGTTGGCGCATCCGTCATCCCCTATGCTCGTATACCAAACGGGAAGATTTGGTGTGGACGTAATATGGACGCACAACCGCTTTTTTCGTACCGCGGCGGGAACAGTCTTATACACAGGATGCCCGCGCTTTTAAAATTATGTCTGCTTCTTTTGCTTCCGACGGCAGCCTTTTTTTTGCCGCTCAAATGGTGCCTGCCGTACATCCTGCTCAATATCGCATTGTCGGCTTATGCGGGCTTTTCCCCCGTTCGTCAATTAAGAGACCTTAAACCTGTTTTGTATTACGCCGTTTTTCTTGCGTTTACCCAAGCGCTTGCGTACATAACGGGCGGCGGCGGTTCGATACAGCCGCTTATACTTTTAATCGTGCGCCTTATCTGCGCGCTGCAGGTTACATCGCTCTTTTTTTGCACGACGACTTCGCTCGAATTAAAACAGGCGCTCGAAAAAATCCTTCCGAAAAAAATATCGCTGCTTTTCGTTTTGTTTTTAGCCTTTATTCCGATCCTTTTTTCGGTATGGGCGCAAACGGAACTGTCGTGGAAAGCCCGTGCCGGGAAAAATTCCCCCAAAAAACTGTTTGTTTTGCTCCCGGTTTTTATTTCCGCAGCTTTTTTTAAAGCGCAAAATCTTTTCTATTCTCTCCAAAATCGCAGTTAAAGTCGATGCGGGCAAAAAAAATACGTTTTATGCCGAAATTCCGTACTTTTTACCCAAAAACATCTTGCATGAGCAAATATAGTGTTGTATAATGCAAATATTGCCGATATAACACTATATATACAGGGGTGCTTATGCGCTGTCCGTACTGCGGAAGCCTTGACGACAAAGTGCTTGAATCCAGAACAATGGCGAACGGAGAAAGCATTCGGCGCAGAAGGGAATGCCTTGAGTGCGGCTATCGTTTTACGAGCTACGAGCATATAGAAGAAAAACCTTTTATGGTCGTAAAAAAAGACGGACGGCGCGAACCGTTCGATAAAACGAAGTTGGAAAAAGGCATCGAGCGCGCACTGGAAAAGCGGCCCGTTTCGACGGCGGAATTGGAGAATATCGTAAACGATATAGAAAACCTTGCCGTCATGAAGGGCAAGGGCAGCCGCGAAATTACGACGTCCAACTTGGGCGATTTGGTGCTCGAAGCTTTGTATAAGGTAGACAAGGTTGCGTATATACGTTTTGCCTCGGTGTACCGGCATTTTGAAAACTTAAAGGAATTTATTACGGAAGTAAATAAACTGGGAGGAGAGGAATGAGCGGGCAAAACAGCTCTGCCGAACAAACGGTGTTCCCCGAATGGAAAAGCTTTTTGGGAACGCAAAAAGAAGAAAAGTCGGCTATGTTCATCAAGCATGTAGTAAAACGGTCGGGGGAAATAGGGGATTACGACCGTTCCAAAATCAGTACCGCCATCGGCAAAGCGATTGCGGCCGTTCAAAAACGGCCCGATCCGGATAAGGCGGAGTTGTTGACCGAAAAAGTCGAAGAACGTTTGCGTCTTCTGATGGCGGGAAGGCACGAACATTCGATTCCCGCGATCGAAGAGATTCAGGACATCGTTGAAACGGTTTTGATCGAACAAAACGAAGTTCAAGTCGCAAAAGCCTACATTTTGTACCGCGCACGGCACGAAGCAATCCGCGATGCGAAAAGCTTAATGCTCGACATAAACGCGACGATGGACGGTTATTTGAGCCAATCGGATTGGCGCGTAAACGAAAACGCAAACGTAAACTTTTCGCTCGGCGGCTTAATCCTTCACAATTCGGGCACAATCACCGCGAACTATTGGCTTAAAAACATTTATTCGCAGGAAGTTGCCGACGCGCACCGGACGGCGGCTTTTCACATTCACGATTTATCGATGTTCTCCGGCTATTGCGCGGGCTGGTCGATCCGCCAGCTGATCGCGGAAGGCTTGGGCGGCGTTCCCGATAAAATAACGTCGACGCCGGCAAAACACTTGTCCACGCTCATTCAGCAAATCGTAAACTTTTTGGGTATTATGCAAAACGAATGGGCCGGCGCACAAGCGTTCAGCTCTTTCGACACGTACTTGGCTCCCTTTGTCAAAAAAGACAATATGAGCGAAAAAGACGTGCGCCAGTGCATTCAAAGTTTTATCTACGGCGTCAATACGCCCAGCCGCTGGGGAAGCCAAGCGCCCTTTACGAACATTACGCTCGATTGGACGGTACCCGAAGACATGCGCGATAAAAAGGCCGTGGTCGGCGGCAAGGAAACCGAGTTTACCTACGGCGACTGCCAAAAAGAAATGGACCTTATCAATAAGGTTTTTATCGAACTTATGATCGCAGGCGACGCGGCGGGCCGCGGCTTTCAATACCCCATTCCCACATACAACATTACCAAGGATTTTAACTGGGACGGAGAAAACGCAAAGCTTTTGTTCGAAATGACTTCCCAATACGGAACCCCGTATTTTCAGAATTTCGTCAATTCCGACTTGAATCCGGGCGACGTGCGCTCGATGTGCTGCCGCTTGCAGCTCGACAAGCGCGAACTGCGAAAACGCGGCGGCGGTCTTTTCGGTTCGGACGAATTTACCGGCTCTTTGGGCGTCGTTACGATTAACCTGCCGCAGATCGGCTATTTGGCAAAAAACAAAGAACAGTTTTTTGCCCGCCTCGACTATCTTATGGATTTGGCAAAGGAAAGCCTGTGCGCAAAGCGCAAGGTTATTCAGCGCCTGCTCGACGGCGGACTTTTTCCGTATACGAGGCGCTACCTTTCGACGCTGAACAACCACTTCAATACAATCGGCTTGTGCGGCATGAACGAATGCTGCCTGAATTTCCTCGGAGTCGACCTCGTCCATCCGCGCGGAAAAGCTTTTGCCGAAGAAGTGCTCGTGCACATGCGCAACAGACTTGCCGATTATCAGGAAAAATCGGGAGAGCTTTTCAACTTGGAAGCGACCCCCGCCGAAAGTACGTCCTACCGCCTTGCGCGCCACGACAAGCGGCATTATCCGGACATCATCACGTCGGGCGACAAAGATCCGTACTACACGAACTCGACGCAGCTGCCCGTCGATTACACGAGCGATGTCTTTGAAGCGATGGATCATCAGGAAAGCTTGCAGACAAAATATACGGGCGGTACGGTGTTCCATATTTTTATGGGAGAAGCCGTAAAAGACTGGAGATCGAGCCGCGATTTGGTGCGCGCCGTAACGAAAAACTACCGCGTTCCGTACATCACCGTTTCACCGATTTATTCGGTGTGCAAAATTCACGGTTATTTGAACGGAGAAGTTTTCGAATGTCCCAGATGCAAGGCGGAAAAAGAACGGGAGCTTCGCTCAAAGCTCCGCAAATTGGAAGAAGAACGGCAAATTGTGTTGAATCAATAGCCGATATCTAATACAATGATACCATGGGAGGATTTTATGGATCAAAAAAGAACTATAGCGGAAATCGATGCCGATATAGCCCACATACAAGACGAGCTGGCCGACGTGCGCGGAACGGAAACGGAAGTGTATTCGAGAATCGTCGGTTATTACCGTTCGGTACGCAACTGGAATAAGGGCAAGCGCGAAGAGTACAATCACCGCAAACAGTTTGTCTATGAAAGCTCTTGCGCTTCGTGCGCAAGCGACGGACCGACTTTTGTCGTGCGCACGCCTGAAGATATTCCCGCCGCAAAAAGCGAAAAGTCCGCACCGGTAAGCGGCAAGCTCACCTATGAGTTTTTCGGAAAAAGCACGTGTCCGAACTGCCCGCCGGTAAAAAAATATTTGGGAACCCTTTCTTTGGAAGGACGCTATATAAGCGTTGACACCGAAGAAGGTTTGAACAAAGCCGCCGAACTGGGCGTTATGGCCGCTCCCACCGTTATCTTGTTCGACGAAAACGGAGAAGAAGCCGGCCGCGCTTATTCGGTGTCGGAACTTTCGGCGATACTCAGCCCCGCAGCGGAACACGTAGCGTAAGCGATCCGCAAAAACCATGCTTTCAGGCGCTTTAATAAAGACGAGCCTCGTAGATTATCCGGGAAAAGTTGCCTGTGCATGGTTTTTAACACTGTGCGATTTGCGCTGCCCGTATTGCTATAGCGGCGAGCTGGTTTTTAACCGGCTGCCGCCGGAAGATTCGTATAATGAAGAACGGGTTTTCGAGCATTTAAAACGGCGGCGCAATGTTCTTTCGGGTTTTGTCATTTCCGGCGGCGAAGCGCTGATGCGTCCAGAACTTCCGGAACTTATCCGCAAAGCGAAGGCGATCGGCTATCAAGTCAAACTCGATACAAACGGCATGCATCCGGACGCGCTGGAAAAACTTTTTAGCGACAATGCAACCACCCCCGATTTTATAGCAGTAGACATAAAAACATCGCCCGATCGTTACGGTCTTTTAGGCTGTACTCTCGGCGGCAAAAAAGCCGAAGACGCTTTGCGGCGCAGTATTGAACTGTGTACGCGCCTTCCTTCGGACTGTTTCGAATTCAGAACCGTGTTGGTTCCGCCTCTCGTAAAAAAAGAAGACATTGCGCATATGGCGGCCATGCTGCCCAAAGACGCTTCGTGGCGCTTTGCTCCTTTCCGAAACGAAAACTGCATAGACCCCGCATACAATAACATCATCCCCTACTCCGATATCGAAATGCACGATCTTGTTTCGTATGCGCAAAGCTTTATACCCGACGCAAAACTGCGGTAATCCGATTTTCGGTGCGTGGCCGCATTCTTTCGACTTTTTATTGACAGACACGTAAAAGGGATGCATAATTATCATATACACGCGCATAGGAGGTATGTATGATTTCTTTTATATTGTGTGTCGCGGCGCTTGTTGTCGGTTATCTTCTCTACGGAGCCTTTGTAGAAAAAGTGTTCCGCCCCGATGAAAACCGTCCGACGCCCGCAATGAAAAATCCGGACGGGATAGATTATGTGCCCATCTCAAAACCCAAAGCGTTTTTAATTCAACTTTTAAACATCGCCGGTTTGGGGCCGATCTTCGGCGCTATTTCCGGCGCATTATGGGGACCGAGCGTCTATTTATGGATTGTCGGCGGTACGCTTTTTGCGGGCGGCGTACACGATTACCTTTCAGGCATGCTGTCGGTGCGCAACGACGGCGCAAGTATCACCGAAATTACCGGAAAATATTTGGGCCCCGCGATGCAAAACGTTATGCGCGTATTCGGAGTCGTCCTGCTTGTGATGGTCGGCGTCGTATTTATGGTGGGTCCCGCCGGCCTTTTGGCCCTGCTCACCCCCGAATGGCTCAACGTAAAAGTATGGACCGTCATTATACTTATTTACTATTTTCTTGCAACGCTGCTTCCCGTCGATAAGGTTATAGCGCGCTTTTACCCGATCTTCGGCATATTCCTTATTCTTATGGCGGTCGGCGTTTCGATCGGAACGCTGGCAAATACGGGAACGCGCCCGCTGATGGAACTCACGCTTGCCAATTTGTACCCGAGCGCAACGCAGCGTCCCATTTGGCCGCTCATGTTTATTACCGTAGCTTGCGGAGCCATTTCGGGCTTTCATGCAACGCAGTCGCCCATCGTTTCGCGCACGCTTAAAAACGAAAAAGAAGGACGCTGGGTTTTTTACGGAGCGATGGTAGCCGAAGGCATTATAGCCATGGTTTGGGCATCGGCCGCAATAGCATTCTTTTGGAACAAAGACGGCACGGGAACCGGTCTTAAAGCCCTGCTCGACATCGGCGGCGGAAATTCAAAATCCGTGTACGCAATATGCACGGGCCTTCTCGGAAAGGTCGGCGGTGCGATTGCGATGATCGGCGTTATCGCCTGCCCGATTACGTCGGGAGATACGGCTTTCCGCAGCGCTCGCATGATTATTTTCGATTGGTTTCATCTTAACGAAAAAAAGCTGAACGTACGTTTGTCGATTGCCGCTCCGCTTTTGCTTATCGGGTACGGCATTTCGTTTATCAATTACACGGTCGTATGGCGCTATTTTTCGTGGTCGAATCAAACGCTTGCGATGATTGTACTGTGGACGGGCGCCGCGTATCTTGCAACGAATTATCCCGGCAGAAATCGCTGTTGGCTCGCGGTTGTTCCGGCAACCTTTATGTCGGCCGTTTCGATTACCTACCTTATGTACGCGCCGGAATGCTTTAACCTTGTGCGCATGGGCATAAAGGGCATTCAGATTTCATACGCGGTCGGTATTTTCTTTGCACTCGTGTTCCTTACCCTTTTTATCGTCAGAATATACATGAACCCGGCTCGGAGCCTCGAAAACCAAAAACGGATTGTTATCGGGCGCCGTCCGCAAAAAGCCTAAGTACCGGTATTTTTCCGGGAATTTCCCGAAGACGATTTAAAATAAAAAGGGACTGTCAAAAAAGCACACGCTTTAAGACAGTCCCTTTATTTCGTTTATACAAAGACTTTAATCCGGCAATCGGTTATTAATCCATCAGTCATCAATCAATTAATCGATCAATCCGAATGAGGGTCAGCCGGTACCGGCATTAAAACCTTAGCGCTTCAGCGACAGCACCGTTTCCAGCAGGGTGTCGGAAGTTTGAATGGTTTTCGAGTTCGCCTGAAAACCGCGCTGCGTTACGATCATGTCGGTAAACTGTTCGGTTAAATCGACGTTCGACATTTCCAGCGTGCCGGCCAAAAGACTGCCCTTGCCCGCAATGCCGGAAGTTCCGATATTTGCCAAGCCGGAGTTGTTCGACTGCACGTAGGTGTTGTTGCCCGCCTTTTCCAAACCGCCTTGGTTCGTAAAAGATGCCATCGCGATCTGTCCGATGACACGGTTCGTACCGTTCGAATACACGCCGGTGATAACGCCGGTTTGGTCTATTTTAAAGTTGTCCAAATAGCCCATCGTGTAACCGTCCTGATAAAACGCTTTGGTGCTGCTTTCGGACGCGCTTTGCGTTACCGTATTTTTTTGGCTGCCGATTGTGCCGAGGTTGATGTTCAGCGTTTGGCGCAGGGGGTTGCCGTCGGCATCGGGGTTCGATTCGGGAACGGTAAACGAGGTTTGTAAAAGAATCTCGCCCGAAGGATTCGTTACGTTTCCGGCACTGTCGATTACCGACAGCAGGGTTCCCGTATTGTCGAAGTTGACCAAAAAGCTGTTGCCCATACCGTCGGTGGTATTCAAACCGGTGCGCGTTTGCGTAAAATCGGCATTGTCCGGATCCACGTTTACAGTTGCGCGCCATTGGTTGGGCGTACCGGCAACGCGGGCAAAGGACACGGCCAAATTGTGCGTGTTGCCGAAGCTGTCGTAGATTTTAAATTCGGTCGCCCAAGTACCTTTGGCAATATCGGCGGCCGTCGCTCCTTCAAGGATTTCGGGCGTGTTTTTGTTCAAGTTACAGGCGAAATTGACGTTTTGCGTCGCCTTTGCCGGGTCTTTCGAGCCGACGGGAATAATCAAGTCCTGCGTATTGCCCGCCGTATTGATAACCATTTCGCCGTTCAAATCGCGCGCCATCCAGCCCTGCACGCGCATACCGTCGGCAGGGTTCACGAGCGTGCCGTCGCGGTCTATACCGAAAGCGCCCGCGCGGGTGAAAAAGGTTTCTTCGCCGTCTTTTAAGACGAAAAAGCCGTTGCCCTGAATAGCGACGTCCGTGCCGACACCGGTCGACTGCAAGTTGCCCTGCGTAAATATCGTGTCGATCGAAGCGACCATAACGCCCAAGCCGACTTCTTTAGGGTTTACGCCGCCGACTTCGACGGTAGGCTTTGCGGCTCCCGACAACTGCTGCGAAATCATATCCTGAAAATTGACGCGGCCTTTTTTAAAGCCTGTCGTGTTGACGTTGGCTACGTTGTTGCCGATAACGTCCAAGCGGGTTTGGTGATTGTGCATTCCGGATACGCCGGAATAAAGTGATCTCATCATATGGGTAATTCCTCTTTATTGTGCATAAATGCGTTCGATTTGCGCCATGGTATACGGCGTTCCGTTTACAAAAACCTGCGGATTTTCGCCGCGCGTTGCGGCTTCCGCCGTTCCCGTAATAAGCCCGTTTTCGGTCGCTATGTCTACGGTTTTTCCGACAAGATTTACCGCTTCCGAATTGGTGAGCATGGAAGACAGGCGGTTAAATCCCGCACTCATGTTCGTAATTTGCTCAAGCGACGAAAACTGCGCCATTTGCGCAATAAATTCCGTGTTTTCCATAGGGGAAAGCGGATCCTGATGCGAAAGCTGCGTTATAAGCAGTTTAAGAAAATCATCCTTGCCCAGTTGCTGACTCGCGGTACGTCCGTTTACCGCAAGGCTTTTGTTAAAGCTGTCGACCTGCATTTGCACTTTGGCGACATCGGCTGCGCTCATTGTCGTGTTTATTTCCATAAACGACTCCTTAGGCTATTAGGTTCACAGAGGGACGCGCATCATAGCGGAAAAGCGCTTCCGAATCGTTGTCTTCGACGGCAAAGGCCGTTTGCTCGTCGTAGCGGAACGCAAAGGGATTGCGCGTATCGGCATTACCGTCGTGCCGGCCGTCGTTTTGTCCCGACCAGCTTAAATCGAAGCCTGCCGTGTCGAATCCGTTCGATGCGAACGCTTCGGTCAGCGCGGCGATATTCGACTTAAACGCATTGTACGCTTCTTCGCTTGCAACCGTTATGCGCCCCGTCAATATATTGTCGGAAATTTGCAAACGTATCTTAACGTTTCCGAGCTCTTCGGGATGCAAAGTTAAATTGATTGTTCCCTTGTTCCCGTCGCGCAAAACAATGGAGCCGGCTTTTACAAGATCCGCCGCATTTGCGCGTATTTCCGTCGAAAGCATCGACGTAAAGCGCGCTTGAACTTGAGCTTGCGCTTGCTCCGGTGCGCGCGAGGAAAGAATTCCGTCTTTTACCCCGGCGGGAAAAGCCGTACCGGCTTTCGACGCATCGGGCACGTTAAGAAAAAGGTCGGCTTGAGCGCTTCCTTTTCCGTCATAGCGGATCGAAGCGCTTAAGCTTTGCTTTTTGTCTTCGGTCGAATGAGGCGCCTTTGTGCGCTCGTCGCGCACAATAACGGAAGGAATTTCGCTAAGATAAGCTTCGCGTTTGACGTTTTGCGCATTCTGCGCGCTTTGTACCGAAAACTCTTGATTTTCCCGCGCTTTTTGAGAAAGGGCATCTTCTTTACGTCCCGCCTTTAAGCTGCGCGTATCGGCAGCTTGGACAAAAGAAGCGGCAAGGGCTTCATGTTCCCAATCGGGCACGCTTTCGGCTTCCGCCTTTTCGTCCGCGTCGAATTGAAGATTTTCGCTACGCAAAACGGCGGTTTTGCCCGTTTGTGCGGCGTCCGCTGCGGCAAGCAAAGCATCCTCCCCTTCTTCGCCGCCTTCGCCTTTGTTTTGCACCTGTGCGGTTTTGCGGGCGGCTTTTTCGGTAAGCTCCGCCTCACCGGCTTTTCCCGATCCCAAGCGCGAAGTTTTTCCGGAACGATCGGCGCGAAGCGGAGAGTTGCCGTCCGCGTGTTCTTCGCAAGCGCTTTCTTTAAACGCGCTCTTTTCGGTTTCATCGGCGGCACTATGCCGTTCGTTTTCCGCCGCAGGTTCGGCCGTGGTTTTGTCCGTATTGTGTACGGCGTTTTTTTCTGCGGAAGAAGAATCGGCTTTGCCGTCTTGCGCGCTCGCCGGTTCCGCGGTTTCACGGGAGCGCTCTTCGGTTTGCAAGATGCGAACGCTCGTTTGTTCAGGAGGGCCTTCCTTGGCTTTTAAATCCTGTGAATAAGCCGTTTGTTTTAGCAGCTTTTCAAAAGAAGATTCACCTTGAAAAAGGGTGTTCAATCCCTGAACCGAAATTCCCTTTGGCGGCCCTTGCGTAAAGGGCTGTTCAAGATGAGTATACAATGCCTGCATGGGCATACCTCCGATGTAAACATCGGACTATTGAATCGATACGGGTTTGTTCGTCATTTTGCGCTGGAGGGTCGCTACCCGTTCGGGCGGCATCAGCGACAGCCAATTCGATACTTGCGACATCTTGCCGGCAGCTTGCGCAAGCTGTTCGACTTTACGCAGCGTATCGATTACGTCCTGATCTTCCATCGCGTTCAGTATTTCCACGGCGTCTGCCGGGCGCATACTGGCCAGGTTTTTGGCATTTTGTTCGATGTTTACATTTCTATCATCGTACTTTTTTACTTCATTGTTAAATGTTTTTTCGCGTTCTTCGAGAGCGGCGCGCATTTCTTCAAGTTTTTGAGCTATTTGAGTGTTTTCGGCTTCTTTTGCGGCGATATCCTGTTCGCGTTTATTCAATTCTTCGGCATACATATCGAGCGCTTCCAAGCGTTTGGCAAGACGGTCTTCGTCCAAATCGGCGGCAAGGGCCGCATCGGATTCGCCGTTTGTAACGGATGTTTGCACTTGCAAGCCGAACAAACGGTAGACGGGCGCAAAAACCTTTTTTGCATTGATGACGCCCAAATAATCGAACCACAGCATGCCGCCCAAAATCAAAATGAGAACCAAAAAAAACAACGCTATTGTTTTACCGATATTTGCTCCCCTCGCCAAAGCAGCCTCCTGTTATGCCGTAATTATACTACATGATGAACGCACTGTATAGATATTGTCGGCAAAAACGGATTGTTATATTAAAACGGCTCGGAGATGGAATGGGCAAAACGAAACGTTTGCTTTGTACAGGAATGATATCGGATTTATTCATGCCGTAAAACAACCGTGATCGTCCGGCGATTTGTGTCCCGCTCACATTTTTTGTTGTGCGTGCCGATATTAAAATATATGGGGCTCTCACATCTGTTTTCGATTATACTCCGTGTCCTCTCCGACCTTCGGCTCGTGTCAGCGTGCGCCGCGGTTTTGTTATACGTGAACTTTGTTTTTTACGTTGCCCGCTACCGCAAGAAAAAAACGTTCCGGAAAAAACCGTTTATCAGGGTACAGTCCGGCGCGGCATCGTCTTCCTCCTCTTCCGGAACCGGCGCACATACAGATACGGCAAGCGAAAAAACATCGAACGAAAATTCCGCTTCGGATTCCGGCTCGTCCTCTCCTGCGAGCGAATAAAAGGTACAAGCGAAATAAGAGCCGCAAGCGGATGCGGCGATTTTAAACTCTGCGCGATACGCTTAAAAGACGCAAAGGGAGTTTCCGTGCTGCGGAAAAACTTTTTGGGATCGACCCTGCCGCCGACAATCAGTTCGGCAAGAATTTCGGCACCGTTTCGTTCTTCCCATACGGCCGTCCGCCATTTTGAAGTGCTTATGCGGTTTTCGTTTTTGCAAAAAGCGCTTATCGCTTCTTTTTTTACATAGTGTTTACGCCGCTTTCGTATAAATTCGTAAAAGCGGTCGCAGTCGCCGGCGCGGTTCGAAAAGGCTTTTTCGCATACGTCGCAGCCGGAGCACACGCAGTTTTCTTCGCCGAGCGCTTTAAGCAAAATCGCCCTGCGGCACGAAGATGCTTGGGCAAAAGCCGAAAGAACCGCTTCGCGGCTTTGCGGAGCGAACGAAAGCGCTTTTCGGCTGTCGCGGGGCGACCACAGCAAAATCGCCCGCGCGGGCGAACCGTCGCGTCCGGCACGGCCGGCTTCCTGCACGTAGGCTTCGGCCGTGGACGGCGCATCGTAATGGATAACGGTGTGAATGTCTTTTTTGTCAACGCCCATGCCGAATGCGCAGGTACTCACGAGTACGGCCGATTCTTTCGGATAAAACCATTGCTCGATTTCGTATTTTTCTTCGCGCGTCAATCCCGCATGATAAAAGCGCACGGTATCCGTTTCGCCCCGGCGCACAAAAAATTCGGCAAGAATAAAGGCGATTTCCTTGGTACGGCTTCTGCTCGAACAAAAAACGATTGCCGGCCGTTTTTCTTTTGCGGCAAGTTCGATCAATGCGCTTTGTTTTGCCGCCGCCCACACGACCGAATAATGAATGTTCGGCCGGTCGGTTTCTCCGCGCACAATGTGAGCATCTCCGTCGAACAGCACTTGTGCGATTCTGTTCAGCACGTGATCGGAGGCCGTCGCGGTAAAAGCCGTTACCGTTTTGCACTGCAGTTTTTTGATGATGTTCCCCAATTCCAAATATGAGGGGCGGAAGCTGTCGCCCCATTCGCACACGCAGTGGGCTTCGTCGATTGCCGTGTGCGCGATCGAACATTCGGCAAGCTGATGAACCAGCGCATCGTTTTGCAGTACTTCGGGATTGGCTAAAATAAAGCGGGCACCGTTGCGCAGTTTTTCGAAACATGCTTTGCGTTCGTCGACGCTTTGTCCGCCGCGGAAGATAACGGCATCGAGTTTTGCCTGCTCCAGCCGTCGCATCTGATCGTTCATAAGCGCCAAAAGCGGATAGATAATAAGAGTCGGCCCGTTCAAAAGCAGGGCGGGCACCATAAAGCACAGGGATTTTCCCGCTCCCGTCGGCAAAAGAACGATTTGACCGCCGCGCTCGTTTTGTTCGGCATTTTCCAAAATATTCGCAATAACCATGCGCTGCCACGGGTAAAGATAGGCTATGCCGAACACTTTTTGCGCCGCATCGGCAACCGGATCGTCGGCTTGAAAGTCGGAGCAGATGTCCGTTTTAAAGGCGTCCGCCGAATGTGCCGAACGGCGATCTTCGCCGCTTCCGTTTTTCGTTGTTTCCATACTAATATTATAGGAGAAGACAGGTAAAAAAACACAACTGTCCAAGATAATCTTTTCTCGGTTTCTTTATGATAATGACAATAACCGCTTACAGGCCGAAGTTAAACGGTTGACAACAACGGGCGCTTATTTTACAATTATATATGGCTTATTTTTACGAACAAACTTCCCATACTTTTTCCGAGTATTTATTGATTCCCGGCTATTCGTCCGAGAACTGTATTCCGTCAAACGTCAACTTGCGCACTCCCGTCGTTAAATTCCGCAAAGGCGAAAAACCGGAATTGCATATGAACATTCCGCTCGTTTCGGCCGTCATGCAGTCCGTGTCCGACGACAAAATGGCGATAGCGCTCGCAAAAGAAGGCGGCATCGCTTTTATTTACGGGTCGCAAAGCATCGAAAAGCAGGCGGAAATGGTCGCAAAGGTAAAAGGACACAAAGCGGGCTTCGTTCCTTCCGATTCAAATATCCGTCCCGACCAAACCCTGCAGGACGCCCTCAATCTTACCGCGCGCACGGGACATTCGACCATAGCCGTTACCGAAGACGGTACGAGCGAAGGGCGCCTCGTCGGCATTTTAACCGGGCGTGACTTCCGCATTTCGCACACGCCGCCGAACGCGCTCATAAAGGATTACATGACGCCGCTTGCCGATTTGGTTACCGGACGCGAAGGCATAAGCTTAAGCGAAGCGAACGATCTTATATGGGAGCATAAACTGAATTGCCTGCCGATTGTTGCGCAAAACGGTTGCCTGACTTCGATGGTGTTCCGCAAAGATTACGCAACGCACGAACAGCATCCGCTCGAACTGCTCGATTCGCGCAGACGCTACATTGCCGGAGCCGGCATAAACACGCGCGACTACATGGACCGCGTTCCCGCCCTGCTCGAAGCCGGAGTCGATGTAATGTGTCTCGATTCGTCGGAAGGATTTACCGAATGGCAAAAACGCGCCCTGCACGATATTCATTCTTCATTCGGCGACAAGGTAAAAGTGGGCGCCGGAAACGTTGTCGACAAAGAAGGCTTTTTATTTTTAGCCGAAGCCGGAGCGGACTTTATAAAGGTCGGCATAGGCGGCGGTTCCATCTGCATTACGCGCGAGCAAAAAGGCATCGGGCGCGGACAGGCCACCGCCGTTATTGAAGTTGCCAAAGCGCGCGACGAATATTTCAAAAAAACCGGTATTTACATTCCCGTGTGCTCCGACGGCGGGATCGTCCACGATTATCACATAACGCTTGCCCTCGCCATGGGAGCCGACTTTGTCATGCTCGGCCGCTACTTTGCCCGCTTCGACGAAAGTCCCACAAATAAACTCATCATCAACGGAAACTACGTAAAAGAATACTGGGGCGAAGGTTCCAACCGCGCGCGCAACTGGCAGCGCTACGACCTCGGAGGCGGGGCAAAACTCGCGTTCGAAGAAGGCGTCGATTCCTACGTTCCGTATGCGGGCAGTCTGCACGACAACGTAAACGTTACGATAAGTAAAATACGGCACACGATGTGTAACTGCGGCGCTTTGAGTATTGAAGAATTGCAGCAAAAAGCGCGCTTAACGCTCGTATCGCAGGCATCGATTGCCGAAGGCTCTTCGCACGACGTCGTCGTCAAAAACACGACTATCCGCGCCGAGTAAGGACTGAATGCCGCAAGGCGATTTTAATGAAGACACGCGTCGTAATAATTTGCCGTATGCATAAAGCCGTTTTTCCGTATAAAGAAATTTAATCCCATAAAACTATCGGCAGTACGTATCATACGTATTATAATTGCAGCATGAAAAATAAAACCTTTTAAACTTACTGTAAAAAACGGTCGGGAGTTGGTATCGATAAAAGGCAGCCATCATAAACTTACAAAAAGCGGAAAAACCGTTTCGGTTCCCGTACACGGTAAAGATGTCAAGAAAGGTCTTTTAGGGGCACTTCTGAAAGAAACCGGTTTGGAGGTAAAGAAATGAAAGTTATATATCCTGCTATTTTTCACGCTGAAGACGGCGGTTTTTGGGTAGAGTTTCCCGATTTGCCCGGTTGTTTCACACAGGGCGATACGGAATCCGAGGCGTATGCAAACGCTGTTGAAACAATGGAGCTTTTTTTGCAAGATGATTATACGATCGATACCTTACCTACGGTGTCGGCGGCAAACAAAATTAAAACCGATAAAAACAGTTTCGTATCTCTTGTTTGTGGCGAATTTAAAGTAAATGAGAAGGCAGTAAAAAAAACCTTAACAATTCCGTTTTGGCTTAATATTCAAGCGGAGAAAGCCGGAGTCAATTTCAGTCAGACCTTACAAGACGCATTGTGCAAAAAACTGAATGTCGTTGTTTGAGAATAAATGCTTAAAGCTGCATTATAGTTATCGGTGCAATACTGCTATTACGCTCCCGTACGGGAGCGACTGCTTTCGCTTTCAGCTTTCGGGGTAATCACCCCGTGTTTCAATTCACGCTCCCGTGAGGGAGCGACAAGGTTATATAGAGGAGATAAAAAAATGACAAACGTTTCAATGCCATGACTTTTAACAGTATAGCACGGCTCTATAAAAATGCAACGATTTTTATACCGTATTTTTACAATACGGTATTATAGTATTGACGAATTTTTTCTTTTTGTATATATTCATTTATATAAATAAATATATATATTTATTTATATAAAATTACACCCGAAGGAGATTCAAATGGGCGTTATGAATTTTTCGGTGCCGAGAGAGATTATCTACGGCGAAAAAGCGATGGAACATTTGGCAAAATTAAAAGGCAAAAAGGCCGCTATCGTTACCGGCGGCAGTTCCATGAAAAAATTCGGCTTTCTTGACAAAGCGGTAAAGCTGCTTAAAAAAGCCGGAATCGAATCGATCATTATCGACGGAGTGGAGCCGAATCCGTCGGTTAAAACCGTCCTTGAAGGCGGCAAAAAAATGAAAGCCTTCGGCCCGGACTGGATTGTAGCAGTCGGCGGCGGTTCCGCATTGGATGCGGCAAAGGTTATGTGGTGCTTTTACGAACACCCGAATATTACTTTTAAAGACATTATAAAACCCGGCTCGATGCCGCCCTTGCGCAATAAGGCAAGGCTTATCTGCATTCCGTCGACAAGCGGAACCGCCAGTGAAATTACGGCTTTTTCAGTTATCACCGACACGGACAATCACATCAAATACCCGATCGTAGCGGCCGATATGGTTCCCGATATTGCGATTTTGGATCCCGCACTGCCCGCCTGCATGCCGCCGCACATTACGGCAAACACCGGTATGGACGTTTTCGCACATGCAATCGAAGCGTTTGCATCTACGGCCGCGACATCCTTTACCGACCCCTATGCAATCGAAGCGCTGCGCCTCGTTATCGGCAATTTGCCGACCGCCTATGCCGACGGAAAAAATATTGAAGCGCGCATAAACATGCACAACGCATCCTGCTTAGCCGGCATGGCTTTTACGAACGCCTCGCTCGGTTTGGTTCACTCGCTCGCGCATAAAATCGGCGGCGAATTCGGTGTTACGCACGGCTTGGCAAACGCGATTCTTTTGCCCTACATTATCGACTTTAACCGCAAATTCTCGGATAAATACGATTTGGCCGAAAAGCGGCTGGGAGTAAAAGACATCGCCGAAACCGTGCGCAAATTGAACAAAAAACTCAATATTCCGTTGACATTTAAAGACTGCACCGAAGTCGATTTCAGCGAAGACAAATTCAAAAAAGTGCTGGACAGGATGAGCAAAAACGCCCACGGCGATCCGTGTACGCTTACCAATCCCGGAAAGCCGACGGTTGCCGACGTAAAAATGATTTACGAAAGCGCATACTACGGCAAAAAAATCAACTGAACATTTTTAAGCCGTTAAGTTAAAATCGGGCAGGCTGTCGAAAAAGTAAAAGTCTTTTTTGGCAGCCTTTTTTTTATTTTTTTTACTTGCGTTTTATTTAATTTCGTAATATAATCGAAAGCGAAACGAAAGGATTGCACGATGATTCAGGAATTATCAGAACGCGAACACAGTATTTTGAACCGTCTTATGGTACAGGGTGCGGTTTCCGTTGCCGATCTGAGCTCCGAGCTTGCGGTATCCGAAGTAACGATCCGTTCCGATTTAAGCAGTTTGGAAGAGCGCGGTCTTTTAAGCCGTACTCACGGCGGTGCGCTTCCGTCCATCCACCCGCATATTTTTCAGCGGCAAAACATGAACATCGAAGAAAAGCACCGCATCGCCAAAGCCGCCGCCGACTTGGTGGAAGACGGGGACGCAATCATGATTGAAGCGGGAACGACGACTTCGCTTTTGCCGCGCTATTTGGCGGGAAAAAGGGATATCCTTATCATCACCAATTCGATTCCCGCGTTCGAGTCGGCCAAGTCGAACCCGGCGCTGAAAATAACCCTGGTCGGCGGGGAATTCCGCGACAGCACGGATTCCTTTGTCGGAAGGATCACGCTCGATACGATCCGCCGTTTTAACGTGCGCTGCGCCTTCGTCGGTACCGACGGCTTCAGTTTAAAGTCCGGGATTACGACGCATTTAATTGAAGGCGGCGATGTTATTTCGGTTATGCGCGAACGCGCGGAAAATCTCGTGCTTTTGGCGGATTCGTCAAAATACGGAAAAACGGGCGTCGTAACGATTTTGCCCTTGTCGCAAATAAACACGCTGATTACCGACACGGGCTTGCCCGATGCGGCAAAAGAAGAATTAAACCAAATTCCCCTGCACATTATTGCGTGCTGAGGATGGAACGAAAGCTCACGCTTTTATGCCGAGTTTGCGTTGCAAAAGTTTTTATAGGAGGAGCGATAAAAAGCGCCGTCTGAAATGGCGCCGACGCTTTTTATGCCGAGTTTGCGTTGCAAACTCGTTTATTTACTGCGCTTTCTCAACTATCGTTTGCGAAAGCGCGGCTAAAAACTTTTTCGGGAATTGACATTCCCTGCAAAAGTTTTTATAGGAGGAAACATGGCGCATGTTTTGATTATGCCCCGGCAGGGTAACACTGTAGAATCCTGCATTATCGTGGAATGGAAAAAGAAAGAAGGCGATACGGTCGATGCGGAAACGGTCGTATGTGAAGTCGAAACGGATAAAGCGACGTTTGAAGTTCCGGCCGGAGAAGCGGGAACTATTTTAAAGATTTTATATGCGGAAGGCGACGACGTTCCCGTTTTGCAGCCGATTATGGTTGTCGGAAAGCCCGGCGAAAAATGGGAAGATTCGGTAAAAGCGCCGCCTCAGACCGAAGCGCCGAAAGAAACGCAAACGGCTTCTGAACCCGCGTCGGCGGCAGGAGAACCTGTAACCGATGCACCGGCGGTAAGCTCGGCTGCGGAAAAAACACAAGCCGAAAAGACCGCGCCTGCCGCCCCCTCGGCGGCACCCGGCGCACATTTGGCAATTTCGCCGCGGGCGCGCGCAGCAGCATTTAAAGAAGCCGTCGACGTGCGCACTTTAAGCGGAAGCGGTGCCGAAGGGCGTATTATAGAAGCGGATGTGCTGCGCGCGGCAGCCGAAAGGCCGCCGCTTACGGCTGCGGCAAAAGAAGCGCTGCGTTCGGGCGGTTCGCTCCCGGCAGCCGGAAGCGGCATCGGCGGGCGCGTTACGCTTGCCGACATTCAGGCGGTTGCCGACGGAAGTGCGGCAGCCTTTGCGCCGGCCTCGGGCATGAGCGCAGGAGCGGACAGGGCGCTTGCAGCCTGCGCGGCGGCCGACGAATACACGGATACGCCGATTAAAGGCATACGAAAAGTTATTGCCGAGCGCATGATGAACTCTTTGGCGACGGCCGCTCAGTTCACCTTAAATGCAAGCGCCGAAGCGGTCCGTATGCAGGCACTTCGGGAACGCTTTAAGGCAAGCGATCCGGCGATGGGTTTATCGAAGGTAACCGTAAACGATTTGGTGTTGTTCCTCGTTTCCCGCCTGCTCAAAGAATTCCCCTTCTTAAACGGCGTAAAAACAAACGGCGCGATCCGTCTGTATAAAAACGTTCACTTGGGTATGGCTGTGGACACGCCGCGCGGTCTTATGGTTCCGGTCATCCGCAACGCCGATCGAATGTCGCTCGCGCAAATATCCGCTCAGGCAAAACAGCTTGCCGCCGACTGCCAAGCCGGTTCGATAAGTCCCGACCTCTTAAGCGGCTCGACCTTCACCGTAACCAATTTGGGTAATACGGGAATCGAAAGCTTTACGCCCGTCATCAATGCGCCGGAAATCGCTATTTTAGGCGTGTGCGGCATTCAGCCCAAGCCCGCCGCCGACGGACAGGGCGGCTATGCGATACTGCCCCATCTTTCGTTCAGTTTAACCATAGACCACGCGGTTGTGGACGGCGCTCCTGCGGCAAAATTCGTAAAAGCATTGTGCGCAGCCTTAAAAGACATTGATATTTGGATTGCCAAATAAGAGGTACGGTATGTATGATGTAATTATAATCGGAGGCGGACCGGGCGGTTATCTTGCCGCCGAAAGGCTCGCGCAGCGGAAAAAACAGGTTTTGCTCATCGAAAAACAGTATCTGGGCGGAACCTGTTTGAATGTCGGCTGCATTCCCACAAAAACGCTTTTGAATTCGGCAAAGCATTACCTGCACGCGCAGGAAGCGCCCCAATTCGGCGTTCATGCCGATAACATCCGGTTCGACATGGGCGAAATGGCCGCATGGAAAAAGAAAACGGTCGAAACGCTGTGTTCCGGCGTCGCTTCGCTTATGAAGCGATTGAAAGTCGATGTCGTTATGGGAACGGGAGAACTTGTCGCGGCGGGAAAGGTAAAGGTTGCCGAAACGGGCGAAGTGCACGAAGCGAAAGCCGTCATCATTGCCGCAGGTTCGATTCCCGCAATGCCGCCGATTCCCGGCACAAAGGACAATAAAAAACTGTTGGATTCGACCGCGCTTTTGGAACTGACACAGGTTCCCGAAAACCTGTGCGTTATCGGCGGCGGCGTTATCGGTATTGAATTTGCAAGCTTGTTCGGAACGCTCGGCAGCAAGGTAACGGTTATCGAAATGATGGACGAAATAATTCCGCCGATGGACAAAGAGCTTGCGCCGCTTTTGCGCAAACATCTTAAAAACACCGAATTCCGTTTGGGCTGCCGCGTCGAAAAACTCGACGGCGGAACCGTCTTTTATAAAACAAAAGAAGGCAAAGACGAATCCGTAAAAGCGGACATCGTCCTTATGGCCGTCGGGCGCAAATGCCAAACCGAAAGCTGGAACGGCAAAGCTGCCGGAATCGACATAACGCCCAAAGGCGTCGCGGTAGACGAGCACATGCGCACGAATGTGAGCGGCGTATGGGCAATCGGGGACGTAAACGGCAAAAGCATGCTTGCGCACTCGGCGTACCGCATGGCCGAAGTCGCCGTCAACGACATTTGTTCCGTTTTGGACGGAACGCCGAACCGCGACCGCATGAGATACGATGCCGTTCCGTGGGTTGTCTATTCCATACCCGAAGCGTCCGGCTGCGGCATAACCGAACAGGAAGCGCGTGCCAAAAACATCGCTGTAAAAACGGCGACCGTGCCGATGATCGTTTCGGGACGCTTTGTCGCCGAAAACGGCGTAAAAGCCGCCGGAACGGTAAAAGTGATTGCGGATGAAAAAAACGGCCGCATCCTCGGCGTTCATATTTTGGGCTCCTATGCTTCCGAAATGATTTGGGGAGCTTCGGCCCTTATCGAAAACGAAATGCGCGTAGAAGACGTCAAGCAATTGATCTTCCCGCATCCGACCGTATGCGAAGCAATCCGCGAAGCGGTGTGGGCTTTATAAAAGCCGTATGCAAAAGTCATATTATTGAAAAGGAGTATATAGTATGCCGAAATCATTATTCGTAGACCCGAAAAAGGTAAGAAAAGCGGAAATGTTGAAAATCAAAGACATTCCGGTAAATCAGTATCAAAGCGATTTTGAAAAAGAATTAAAAACCTACGGAGCCGAAAAACTCAAACGGATTTTGTACGATATGCAGACAATCCGTGCGTTCGAAACCATGCTCAACACGTTTAAAACGCAGGGCGCATGGGAAAACATCGAATACAACCACAAAGGCCCTGCCCACCTTTCGATGGGACAAGAAGCGGCCGCCGTCGGTCAGTGCGTCAATTTGGGAATCGACGACTTTATTTTCGGTTCGCACCGCAGCCACGGCGAAATTTTGGCAAAGTGCTATTCGGCCGTTGAAAAATTAAGCGAAAAAGAACTCGAGAAAATCATGAAAGAATTTTTAGGCGGCGACACGCTTAAAATGGCCGAAAAAATTTCGTATAAAAACGTAAAAGATTTGGCCGAAAACTTCGTTTTATACGGAACGCTTGCCGAAATTTTTGCACGCAACGCGGGCTTTAACCGCGGCTTGGGCGGCTCCATGCACGCCTATTTTTTGCCCTTCGGTTCAATGCCGAATAACGCAATCGTAGGCGGTTCGGCCGACATAGCGACGGGAGCCGCGCTTTTCAAACGCATCAATAAAAAAAGCGGCATTGTCGTTTCCAATGTGGGAGACGCGGCCTTGGGTTGCGGTCCGGTATGGGAAGCGATGATGATGGCCGCAATGGATCAATACAAAACGCTGTGGCCCGAATCGGCCGGAGGCGCGCCGCCTATTTTGTTTAACTTTTTCAATAACTTTTACGGTATGGGCGGACAAACCTGCGGCGAAACGATGGGCTACGGTTATGTCGCGCGGGTCGGCGCGGGCGTCAATCCGCAAAACATGCACGCCGAGCGCGTAGACGGCTACAATCCGCTCGCCGTTGCGGACGCAATCGCGCGCAAAAAAGCGATTTTGCTTAAAGGCGACGGTCCCGTACTCTTGGACACCATCACCTACCGCGTATCGGGACACTCGCCTTCGGACGCTTCAAGCTACCGCACAAAAGAAGAAATCGACGCGTGGCAAAAAGCGGACGCGATTGAAGAATACAAAGCCTACCTTATAAAGAACAAACTTATCACAAAGGCCGACGCCGAAAAGCAGGAAAATTCAATCCGCGAAAAACTGATTCAGGTTGTAAAGCTGGCGACGGACGACAAAGAAAGTCCGCGCGCGAGCGCCGCGTTTATAGAATCGGTGATGTTTTCGAACACAAAGGCCGACAAATTGGCCGACGGAAAACCCGACGTGCTCGACGTCAATCCCGAAACGAACGTGCGCTTAAAAGCGATTTCCGGAAAAATCAGAAGCGCATTCGACGCGGACGGTAAACCGCTTTCGAAAAACAAAATGTTCCAGTACCGCGACGGTTTGTTCGAAGCGATGTTCCACCGCTTTGTAACCGACCCGACGATGGCTGCATGGGGCGAAGAAAACCGCGATTGGGGCGGAGCTTTCGCCGTGTACCGCGGCTTAACCGAAGCGCTGCCCTACCCGCGTTTGTTCAACAGTCCCATTTCCGAAGCGGCGATTGTCGGCGCGGGAGTCGGCTACGCGATGAGCGGCGGACGCGCGGTTGTGGAATTGATGTACTGCGATTTTATGGGACGCGCGGGAGACGAAATATTCAACCAAGCTTCAAAATGGCAGTCGATGTCCGCAGGACTTTTGAAAATGCCGCTTACCGTACGCGTTTCGGTCGGCAACAAATACGGCGCCCAGCACAGTCAGGATTGGAGCGCTCTGGTCGCCGCAATTCCCGGCCTTAAAGCGGTGTTCCCCGCAACGCCCTACGACGCAAAAGGTATGCTGAACTACGCGCTGCGCGGCACGGATCCGGTTATCTTCTTCGAAAGCCAAAAGCTCTATGATAAAGGCGAAGAATTCGAAAAAGAAGTTCCGGCCGGTTACTACGAAATTCCGGAAGGAGAACCGGCAATCCGCAAAACCGGCACAGACATCACGATCGCAACGCTGGGCGCCACGCTGTACACCGCAATGAACGCCGCGAAAACGCTTAAAGAACAATACGGCATGGATGCCGAAATTATCGACATCCGTTGGATCAATCCGCTGAACTACGAAAAAATCGTCGAATCGGTAAAGAAAACCGGTAAGCTTTTGCTCGTAAGCGATGCGGCCGAACGCGGCTCTTTTATGCACACGGTTGCTTCGAATATGAGTGCGCTTGCCTTCGATTATTTGGACGCGCCGGTCGCCGTGCTGGGAAGCCGCAACTGGATAACGCCCGCTCCCGAATGTGAACACTATTATTTCCCGAGCGTCGATTGGATTTTGGATACGATTCACGAGCGCATTATTCCGTTAAAAGGATATACGCCCACATCGGTTCAAACGACAATGGATATTTTGCGCAAAAATCGTCAGGGAGTCTGAACTTCGGGTGTAAAACACTTACGCGTTTAAAAAATCGATAAAACGGCTGCCGGGAACACGGATTTTCGGCGGCCGCCTGTGCGCAATTATTGCACAGTTATAATGTAAGGAAAACTATGAACGATTACGGAAAAATAAACGATTCCAAACTGTCCGGCGAAAAACGGGTTGCCGCGCTCAAAGCATGGCTCGAAAAAAACGGTAAAAACCTTCCCCCGCTGAATGTCCAGACAAACAATCACATTCATACCGTGTACAGCTTCAGCCCCTACACGCCGGCAATGGCCGCTTTAAAAGCGCGCGAAGCGGGCCTTGCGGTTGCAGGTTCCGTCGACCATGATTCCGTATCGGCAGCCGAAGAAATGACCGAAGCTTGCGGCCTTTTGGGCATCGGAGTCGTTACGGGCTTTGAAGTGCGCGTAAGTTTTAAACATACGCGTTTTGCCGACGTAAAACTGAACAATCCCGATTCCAAGGGCATTGCATACATGACGGTGCAGGGCATTCCCGCATCGAAAAGAAAACTCGCCGCTTTATTTTTGCAGCCGATTTGCAAAGCGCGCAAAAAGCGCAATATCGCGATGACCGCTTCTTTAAACGAAATTATCACGGAAGCCGGTCTTAAGCCGCTGTCGTATGAAAAAGACATAGAGCCCTTGTCAAAATCCGACGAAGGAGGAAGCGTTACCGAACGGCATATTTTATACGCGCTCGCGCACCGTTTTATCGACACTTACGGAACGGGCGAAGAACTTCTAAAGAATTTAAAAGCGCGCTTTAATTTGTACATCGGCGGAAAAACCGCGGAGCGCCTCGCCGACGCTTCAAATCCGCATTATGAGTACGATTTACTCGGCGTGTTAAAAAGCGAATTTTTGCCGCGCATCTTTATTCAGCCCGACAGCAGCGAATGCATTCCGGCCGAAACCGTTACCGCGTTTGCCCAAGCGATAGGAGCCGTTCCCGCATACGCATATTTGGGTGACATAACCGAGTCGCCTACCGGCGACAAAAAAGCCGAAAAATTCGAAGACGATTTTTTGGACGATTTATTCCCCGTGCTCAAAGAGCTGGGCTACCTTGCCGTAACGTACATGCCGCCGCGCAACACAAAGCAGCAGCTTTTGCGCTTGCGCAAATTGTGCGAAAAATACGGTTTTATGGAAATATCCGGCGTCGACATAAACAGTTCACGACAGGATTTTTCGTGTCCCGAATTGCTCGAAAAAGAATTCGAAAACCTTATCGACGCGACATGGGCTTTGGCGGCGCATGAAAAACTTGCCTCATACAAAAACGAATACGGCTTGTTTTCCGCCGAAAATCCTTTGGCGCACGAAGCGCTTGCCAAGCGCCTTGCCGTATATGCCGACTTGGGCAAAAAACTTAAACCGGCGGGAACGCTGAGCGCCGAACAGGCGGCTTTATCATTAACGGAGGAGCGATAAAAGAAATATGACAAACGCAGCATTTTTTGCGCCGATTATCCGCGGCGCGATTATAAACCTTGTGCAAAAACCGTGGATCGTACAAAGCGTCGGTTCGGCGCAATCCGCACAAAAAGAACGGAAAGCTTCGTTGCGCATCGCTTTTGAAGGCGTGCCGAACGACGAAAAAGAAGCGGCCGCAGCCGTAAAAAAGGCTTTCGCTTCGATTCACAAGGGCGCCGTTCCCTCATGCATTGAACTTACGGTTGAAGGAAAAACCGAGCGCTTTTTAACGGCGCCCGACACGCTCTCTCTTGCGCAAGCCGAAAGCGGTGCGGTAAACGAATGGAACTGCGCGTGCGCGTCTTGCGCTTCGCGTGCCGACGTCGTAAAAAACAAAACGGCCCTCGTAACCGGCGGCGCACAGGGCTTCGGCGAAGAGCTGGTGCGCGGTTTGGTAAAGCAGGGCGCCGTCGTCTTTATTGCCGATTTAAACCTTGAAGGCGCCGAAAAACTTGCCGCCGCTTTAAACGCCGAAGAAAAAAAACAAACAGCCTTTGCCGTTAAAGTAAACGTCGCCGATGAAGAATCCGTCGAAAATATGTTCGAAACGGCCGCCCTTACCTGCGGCGGCTTGGATCTGTGCATAAGCAATGCGGGCGTCCTTCGCGCTTCAAGCATTTTGGAGCAGGACATGGCCTCGTTCCGTTTTGTTACCGATATAAACTACACGGCCTTCGCCGTCGTAACGAAGCACTGCGCACGCCTTATGAAGCGCCAATACGCGGCCGCCCCTTCATGGCCGACCGACATCATTCAAATCAATTCAAAGTCGGGCTTGGAAGGCTCGAATAAAAACGGCTCTTATGCCGGAGGCAAATTCGGCGGCATAGGATTGGTTGAAAGTTTTGCGCTGGAATTGGTCGCCTACGGTATTAAAGTGAACGCAATATGCCCCGGAAACTTTTTCGACGGGCCGCTGTGGTCGGATCCGGAAAAAGGCCTGTTCGTGCAGTACTTAAAAGCCGGCAAAGTTCCCGGCGCACAAACGGTTGCCGACGTAAAAGCCTTTTACGAAGCAAAGGTTCCGATGAACAGAGGATGTTCCGGCCCGGACGTTTTAAAAGCCGTGCTCTACCTTGTCGAACAGACATACGAAACGGGCCAAGCACTTCCGGTAACCGGCGGACAGGTTATGCTGCATTAAGTAAAAGTGCTGAATAAAGAAATCAGGAGTTCTTTATGGAATATGCTGTTGCCGTTATAGACATCGGCATGACGAACAAAAAAGTTGCCGTATACGATGAAAACCTGCATCAGCTCGATGCGGTGTACAAAACGTTTGAGCCGCTGAAAGTCCGCGAGCCGGATACGGGCGCTCAAGTCGAAGCGCACGATTTGGCGGGAATGGAAGATTGGTTTTTCGAGCAATTGCGCACTTTCGCGCAAAAGTATCCGATTAAAGCGCTGTCGGTAACGACGCACGGGGCAACCTTTGTCTGCATCGATAAGGACGGAAAAGTGTGCGTCCCGTCGGTTCTTTACACGCACGAGCCGGGTGAACAATTCCAAAACGAATTTTATAAAAAATGCGGAAGCAAAGCCGACTTGCAGCGCAGCACGTATACGCCGGCGTTCGGGTCGCTCATAAATCCCGCAAAGGGCATTATGTATGTGCAAAAACATTTTGCCGCGGAATTCGCCCAAACGCGCACTATTTTGAATTTCCCCCAGTATTGGGGCTATGTGTTTACCGGCATTGCGGGAACCGAACCGACGTATTGCGGCTGTCACAGCTATTTGTGGGACCACAAAAAAAGCGATTGGTCGCCCGTAACCGACACGCTGGGAATCCGGCCGCTTCTTCCGACGAAGTATAAAAACACTTGCGAAGCGCTCGGCACGCTGACCGAGGAAGCGGCAAAACGCTCCGGACTCGACCGCTCGACCCTCGTAACCATGGGAATCCACGATTCAAACGCATCGCTTTTGCCCTACTTTGCAAAAGACGACACGGGCGACTTTGTGCTCAATTCGACGGGCACTTGGTGCGTATGCATGCACCCGCAGGATGAATTGGCTTTTAACGAAGACGACATCGGAAAAATCGTCTTTTTCAACCAATCGGCGTTCCGCCGCCCCATAAAAACCGCCATCTTTGTGGGCGGCATGGAATTCGACACGTATATAAGTTTGTACAAAAAAGTACACAATACGGAACAATTTCCCTCGTTCGATTTCGGCAAAACGCAGGAAGTATTGAATGAAAAAGACACCTTCCTTATGCCCGAAATCGTTGCGGGTTCCGGGCAGTTCACCGGTTCAAAGCCGGGCATCCGCGAACGCGGTACCTTTTATTCCCTTGAAGACATGCAAAAAGGCGCAAAACTGCCGCACATTATACGGGACGAACAGCGCTTTTTTGCCCTGCTCGATTTGTCGCTGGTTATACAAACCGAAACCGCGCTTCGGCGTTCGGGACTAAAAAAAGGTACAAAGGTCTTTACGGAAGGAGGTTTCCGCAAAAACAAATTATACAATGCCCTGCTTGCTTCGGCGCTTCCGGAAAACGAAATATTTTTAACCGGCATTGCCGAAGCGACCGCGTGCGGTGCGGCGATAGCGGCCGTTATGGCTCTAAGCGGCAAACCGATACGCGACCTCGGCAAAAACGCCGACATAGCCTACACGGCGGTCGAAAAAGCACCCGTAACTGGCTACGAAGCGTATAAAAAAGCATGGATGAATGAAACCCGGATTTAACTTTTGGTGCTGCATTTTGGAGAAAGTTAGGGCAGGATGCCTGTACAGGGAAATGTCCGTCGAGTTTTTTTGCGAAAGCAAAAATACTCGAAGCTGGTGTTTACTGCCATCAGTGGCAGTATTGTGGATAGGTTGGGATTCTTAAGGGCGGTAGCCCTTAAGCGTCATTTGGAAGATAGAAGGGGTTTTAGGGGAAGGAAGAAACTTTTAGTCGCAAAAGTGTCTTCCTTCCCCTAAATAAAAGTTTTTATAGGAGTTATGATAAAAAGCGCCGACTGAAATAGCGTCGTCGCTTTTTATTCCGAGTTTGCGTTGCAAACTCGTTTATTTATTACGCTTTCTCACCTAACGTTTACGAAAGCGCTGAAAAAACTTTTTCGGGAATTGACATTCCCTGCAAAAGTTTTTATAGGAGTGTGTATGAAAACAAAAGCTGTCCGTTTATACGGAGTAAACGATTTGAGGCTGGAAGAATTCGAACTTCCGCCCATTAAAGACGACGAAATCCTTGCGGAAATCGTTTCCGATTCGGTATGTATGTCGAGCCACAAGCTTGCCATGCAGGGCGACGCGCATAAACGCGTGCGCGCAAAGCTGTCTGAAAATCCGGTTATTATCGGGCACGAATTTTGCGGAACGCTGGTTGAAGTCGGCAAAAAATGGCAGCACCAATTTAAGGCGGGGCAAAAGTTCGCCATACAGCCCGCGCTGAACAAAGACGGCACGCTGTGGGCGCCCGGCTATTCATACGCCCATATCGGAGGCGATGCGACCTATATCATCATTCCTGCCGAAGTTATGGAGTTGGGCTGCCTTTTGGAATACAAGGCCGACAACTTTTTTATGGGCTCTCTTTCGGAGCCGGTATCCTGCGTTGTCGGAGCCTTCCACGCACAGTACCACACCACGGCGGGAAGCTACGAACACCGCATGGGAATCGTCGAAGGCGGCTCGCTTGCCCTTTTGGCGGGAGTCGGCCCTATGGGACTTACGGCGATCGATTACGCCGTTCACAATCCGCGCAAACCCGGTTTTTTGGTTGTAACCGACATCGACGATGCGCGGCTGCAAAGAGCCGAAAGCCTTTTACCGCCGTCCGAAGCGGCAAAGCACGGAGTAAAACTCGTGTATGTGAACACGCGCGACATTAAAGATCCGGCCGCAAAGTTAAAAGAACTTAACGGCGGCAAACTCTATGACGACGTATTCGTGTTTGCGCCCGTAAAGCCCGTTGTGGAACTCGGCGACAGCCTGTGCGGCAAAGACGGCTGTTTGAACTTTTTTGCAGGCCCCACCGACCCGTCGTTCAGCGCAATGTACAACTTTTACAATGTCCACTACGAATCCCACCACGTGGTCGGCACTTCGGGCGGCAATACCGACGACATAAAAGAATCTTTGCACATGATGGCCAAAGGCGAACTCAACCCGGTTACGATGATTACGCACGTGGGCGGACTCGACCAAGTCGCCGACACGGTTATCAATTTGGATAAGATTCCCGGCGGCAAAAAGCTGATTTATACGCATAAAAAACTGCCGCTGACCGCTTTAGCCGATTTTGAAGCAAAAGGCAAAACCGATCCGTTTTTCGCCGAACTTGCAAAAATCGTACAAAAAAGCGATATGCTGTGGTCGAAAGAAGCCGAAGATTATCTTTTGAAACACGCGCCGGATCTGTAAGACCCGTAAAATCGATAAAAAATATTCGATAAAAATCTGGACAAAAATATTCGAAAAAAGTATAATACGACTTGAAAGCGGGGCGTATAACCGCGCGCCGCTTTTTTATACTTATTTGTTAAAAAGCACAAAAAGTGCAAGGGATTTCATAGGAGGTTTTTATGAAATTATCGGACAATCGCATTGTATCAAAAATTGCGGTTTTATCTGTTTGTTTGGTCACGATACTTTTGCTGGCTGCAGGATGCGGCAACGGTACCGCAAAAGTCAAATGGGACTATCAGGCCGATGTCGTCATCGTCGGAGCAGGCGGAGCAGGTTTGCCCGCCGGTCTTAAAGCGATCGAAGACGGCGCATCCGTTTTGTTCGTGGAAACGAACTGGGATGTCGGCGGACACGCGGCGGTCAGCGAAGGTCAGCTTCACTCAGGCGGCAGCACGGTTTCGCAAAAAGAATGGGGCATCGAAGATTCGGCCGACTTGTATTACTACGATCATACCAGAGGTCAAGCGGTCGATTCGCGTTTTAACGAATTTTCCCAAGTGCGTTCCGTTGCGAACAGCATGGCAAAAGCGTACGACTTTATTTTAAAGAACGGCGTTAAGATTTTGGAAATCGAACCGATGGTTCGCAATTACTACCGCGACGGCGGATCGGATCCGGACAGCGTCGGACGCATGACCTATTCCGACAGCGGCGAATGGAAAAACGAATACACCGGCACGACAGCTGCAGGCGTCGCAATTACCCGTCCGCTCGAAAAATCACTGCGCGACAAGGGTGCGAAATTCCTTTTGAACTACCACATGGACAAAATCTACCGCGAAGGCGTTCAATCCGGAAAAGTATTGGGCGTACAGGCAAGCTATACGCCGCACATTTTGCCCGGCGAAAGCAAACCGCTTACGAGCCTTATGACGGAAGGGAACATCGACAACACGAAAAAAACGCTGAACATTAAAGCGAACAAAGCCGTTATCATCGCAACCGGCGGTTCGACCGGCAACGTGCAATTCCGCACGATGTTCGACCCGCGCCTCGGCCCCGAATACGACGGCTTGGGAGGCATGCCCTTCTCCGATCAGGATGCATCGGGTGAAATCGCCGCAATGGAAATCGGTGCCGCTCTTATGTCGCTTTCGTCTTATCAAATGACCGAAGGCGGCGCGCAGATGAAAGCGCCGAACCGCATCGGCTGCCAGTACGGCTACGGCCGCGGTTTTATGAGAGACAGCAAACTCTGGGCGATTTCGAGAGCAACCGGTATCGAAATGGATCTCAACAGCATGATCGTCGTCAACATGCTCGGCCAGCGCTTTGCCAACGAAGACGATTATCGCGGAGTATTCCCCGGTCCCGAATATCAGCGCTTTTTTAACAGCGCCGCATCGAGCGTATTTATCGACGCGGACGGCGACGGAAACGCCGAATGCTACGGCGGCCCGGTATGGGCGATCGTCGACGACGCGGCCGCAAAACGCAACGACTGGGTTATGGAACAGGGCGTTCTCGATTTCGAAGGCGGCTATGCGTTCAAAGCGGACACGCTTGAAGAACTCGCACAAAAAATTGTCAACAAATACTACGAAAACATCAAGATGGATCCCAAAACCCTCGTCAACACGGTTAACCGCTACAATTCGTTTGTCGCGGCCGGAAAAGACGACGATTGGGGAAAAACCACGCTTAAAAACCAAATCAAAACCGGACCTTTTTATGCACTGTGGGCGGTATCGAACATCCACGACACGCTTGCGGGTTTGCGCGTCGACGACAAAATGCAGGTTGTCGACTTGCACGGAAAACTCATTCCGAACCTCTTTTGCGCGGGCGAATCCGCCGGCGGTATGAGAGTGCACGGTTTGGGCCGCGTTATCACGGCGGGTTATATCGCAGGCCGCTCGGCCGCTTCCGTTGACAAAGACGGATTTGCGACGGCGAGCACGGCGCTCGATCCCGCATTTGCCGGCGATGAAACGAACTACAAGACGAAGACCGACAAAGCTTCGTTCTTTGCGCCCCGCGGTTCCACGCGCGCAACGAAAACGCATTCGGACAAAGAAGCCGAATTGAAGGCTATCGCATCCGGTCAAAAAACGACTGCGGCATCCGGTTCCATCTTCAACTATACGAGTATGTCGGGTGCAGCAAACAATACCTTTACGGGCGCATCCGACAAGGGTATGGGCGGAACCGTTCGCGTACAGATTACGGTTAAAGACGGCAAAATGACGGACATCAAAGTGATCAAACACTCCGAAACGCCCGGCATCGGCCCCGAAGCGATCGCAAAACTGACCGAGCAGGCGCTGCAAAAACAAAGCGCACAGCTCGACACGGTTTCCGGCGCGACCATGACGTCGACCGCTTTCAAAGAAGCGCTCGCGACGGCTATGAAAAAAGCCGGTTTAACAAAATAAGGGAAAAGGCTGCAGGAACCTTTCTTAAAACATTCGGTTTTTCTGCAGCTCGCCCCTCTTTTGCTTTGCTCCGCCTTCGGCGACGGCAAAGCAAGCGGCCGCCCTTCGGGCGGCCTTTTTTATGTCCCGTCAGTATATTAATGTACCGGCACGGACGCCGGCAAAGCCGTAGGTTTCCGAGTTTGCGAAGCAAACTCGAGTTGGGAATTGCACACGGAAGTGCAATTCCCATACCGGCACGCGATGTTTGCCGTAAGGCAAACTCGGGTTGAAACCTGTACGCTTCGTACAGGTTCATACGATGTCGGCAAAGCCGTAGGTTTTCGAGTTTGCGAAGCAAACTCAAGTTGGGAATTGCACATGGAAGTGCAATTCCCATACCGGCACGCGATGTTTGCCGTAAGGCAAACTCGGGTTGAAACCTGTACGCTTCGTACAGGTTTCATACGATGTCGGCAAAGCCGTAAGTGTATGCGAGTTTTGGGCGCGGCATCTGATTTTTACACGCCGCTTGCTCTTTTTGACCTTTTTCGCTATACTATATTGCATTAGATGTTTTTATACTGAAAATCCTTGCAGATTCTGCAAAACCAGTAAGAGAGAGGTACTAAAACTATGAGTTTTGATATTTCAAAGATGAGAAATATCGGTATCAGTGCCCATATTGACTCGGGAAAAACAACCCTGTCCGAACGTATTCTTTTTTATTGCGACAAAATTCATGCCATCCATGAAGTACGCGGAAAAGACGGAGTCGGTGCCGTAATGGACAATATGGAACTGGAGCGGGAACGCGGTATTACGATTCAGTCCGCATCCACACAGGTTAAATGGAAAGATTACACCGTCAATGTTATCGATACGCCCGGCCACGTCGACTTTACCGTTGAAGTCGAACGTTCTTTGCGCGTTTTGGACGGAGCCATTTTGGTTTTGTGTTCCGTCGGCGGCGTTCAGTCGCAGTCAATAACCGTAGACCGCCAATTAAAACGCTACCATGTTCCGAGAATCGCCTTTGTCAACAAATGCGACCGCACGGGCGCGAACCCTTTTAAAGTCCGCATGCAGCTGCGGGAAAAACTCGGCCTTAACGCGTACATGATGGAAATCCCGATCGGACTGGAAGACAAGCTCGAAGGCGTTGTCGATCTTATCACGATGAAGGCGATTTATTTTGAAGGCGATAACGGTACCGAATTGCGCTACGCCGAAATTCCCGCACACTTGCAAGCCGATGCGGCAAAATACCGCGAAGAACTTTTGGATGCCGCGTCCATGTTCGACGACGAACTTATGGAAGCCATGCTCGAAGGTAAGGAAACGCAGGAAATGATCGAACGGGCAATTCGCAAAGGAACCTTGAGCGAACAGTTCGTCGGCGTATTCCTCGGTTCGGCATATAAAAACAAGGGCATTCAGCCGCTTTTGGACGGCGTCATCAAATACCTTCCGAACCCGACCGAAGTAAAAAACATCGCTTTGGATTTGGACAACAACGAAGCGCCGGTCGAATTAAAAGCCGACGAAAAACTTCCCTGCGTCGCTTTGGGCTTTAAACTGGAAGACGGGCAATACGGCCAGCTCACCTACGTCCGCGTGTATCAGGGCTGTTTAAAAAAAGGCGACGAACTTTTAAATACGCGCGCACGCAAAAAATTCAAAGTAGGCCGTTTGGTGCGCATGAACTCTTCTTCAATGGAAGACATAAACGAAGGTTCTCCGGGCGACATTGTCGCGCTGTTCGGCATAGACTGCGCATCCGGCGATACGTTCTGCCATCCGAGCTTAAACTATGCGATGACTTCAATGTACGTGCCCGATCCGGTTATTTCGCTCGCCATTACGCCCAAAGACAAAAAATCGGCCGACCAAATGGCAAAGGCTTTGAACCGCTTTACGAAAGAAGACCCCACGTTCCAATCGTATGTGGACCCCGAATCGAACCAAACGATTATCAAGGGTATGGGCGAGCTTCACTTGGAAGTATACATCGAACGCATGAGGCGTGAATATAAGTGCGAAGTCGAAACGGGTATGCCGCAGGTTGCCTACCGCGAAACGATTACCCAGCATGCCGACTTCAACTATACGCATAAAAAGCAAACCGGAGGTTCCGGACAGTACGGCCGCGTCGCCGGCTTCCTCGAACCGCTGGAAGGCAAAGATTACGAGTTTGTCGATGCCATAAAAGGCGGTGCCATTCCGAACGAATTTATTCCGTCCTGCGATAAAGGCTTCAGAGCTTCGATGACAAAGGGCGCCCTGATCGGCTTCCCCATCGTCGGCATTAAAGCGACGATAAACGACGGCCAATCGCACCCGGTAGACTCTTCCGATATTGCATTCCAGCAAGCGGCGATCGGCGGATTCCGCGAAGCGTACTTAAAAGCAAAGCCGGTTATTTTGGAACCGATTATGAAGGTTTCGATCGAAGGCCCCACCGAATTTCAGGGAAACATTTTTGCCGTCATCAATCAAAGACGCGGTATTATCATTTCGTCCACCGAAGACGGCAATTTCAGCCGCGTCGATGCCGAAGTTCCCTTAAGCGAAATGTTCGGCTTTTCGACGGTTTTGCGTTCTTTAACTCAGGGCAAGGCGGAATTCTCGATGGAATTCGAAAAATACGGAAAGGTTCCGACGGGCATTGCCGAAACGCTGATAAAAGAATACGAAGAAAAGCGTAAAAAGAATCAATAACTAAAGGAGAGCATAAAAAGCGCCGTCTGCAATAGCGCCGCCGCTTTTTATGCCGAGTTTGCGTCGCAAACTCGTCTATTTATTTATAGGAGTAGCACATGAAACAAACTCTTATTGATCGCAGCCCCGTGCGTTTTTTCGATCAGGCGACAAACGGCGGCTTAAAAGCCGGAGAGATGGGAATCCTGACTTCGAAAAAAGGTTTGGGTAAAACGGCCGTTCTGGTTCAAATAGGACTCGATATGCTGCTGCAGGAAAAACAAGTCGTCCACGTTTCTTTTAATCAGCACACCAATGCGATTATAACATGGTATGAAGATATTTTTTGGGAAATGGCAAAAAAGAAAAATCTTAAAAACCCCGAAGAAATAAAAGACAGCTTGATCAGCAAACGTATTATTTTGAATTTCAATCAAAACACCGTTTCCGCCGTTCAAATTGTAAACACGCTTAAAGCCCTGCTTTCGGGCGGAATTCCGACGGCGTGCCTGATTATCGACGGATTGAATTTTTCCAAAGTAAAAGCCGAAGATATAAAAATCTTAAAGAACTATGCCGCGGAAGCGGGATTTTTCATCTGGGCGACATGCAACTGCGAAGATGAAGATCCGTGCACGGTTATGAACGCGGCGACCGCCGAACAAATCAACACGATTGTGCATTTGGAGCAAAAAAACGATACGATCGACATGAAAGTGCTTAAAATGCATTCGGCGCCGGTAAAGGGAATCAACTTAAAGCTCGATACAAAAACGCTGCTTATGGTTGAAAAATAACGGAAAAACGGAATACCTTAAAGGGCGGGTTGCCGATAAAGTTTGCGCTTTGCGGCAGCCCGTTTTTATTTTTATAGAAATGGCTTGTTTATAGGAAGGGCTTAACGGCGGCCGCTGAAATGGCGCGGCCTTGTTAAGCGCCGAGTTTCGGCTTGTGCTCTTGTGTTGCCGAAACATCGCTTATTGACTGCCGTTTCTCAAGCGGAAGCTTTACGAAACAGCAGATTTGCACAACCGAACAAAATTCATATTTTGTTCGGTTGTGCAAATTGTGGGGACGCTATGTCGCTGAATTGCACGGAAATTGATATTGTTTTATCGGAACTCGACGCCGAGGGCGCATTCATTCAGGACATCGTTCAGCCCGGCTACGACAGCATCGCTTTATATCTGTATAAAACTTCGTACAATCGGGCAAAATGCCTGTACATCTGCCTTGCGCCGAACGAGTGCCGCCTGCACGAAACGGCGCGCACAATCCCCAAAAACAAAACGCCGCTCCGGTTTATGGAATTTTTAAAAAGCCGCATAAAAGGCGCAAGAATCCGAAGCATCGAGCAAATAGGTCAAGAGCGCATCGTGCGCATACGGGCGGTTCAAGGCGACGTTTCGTATAATCTGTTCATCCGTTTATGGAGCGGCGCGGCGAACATTGTCGTTACCGATGACTCGATGCACATTTTAGACGTGTTTTATCGGCGCCCAAAACGCGGCGAAATAAGCGGCGGAACGTTCAGCCTGCCCGATACGAGCCAAGCGCATTCACAAGCGAAGCAAAGCGCTCCGCACAAGGAGTTTCAAAAGCGCGACTTTACGCAGGGCGAATACGCCGAGTGTTTTCGACGTTCAGGCGTCGATCCCGAGGCGCTTTCGTTCAACGAACAACTCGACAAATGGTACGCCGAATACGGAAAAACCTCTTCGCGCACGCTCTTATTGGCGCAAGCGCACAAAGCGTACGAACAAAGAGTCGGCCGCATACAAAGCGCCGTACTTCGGCTCGAAGAAAAGCGCCGCACTTTTTTGCACGCGGATTTATATAAGCGTCAAGGCGACCTTATATTGGCGAACGCACACCTGTTCAATGAACAAAGCGCGCTCGCGCAACAACATACGGAGGCGCGCGCATATAAAGAATCCGTGCCGATTGAGTGTTTCGACTACGAAAGCGGAAAAACGGTGAGCATCCGCATAGATCCGAAAAAAAGCGCCGCCGAAAATGCGGCCGACCGTTACGCGGAGTATAAAAAAGCCCGAAGCGGTTTGGCCGATTTGGAAAAGGATATTCTGGATTTAAAACAAGAGCTTGAAGACGTACGAGCTTCTTATGAAGAAATCAAAGCCGAAGAAAATCCCCTCCGCATACGGCAGTTTTTGCAAAAAAAAGAACAAACGCAAAAACCGCACGAAAAAAAGAGGCCGGGCGTCGGCTTTACAATCGGCGAATGGCAACTTTTCGTCGGAAGGAGTGCGGCAGAAAACGATGAGCTTTTGCGCCGGCACGTAAACGGGCTCGATCTGTGGCTGCATACCCGCGATTGGAGCGGCGGCTACGTATTTATAAAAAACCGGCGCGGCAAAACCATTCCACTCGATATCCTCATTGACGCGGGGAACCTCGCCGTTTTTTATTCAAAGGCGCGAAAAGCCAAAACCGCCGACGTGTATTATACGCAGGTAAAATACCTGCGCCGCGCAAAGGGCGCTCCCAAGGGAACCGTCTTGCCGACTCACGAAAAAAATATTACAATTACGCTGGATGACGAGCGCATCCGCAAAATGGAGAAGATGAAAACACATGACTGACATGACTGCGGGAAACCCTGCAAAACTCATAACGAAATTCGCAATCCCCATGCTTTTAGGGAACATTCTGCAGCAAATGTACAACATTGTGGACAGCATTGTTGTGGGAAACTTTATCGGCAAAGAAGCTCTCGCCGCAGTCGGCAACTCCTTTGTCGTCATCCTTTTGCTCGTATCGCTGTTTGCGGGCGCCGCAACCGGAGCCGTCATCCTCATATCGCAGTTTTTCGGATCAAAGCAAAACGAAAAGCTTAAGCTTGCGGTCGACACGATTTATATCGGCATGATTTTCGGCTCGCTCATCATTACCCTCGCCGGCGTTGCCGCAGCCCGTCCCTTTTTGCACTTTATGCATACTCCCGAGGGCGACACGATGGAAATGTCGGCAACCTATCTGCAAACGGTATTTGCCGGATCGGTTCTCATGTTCGGCTACAACGTCAACACCGCCATCCTGCAGGGCGTCGGCGACAGCAAATCGTCACTGCTGTTTTTGGCGATCGCGACCGCCGTAAACATCGCCCTCGATTTGATTTTCGTTACCGTATTCAACATGGGCGTGTTCGGAGTTGCGCTGGCAACCGTTATAGCGCAGGGCGTCGCCTTTGCCTTCGGCGTGTGGTATATAAACCGCAAAGTAAAACTGTTCAAACTGTTTTCGCGCGACATGCGCTTCGATTTCCGCATCCTAATGCAAATGTTTCAAATCGGGCTTCCGGCCGGAATTCAAAACATGCTGTTTTCGGTCGGAACCATTGTTTTGCAGCGCCTGGTCAACAGTTACGGCAGCGCCTTTATGGCAGGCTACGGCGCTACAAACAAAGTCGACGCTTTCGTCTTTATGCCCATCGTCAGTTTTGCAACCGCGGTCAGCGCCTTTGTCGGACAAAACATCGGTGCGCGCAGACTCGACCGCGTAAAACAGGGCGTACGCAGCGCCGTCATCATTTCGGTCAGCATTGCCGTCATCAGCAGCGTTTTGGTTATGATTTTCGGCCGCTACCTGCTCATGGCCTTTACGCAGGATGCGGACGTTTTGCGCACCGGAACGGAATTCCTCAAGCGCCTTATGCCGCCCTACTTTTTGCTCGCGATTATCTTTATCCTCAATTCGGCCGTGCGCGGCGCGGGTCAATCGATGCTTCCGATGATCGCGACGCTGATCTCACTTTTGGGCGCGCGCGTTCCGCTTGCCTACCTTTTCGATCATCTGGGCGGAAAGTACAACATATTTTGGTGCTATGCGGCGGGCTGGCTCGTCGGCGTGCTGATTATCGTTCCGTATTATCTGAGCGGACACTGGAAAAAGAACGCGTTTCGCTTTTTGGACGAAAGAAAATAAGCGCCTTTGCACCGGAATAAAAGCCTGTGTGCCGGACGGACGGTTTATCCGACCGGCACTTTGCCGAATATATCGCCTTTTAAATGCTCTGCATAACGTCGCGGTAAAAACGGACGCCGCGTTCAAAGTTCGCAACTTCGAGGTGTTCATCGACGCCGTGGACACTGCCGCGCTGGGCATCGGTCATTTCGAACGGAGTAAACCGATACACGGCCGGACACAATTTGCAATAATGACGCGCATCGCTTGCGGCAAGCATAATGTACGGAACGGCGCTTACGCCGGGAAACTGCGCGTCGAGCGCTTTGCACAAAATATCCCAACCGCGGTTCAATACCGATTCGGGCGACGCTTCGTGCCCGCGGATCAGTTCCGCCCGAACGCCGTATTTTGTCGCCCGCTTTTGCAAAGAGTCCATTACCGAGTCGAGCGTATCGCCGCCTGAAATGCGCAAGTTTGCCGTAAGGAAGGCGCTTGCGGGCAGCACGTTTACGGCGTCGGAACCTTGGGCCATCGTAAAGGCGCAGGACGTTTGCACAAGGGCGCGCGCAGCTCCCCCGGACGCCTTAAAAACCGCCCGAATAAGCGGCGCGAAAAAATGCGGAAAGCGGAACAAAACGTTCAGCGGAAAGCTCATGCGGCGCGACAATACGCTCAGCATGCGCGCCAAGGCGCCGGTCATATGCGTTTTTAAAGGCGATTTTTTTTCTACGGAAGACGCGAATGCGCCGAGAGCGCCCAAGGGACTTTGCTTTGGAGGCGTACTTGCATGCCCTCCCGTGCTCCGCGCGCAAAAGCGGACGTCCGCAACGCCTTTTTCGGTAATGCCGATCATGGCCGCCTTTCCCTTCATAAGGGGCAGAGGCTTTTCCACGACGGCGCCTCCTTCGTCGAGCACAAAGAGCGGCTTAACGCCGCGCCTTTCCAATTCGTCGGCAACGGCGCGCGCGCCCCAGCCCATCGTTTCTTCATTATGCGAAAAACAAAGGTAAATGTCGCACGAAGGCGTAAAATTTTCGGCGGCCAAACTTTCGCAGGCTTCAAAAATCGCGCACAGGCTGCCCTTGTCGTCGAGCGCGCCGCGCCCCCATACGGCGCCTTCGGCTATTGTGCCCGCAAAGGGTTCGTACTTCCAGCGCTCGGCATGCTCAGCCGCCGGCACCACATCCTGGTGCGCGGCAAACACAACCGAAGCCGAAGAGTCTTTCCCTTTCCAGCGCAGCACAAGCGGATAACGCCCGACTTTTATGCGCTCGCATGCTTTAAATACCGCAGGATAGTTTTTTTTCAGTTCGGCATGAAAACGATCGAACACGTCGCTTTGCACATCGTTTTGCTGCGTATCTTTGTCGGTCGGCAAAGATACGGTCGGGCAGCGAATAAGAGAAGCAAAGCGTTCGGCGGCGGAAACTGCCGCAGCCAGCTTCGACTTTGCCTCGGCAGACTTTGCCGACTTTACTGCGGCCAGTTTTGCCGATTTTGCCGCTGCGGATTTTTTTTCGGCGGGATTTTTTTCGTTCATAATTACACCATATTCCTTTTATACAAAACGCGGGCTCCCGCGAGCGTTACCAAAACCGACACGGGAATTAAAGCGCCCGAAACGGTTTGAGCCGTTTGGGCCGGAAGCAGCGTGTACAGCGCCGCCACAAAGATAAGCGGCAGCACGGCGATTTTCCAGTTTTGCGATATAAACATATAGCCCAAGGCGCCGAACAAAGCCGGAATAACATTTGCAAAAGCCGGCGCCAACACGGGAGAAGACAAAAGCGGCGTAAGCGGTACCAAAAGCAGCACGGCAATGCACAGCATAAGATTCGTTACAAGCGTGGAAACGGCGACCGACAAGGTTGAAAGAATATCGCTTTCAGTCGTTCCGCTTTGAACTTCGGCGCTTTCCACGGCATTAAGCGCGCACGGGATTTTCAGGTTCGTCAAATTCCCCGTAATAAATGCCAAATACGAAGCGCCCGAACCCAAGATCGGTGCAAAGGTTACCGCTTCTATAATACCGATCGGAATGTAAATGATTCCGACCTTCAAAATCCCCGCCAGCACAAGCTTTGCATCCGGCCACACGCCGAAATATACGCATATTGCAACAGGAACCGCGCAAATAACCAACAGCGATAAAGCCGTCCACAAACGGCCGACAAAATGAATATCCGTAAAATTCGATTTTTTTTCCATTTGCGCACCTCAAAACAAAACGGCAAACGCCATTCCCGTAATCATGCTTACCGGAAGCGCAAAACCTTCAAACGCTTTCAGCTTACCCTTTTTGACGGCGAAACTGCACAAAGCCATAACCGCAGCCGACACAAACATAACAAGCAGGGCGGTTTTTCCGCGACCGGGATCAAGGCGCAGCGCGATGATCGGGTTTCCCAAAAACGTACAAATCATTCCCATAAACATCGAATCGACGACGAGGTGTCCCCAGCGGTTGTCTTTTTGCTGCATGTTTTTTACGCCGGCATTGTAGCGTTTAAGAAAAAACAAATTGAACAGGGGGCCGGAAATAATGCAGGCGGTCATAACAACGGCGATCGAAACGAAAACGCGCGGCGTAAGAAGATCCAAAAGCAGTGCGGGAATTCCCGCAGCCGAAGCGGCAGCGTTTGCCGCTATCAATTCGTACTGTACCGCGCCGATAACCGAAAGCCGTATCCACGAAAGCGGGACGCCCAAACCTCCGGCCATCGTAACAAGACCGAGCAGAATCGCGGTTGAAGGAATCAGCGTAAATACCGCACTTGAACGGATAACCGAGCGGATCGACTTCTTGTCGATGCCGGCCGCAACGGCGGCGCGGTAGGCGCGCACGGCAAACACAATCGATACCAGCGTAATCAAGGCAGCAACCGCCGCGCCGATACCGTACATAAAAGCGGAATTGGCCGAAGCGGTCAAGCCTTCCGCATGAACAGCGTTCATACAACCTCCGAAATGACTTAACTTAAAACAACGCATATTAAATCGAGGGACTCCGCCGAACACTTCTGTTTTCGGGCAACCCCTAATAATCGGCTTTCCAAAGCCCGGCGGCGATTTTTGCCATTTTCAACCGTTTTTACCGATAATAATCCAGTAAGCTTGCCCGACTGCAATCTTCCCCAACGCGCCGCAATCGGATATACTACCCGCACACTATATAAACGGAGGCAGTATGAAAAAGCAAATAACGAGCGCACATGCGCCGGCGGCGATCGGACCGTATTCGCAGGCGGTACAGGCCGGCCCCTTTGTTTTTACATCCGGGCAGCTTCCCATCGACCCGAAAACGGGCGCTTTTGCGGGAAGCACCATCGAAGAGCAGACAAGGCAGTCGCTGAAAAACATAGAAGCCGTGCTTAAAGAAGCCGGCCTTGCGATGGATGCCGTCGTAAAGACGACGGTCTTTTTAAGCGACATGAACAACTTTACCGCCATGAACGGCGTCTATGCCGAATTCTTCGGAGCGGGCGTTTTTCCCGCCCGCTCGGCGGTTCAAGTCGCAAGGCTTCCCAAAGACAGCCTTGTCGAAATCGAAGCCGTAGCCTTATGCCCCGCTCGTTAAAATCAAGCGCAGTATAAAAATAACGAACAAAACCCACGTAACGACCGGAATCGATTTTGCCTTTCCGGTTGCCGCTTTCATAAACACGTAGGTGATAATTCCCCACACGATACCTTCGGCAATCGAATACGCAAAGGGCATCATAACGATCGTGATAAAGGCCGACAAACCTTCGGTTACATCGTTAAAGTTGATGCCGGTTACCGCTTTGAGCATCAAAAAGCCGACGATAATCAGCGCGGGTGCGGTTGCGGCTCCGGGTACGAGTAAAAACAGCGGACTTAAAAACAGCGCCAAAAGGAACAAAACGCCCGTTGTCAGCGCCGTCATACCGGTGCGTCCGCCCGCGGCAACACCTGCGGTGCTTTCGACATAGCTGGTAACGGTTGACGTCCCCAAACAGGCACCCGCCACCGTACCGATCGCGTCGGACAAAAGCGCTTGCTTTACGCGCGGCACATTGCCGTTTGCGTCCATAATGTGCGCTTCCGAACTGACGCCCACAAGGGTGCCGACCGTATCGAAAATATCGACAAACAAAAAGGTAAAAAACACGGCAAAAAAATCAAGCGTGAATATGTGTGAAAAATCGAATTGAAACAACAGCGGGGCTGCGGGCATGCTGACGGGAGTCCAGTTTGCCGGAACCGACGTAACCCCGAACGGAATACCGATAAGGGTCGTAACCAAAATACCGATAAGAATTGAGCCGGGAATTTTAAGCGCGTATAAAACCGCGGTAAGCGCAAGACCGATCATCGCGACGGCGGCGGGGCCGTGCGTTAAATTACCCAAACCGACCAAGGTGGCATCGTTATTTACGATAATACCCGCATTTTGAAAGCCGATAAAACAAATAAACAAGCCGATACCCGCCGCAACCGCTTTTTTTAAGTTGGACGGAATCGCTTTTATAATGGCTTCGCGGACATTAAAAAGCGACAAAATAATGAATAAAACACCTTCAAGGAATACGGCCGTCAGCGCGATTTTCCACGAAATGCCCATTCCCAAAACAACCGTAAAGGCGAAAAACGCGTTTAAGCCCATACCCGGCGCAAGCGCAATCGGCAGGTTCGCCGTAAATGCCATAACGAGCGTTGCAATACAGGCCGCCAAAGCCGTAGCCGTAAAAACGCCGCCTGCGTCCATTCCCGCATTGGCGAGCATTTTGGGGTTTACCGCCAAAATATACGCCATTGCCAAAAAAGTCGTAAGACCGGCTACAATCTCGCGCCGAACATTCGTCCCGCGCGCCCCCATTTTAAAGAATTTTTCCATCCGCGTTCTCCTGCCCCGACACGGGTAGAAAAATTCCCCGCAATCGGGTCTAAAAAAATATGCTTCTATTATAGCACAAATAAACGAAGGGGACAAGGGCGAAATTGACACCTTGTTTGTAAAATTGTATCGCGGCTAACCGACACGGGTGCCCGGAAAGTTGCGCGTCAAAACCGAAAATAATCGGTAAAACTCTCATAAATTCATCATCAAAACCTATAATTATTTTTAAAAGAGGAAAGCCATGCGAAAGAATTTTGATGATTTGACAATTCAAGATGATTTTATGTTTTGCCAAGTAATGAAGAATAAAAACTTGTGTAAAACCTTTCTTGAAATGCTGCTGGCCGATAAAATCGGCAACATAACGCATATAGCAAGTCAAAGTACCGTTGCACCGGAATCCGAAGCAAAATTCGTACGGCTGGATATACTGGTGCAAGATGAGAAAAACAACTTTTACGATATTGAAATGCAGGTAGTAAATGAACATAATGTCGCAAAAAGAATGCGATACTACCAAAGTGCTTTGGATGTTTCGTTTTTAGATAAAGGTGAATACTATACAAATCTTAAAGATAGTTATATAATTTTTGTGTGTTTATTTGATTTTATAGGGAAAAATAAAGCGGTATATTTTTTTGAGAATATTTGTCTGGAAGACGAGCCGATACGTTTACGGGATGGTACAAAAAAGATTATTATAAATGTCGATGCATTTAAAAATATAAAAGATAAAGCATTGAGCGGCTTTTTAGAGTATATAAAAACGGGGTGTATAACTACAAAATTCAGCGAAAGGATAGAAAAGATGATACGGACAATTAAACAAAATGAACAGGCGCGGCAAGAATACCGATTTATTTCAGCGGTTGTGATGGATGCAAAGGAGGAAGGCCGGTCGCAGGGCTTTACCGACGGAGTAAATCAAACAAAAAGAAAAACCGCTGCCGCATTAAAAGCGATGGGGCTGGCAAAAAGTAAAATAGCAAAAGCGACCGGCCTTTCTCTTGCCGAAATAGAAAAACTCTAGCATATCCGCCGGTCGGACCGAATAAAAAAGCCCCGCGCACGCGCGGGGCTTTATGTTTTGCGGTGCTCAAGCGAACACCGCACGGGTCGCAATCTTACAGAGCGATTTTCGCTTTAAGACCGATAACACCTTTTTTGACTGCATCAACCGAAGTTTTGGTACCGCCGACAGAGGCCGCACCTTTTCCGAAAGAAGCTTTTTCCCAGAAAGCGGTAAAGGTCGTGTTGGAAACCAAACCTTTTACATCGGCTTTCAAAGATACGGCAACTTCATCGGCAGACATCTTATCGTTACCGCTTGCCTGACTGCCGTGCGTCCAAAGAACGCCCGCAGCGGGAACAATCGTAACGGCATCGTTTACCTTTACGTCGTAGCTGGCAGCCAAACCGGCTTGCATACCTTTTTTCTCGATGATTCCTTTATAAACGGCATCAGACATAGCTACTGCAGTACCCTTTCCGGCATCCGGACCGAGGTTCGCACCGAACAAAGCATAGGCTTTTAAGTTCTGCACGAGTTCGCCGGAATAGAAAGTAAGCATAACGGGAAGTTCCGTCTTCATCGCATTTTCTTTGAAGTTGAAAGAACCGAACACGCTTACACCGGGAAGAAGAATCTGGTCGCCCTTGTCGTTTTTCGTCGTTTCATAGAAAAGTTTTTCCTGACCGAAGAAAGTGTAAAGAAGCGATTCGTTTTCGCTGTCGCTCTTGCTCTTTGCAAAACCGAAGCGGAGACCCGCATTCATTTTGTTGGTTTCAATAGCATAGTTTTTCGAAGCGACTTTATAATCGTTGTAGAAATTATAGGTTACGGTCGGCTGGATAAAGAAATCTTCGTTGAAGTTAAAGCGGTAGTCGACACCGGCAAATACCGAAATATCATTGGTTTTGTCATCTTCAGAAGCGGCTGCTCCCAATTGTCCCAAAACATAAGCTGCACCCACGCCGATTCTTAAATCTTTAATGGGAGTTACTTCACCGTACAAACCTAACGCGAATTTGTTGGTCCAGTAGTTGGTTTCGTCGTCTTTCATGACAGGTTTGTAATATGCCCCCTCCGCATTCAAAGTCTTAACCTTGGGATCTGCAGTAACAGAAACTAAAGTACCATCATTAAAGATATCTTGTGCTGTATCACCGGTAACTGCAGCAGGTTCGGTCTTATAGTACTCTTTTTCTTTAATTTTAGCACCTGCACTTAAATGGACAAGCTCTACTTTTTCTACTTTTTTTGTCGTATCTTTTTTGCTGCGAGCGGCAAGCTCAACCTTAAACAGATCTTTTTTCTCATAACCCAAAACCAAGCCCTGATCGTAACCGAGTTTGGCAGCGCGGCTGCGGGTATATTTTTCGTCTTCTTTGCTGTCTTTGTAGTTCAACGCGTTCGGATACCAAAAGCTTCCGCCGTAACGGAAATCGCCGGAAGTAATACCGACATACAAATCGTTAAAGTGAAGTTTTGCGGTATCGATTTCGACGAAAATCGTATCTTCACCGTCGTTGTCTTTTTTCGTTTGTATTGCAAACGTGTGACCGTCGCTTACATCGGCCGTCGCACGAATCTGCAATGCGTTAACGACGAGCTTTAATTCGCCCCATACGCCGTTTCCGGTCGTGGACTTGTCGCCGCCGTTCATTAAGTTAAATTTTAAGTCGGCTTCCGTCGTGTTTTTAAAACCGGCTTTTACCGTATCCAGATCGAAGCCGAACGTAACGGCCGCATTTCCGGAAAATTCCGCTACTTTGGCCTCGGCAGCAGGTTCGGCCGCAAAAACGGAGCCGATCATTGCCAAAGCAACAAAAAATACAAGAGCTTTTTTCATATCTTGAAAACCCTCCTTGAATATTCAAAACCGCGCCAAAGCAACGCTTTTATTACGGCACGGCTTATCTTACTCTTCGAGGGTAACACAATTTCATACAGCCGTCAAGTATTTTGCTCTATTTTGGCTATCATTTTTACACTTTTCACATAAAATGTCAGAATGTAAAGGCTTTTTTGTTCAATTCGTCGATTTGTTCACGCAAAGTTTCCGAATTCGTAATCGAAAACAGCGCTTCAAGCTGCGAAGGCGAAAAATACAGATTTACCGGAGGCGATTGTGTCGAAGAATCGTTCTTATCGACGGCGGCTTCGACGGTAAGCAAAAAATACGGCCTGTTTTTTTCCAAAAATTCGTAATTGGTGCGGAACGAACTCTCTCCGTTTCGTGCGGCCGCCGTAACGCCCCACGCGACGGAAACGTTTCCCGCATTAAATGCGTTTTGTTTTGTCGGCTTACGTACCGGCATTGCGCCGGCATTCCCCGCCGAATAGTCGCCGTAGGAAGCGGCATATAAAGCACCCGCCTCGCCTATCGTATTGCGGGCTTTTTCGTCGAACATAAGCACAAACGCGTTCATGCCGTCGCGAAAATACGCTTCGACGATGTTCGTGCGCGGTACAAAATACAGGCGCAGCACCGTCGGCTTTATCTTACCCATCACCGTACGCAGCGCCATCGCGTCTTCGAGGCGTATCGGATCAAAATCGCCGATAAAATTCGGATCGGCGTCAGCTTTATCGGCATCACGCACTTTTGCGGTCGCACACGAAGCAAAAACGGCAAGCAGGAGCACGCAAGCGCAAGCGCAGGCGGCACATACAAATACATTGCCGTGTTTTTTTATAGTTGTCATACTGTTTCCTCTTTCGGTTTTATTTTAATCCGCTTCTATTTTGTCCGGTTTGATGTTTTATCCGGTTTGATTTTGCTTTGCCGAATTTTCCGCGGCATTTAACACTCAGCGTAACTCTCATAATTCAAAAAATCCGCCCCGCGAAAAGTTACAGCCGAAAAGTTACAGCCGAGTTTCGCAAGTTATAAAGCCGAAAGTTACAAATTCTCGATTTCGGCTTCGGAAAGGCCGGTAGCTTGCGATATCTTTTGAACGGAATCACCGAACTGCTTTAATATACGCGCTGTTTCAACAGCCTTTTGGTGCGAACCGTCGGAGAAACCTTCGCTTCGGCCTTTTTCCCGTGCGTCCATTTCAAACCCCGACATAAAACGGTATTCCTGCCGTGCCTGTTCATTGTGTTTTACTGCCTGTATCATCGTTTCTATCCTCCCGGTGTATTCCGTATTCGCCGTTCCGGTTTTAACGTACTCCAAAAAGCCTTTGAGCTCTTTGTCTTCAGCTTTTCCAAATGCTTGTGCATTTATTATAACCTTTTTTGTCCCGTCGCGTAAGGGTGTGTGCCGGTCTTCAAGACAAATATTTTCAAATGTATAAAGCGCTCTGCCATTCCCGATTGCATCGAAAAGACAGACAAATATAATATAGCACTCGTTTAATGCTTTGTAATGCACACCCTTGTCCAAGAATGCAATGTCGATTGCCGCCTGATAATATCTCATACGTTTCGGAAGATTGTGCTCGTTGCTTACCTGCATCTCAATATCGTAGGACTTGTCGGCTTCGTCTTTTACAAACACGTCAAGACGGATCGATTTTGCGTCGATGCCGGTTGCGACACTGTTTTGGGGCGACAGGTAGACAATCTTCCCGATTTTATCGGATAAAACCATTTCAAGGAACTCTTTGCAAATGCCTTCGTTCTGCATGACTTTACAAAACATAAAGTCATCGGCGATGGTTAAGTCATCAAAGCTTTTTGCCATAATGTACCTCCGTCCCTTATTATAGGCGCGGACGGATTAAAAATTTGATTTTTTCCGTCGGATGCCGTATAATGAGCGCATTGGTTTAATATTCTAAAACGGAAGGTATACGATGGTTATTTTGACGCTGAATTGCGGAAGTTCGTCCGCAAAATATCAAGTTTACGACTGGGACACAAAAGACGTTCTCGCATCGGGAATTGTAGAGCGCGTAACGCAAACGGGTTCCGGAATTACGCACGACGCGAAGGGCAAAGACGAATATGTAAAATTGCGGGAATGCCCCACTCATAAAGAAGCCATAGAACTGATTATGGAAACGATAACCGATAAAGATGTCGGCGTTATATCGGATATGAGCGTTATAAAGGCCGTAGGGCACCGCGTTTTGCACGGCGGCGATAAATTTACCAAATCGGTAAAGGTTACGCCGGAAGTTTTGGAAACATTCCGTTCGGTCGAAGACTTGGGGCCGCTGCACAACCCGGCAAATATTATGGGAATCGAAGCGGCGCAAAAGGTTTTGCCCGACGTTCCCCACTGCGCCGTCCTCGACACGGCATGGCACCAGACGATGCCGCCTTCTTCGTTTATGTATGCGATTCCGCACGAATGGTACGAAAAATATGCGGCGCGCCGATACGGCTTTCACGGAACGTCGTTCCTGTACACGGCAAAACGCGCGAGCGTGCTTTTAGGCAAAAAACCCGCGGACACGAACGTTATCATCGCCCACATCGGGAACGGCGCGTCCATGTGCGCGGTAAAAGAAGGCAAATGCTTCGACACGTCGATGGGTATAACCCCGCTTGAAGGTTTGGTTATGGGAACGCGCTGCGGCGATATGGACTGCGCCCTGCCCTTTTACATTATGCGCAAAACGGGCATGAGCGCCGCCGAAATGGACACCGCGCTGAACAAAAAAAGCGGCCTTTTGGGAATAACCGGCAAATACGTGGATCGGCGCGACGTTACCAAAGCCGCCGCCGAAGGCGACGAAAAAGCGCGCCTCGCACTCGAAATGGAATGTTACCGTTTACGCAAATATTTCGGCGCCTACCTTGCCGCTATCGGACCGGTGGACGCGATTGTCTTTACCGCGGGCGTCGGCGAGTTCGCTCCGCATATCAGGGCAAAAGCGGTTGCAGGCCTTGAGTTTTTAGGCATAAAGATGGATCCCGCGAAAAACGAACTTGCCCACACGCGCAACGCCGAAACCTGCATAAGCGCCGACGATTCGAAAATAAAAATCTTCGTCATTCCCACCGATGAAGAACTGGTTATGACCGAAGACGCATACGCGCTTATGAAAGGCACCTACGACGTTCACACGAATTTTACGTACAGCTTCCAAAGTAAAGACTATGTAAATAAGGCGCGCGAGGAAGGCTTAAAAAAAGATTTGGAAAAAAATCCGGAGCTTAAACGCATTCTTGCGCTGCCCCGGTAATTTTATGCGTTTTTAAGCAAAAAGCATGCCTTTTTGCACTTCGGCGGCCGTTTTTTCATCCGTGAGCATGGCCGCCAATGCAAAGCCCAAATCCGAAGCGGTTGCCGGCCCGCGCGATGTTACGAGGGTACCGGAACGCACGACTTTTTCCGCTGCAAAGCCTTCGGGTTTTGCAGCCGGCGCGTATTTCGTAAGATTTTCCATTCCCGGATAGCAGGTAAACGTTTTCCCGTCCAATAAGCCCAGCGGCGCAAGCACGACGGCCGGAGCGGCGCATATCGCCGCGATAATGCGCTTATGACGCTGCGCTTCTTTAAGCACAAAGGCGACATCGGCGTTTTGTGCCAAATTCGTACTGCCCGGCATTCCTCCCGGACAAAACACCGCATCGGGAAGCGTGCCGTTTTTTACTTCGCCGGCAAGTTCGGCGCAGCTTACGTCGGCCATTACCTTAATACCGTGCGCACCCGGAATTAACAGCGAACCGTTGGAAACGCCGGCCAAACGCACATCGACGCCCGCTCGGCGCAAAATATCGGCGGGAACGATCGCTTCGGTTTCTTCAAAACCTTCAGCCAATAAAACAACACAAGTCATAAAAACTCCTTTTCTTAGGGGAAGGAAGACACTTTTGCGACTAAAAGTTTCTTCCTTCCCCTAAAACCCCTTCCATCTTCCAAATAACGCTTAAGGGCTATCGCCCTTAAGAATCCCGACTTACAGCTATTGTTCCGGCATGGATGCCGGGAAAGCTGTATGGAATCGACGTTTTTGCAAAGCCGTTAGGCTTTGTAAAAACTCGCGTTGAAAATCGTACACGGATGTACGATTTTCAAACCCGCACTGCCAAAGGCCTCGCCGGCCTTTGGAATCCGGCGCCATTTGAGCCGCGAACTTGGGCACGGCCACGGATGGCAGTAAAAGCAATACGTTTCCGAGTTTGGTGAAGCCAAACTCGCGATGGGAATTGCACACGGAGGCGCAATTCCCATACCATCTTCCAAATAACGCTTAGGGCTTCGCACATTGTCTTGTAATAATAAACCTTTTGCGATAAAATGTATACGTATGAAACAGGTGTTGCTTATAGATACGCCGCCGCTGTTCCGCGAGTTCTTTAAGGAAAAGCTTACCTCGGAAAAAATCGGCGTGGAAACGCTGGGCAAAAGGGGCGACGCGTTCGCCAAAACGGTTTCGTTGCTGCCCGACCTTATCATTATAGATGTATCCGAAAGCATCGACGACCTGACCGATTTTTTTGAAAAAAAGCGCGCGGATCCGAACGCGTTTTCGATTCCGATAATACTGACCGGCCCCGATCCGTCGCGGGAGGTGCTTGCAAAACTGCCCACCTATCAGGTAATAAAATATTTTAACAAGCCGATTAAATTCGACATTTTTTTCGAGTTTATCGGGCAAACGCTGCGCACGCCCCTTTCGATAGACACGACGCCTTCCATTATGGAACTTCATTTAAATAAAAACATCATATTTATCGAAATCGCGCAAGCGCTGAACAGAGACAAACTTTCTTTGCTCAAATATAAAATCGACGAAATGATCGAAGCGAACAAACTGACTTCACCCAAAATCGTATTGATGATAAGCAATTTGACGCTGACCTTTATGGATGCCGTGAATGTGGAACTTCTTTTGCATAATGTTTCCTCCGATTCGCGCATTCAGCGTAAAAACATCAAAATATTGTCTACCGATCCTTTTATACGCGATTTTATAGACGGGCACGAAGAATTCAGAGGAATCGAAGTTGCCGAAGAATTGTCGCAGGTGCTCAAAACGCTCGTGAATCGGGAATCGCCGGGCAACATCGCCGACATAATAAACGAAGACATTTTGAGTACAACCGAGGCGGCGAACGAAGGTACGGTGGAAATGCGGTTTTTCTCCGAAAGCGGCGTTTTAAATACGAACGACCCGAACGCAAAAGCGCAAAAACTGCAAGCGGCGATAGTCGACGACGATCCGATTACACGGAAGATTCTCGAAAAAGCGTTTTCTTCTTTGAACAGCAGCACGGACATGTTCGATTCCGGCTCGAAATTCCTTGCCGCCGCAAACCAAAAAATATACGACATCGTTATTTTGGATATCTTTATGCCGGGAATTTCGGGTTTCGACATTCTTGCCAATTTGCAGGCAAAGCGCTACCCCAGCCCCGTCATCATATATTCTTCGACCGCGCAAAAAACGTCCGTTATGCAGGCGTTGAGTTTGGGTGCAAAAGCATATCTGGTAAAGCCGATGAAACCGGAGGCATTTATTCAAAAGGTTTTGGAGGTTTTGAATACCAGGATATAGGCTATGAAAGATTCGAAAAGCGATAACGCGGCCGACAGTCAATTTCTTGCAAACGCGATTCACGAAATTCGCACGCCGATTCAAACCATCATCGGTACCTTGGAACTTTTACAGCAAACCAAACTGGATTCCGAACAAACCGAATACGCGCGCCAAATACAGTTCGGTGCGGACATTTTGCTGTCTTTGGCAAACAATATTTTGGACTTTACGAAAATCCAATCAGGAAAATTTGCCATAGAAAAAATAGCGATGAACCTCATCGATCTTACCGAACAAACCGTCGACGTCATCTGCATCGAAGCGCACAACCGCGGCTTGGAAATCGTTACCGATATCGATTACCGCATGCCGCCGGTTATAAAGGGAGACCCGGTGCGTATTCAGCAGGTTTTGCTGAATTTTATAAAAAATGCGGTAAAATTTACCGCGCACGGCTACATACGCATACGCTTGTCGCAAGTCGAAGAAGAAAACGGCCGGCAGCTGCTTTTTGAAGTTGAAGATTCGGGCATAGGAATTCCCGCAGAAAAACAAAAAAACTTATTTAAGAATTTTTACCAAGCCGATCTTTCGACAACGCGCAGGTACGGCGGCACCGGGTTGGGGCTTTCCATATCGAAAAGTTTGGTCGCCGCAATGCACGGACAAATCGGCATGAGGCCGAACCCTTCAGGCGGTTCCGTATTTTGGTTTACCGTTCCGGCCGAATATCCGGCGCCGGATGAAGCGGCGTCTTTTTTTAACGAAAGCCGGTATTTTTCCGCGCTGCCGGACATTCCGGAAAACGTGTCCATTTTGCTTGTTGACGACAATCGACTTGCTTTAAAAAGTTTGTGCACCAAATTGCGGCTTTTCAATATCGAACACATAGATACCGCTTCGTCGGGCGAAGAAGCGCTCGGATGCATGAGAAAATCCGCTTCGGAAGGCAAGCCGTATTCGTTGGTGTTTATCGACATGCTTATGCCGAAGATGGACGGCTGGTACCTTGCAACCGAAATCAACAACGATACGAGCATAAACGACACCAAACTGTATTTGATGGTTCCCGAAGGGCAGATGGGCGGTGAAGCGAAAATGAAGCTGCTCGATTGGTTCAACGGCTATTTATATAAACCGATCAAATTCAATATGCTCAAAAAAGTGCTGCTCGACCATTTCGATACGCCGCTCGATTTGGAAGTCGTCGAACCGTCGGAAACGGAAGACGGGTTTTCGGCTTCGGGTCTTACGGTTTTGGCGGCCGAAGATCATCCGATAAATCAAAAACTCATACAAACGTTTATAACGCAGTTCGGAGCGAAAGTGCTGACGGCGGCAAACGGACAGGAAGCGGCCGACTGCATAAAAGAACACCCCGAAGTCGATTTGATTTTTATGGATATTTTAATGCCGATAAAAACGGGGCTGCAGGCGACAATCGAAATACGCGAAGGCGGCTATAAGGGACTTATCATCGCGTGCACGGCAAATACCGACGCGGACGACTTTAACCTGTACTTGGAAAACGGCATAGACGATATTTTAACCAAACCGTTTAAGCGCAAAAGCATCGAAGCGATTTTTAAAAAATGGGAAAAACGCCTGCGCGAAAAAAAGGCCGAACCGCAACAAGCGCCGGATCCGGCAAAAGCTTTTTGGGATACTTCCGTCTTCGAGAACAAAGCGAATCGCGACAAGGCAAAGGCCGCCGAACTTGTAGAGCGCTGCCTTTTCCTAAACGGACATCTTGTGCGGCGGGCATACGATTGTTGCAGCAAAAAAGAATTTTCACGGCTGCGCAACATCGGCTCGTGCATAAGGTCAAGTTCGGCCGAGCTCGGCCTCACCTTTTTGGCTCAGACGGGAAAAGATTTGGAAGACGCCGCTTTAAAAGCCGATGTCGACGCTTCCCGCGCAATACTGCAGCGCGCGGAAACCGCCCTTGGCGATTTTAAAAAAGCGGCAAAACGGCTGCAAGCCGATTGGTAAGGCTGCTGCATATGATTGCGCGGAATTTTTGAAAGGAGTTCCATGTATCTTTTAACCAACTATCACACGCACTCCGTTTTTTGCGACGGACAAAGCACGCTCGAAGAAATCGTCGCGGCGGCAAAAGCGCAAAAACTTTCGGTGCTTGGTTTTTCGTCGCACATGGCCTGGCCGTTTTGCATGGACTGCCAGATCGCCCCGAACGACTGCGCATCGTATTTTAACGCCGTGCGCGAGCTTGCACAAAAAGAAGCGCCCGCACTCGAAATTCTTGCCGGCACCGAAGCCGAATACATAAGCGGCATCACCTCTCCCGACAAAACTTTGTATGCTCAGTTTAAGCCGGACTTCATTATCGGCTCGGTGCACTATATTTTTTCCGATATACGGCAAAAACACCCTGTGCCGGAATTTTTTGCCGTCGATCAGGGAGCCGATGAAGTGCAAAACGGAATCGACCGCTTTTTTAACGGGAACGCAAAAAAGGCCGTGCAAACCTATTTTGCCCTTGAGCGCGACATGATACGCAATTGCGATTTCGATATCATCGGGCACGCCGACCTTGTCCGCAAGCGCAACGGCGTCTTACGCCTTTTTGACGAAAATGAAAGCTGGTACCGCCGCGAGCTGAAAGAAACGGCAAAAACGATTGCGCACAGCGGCAAAGTCACCGAAATAAATACCGGCGGTATGAGCCGTGCCGGCATGACAAGCCCCTACCCTTCGGCCGATTTTTTGTCGCTTTTAAAATCCTACGATGCGCCGATTATGCTCAATTCCGACAGCCACAAAAGCACAACCCTCACCGATCATTTTGCCGACGGACTGAACGCCGCGCGCAGCGCAGGCTATAAAGAACTGTGGTATTTAAGCGGCGGAAAATGGCTGCACCGGGAAATTCCTGCCGCCGTATAAATCCCGGCCGGAAGTCGGCATCGGATAAAACTATTCCGAACGTTTGCGTTTTTCGTCGGCGGTTTTGCAGTCGATGCATAAAAGCGCATACGGAATCGCTTTTAAGCGCTCCTTCGGAATCTTTTTGCCGCACTTCATGCACAAGCCGTATTTGCCCTGCTCGATGCGCGTCAAAGCCGAATCGATGAGCTTTAAGCGGTTTACGTCTTTTGACCCGACGGCGTCGAGCATTTTGCGGTCGATATCGTCGGATGCAATATCTATAACATCCTTGGCTTCCATGCTTTCGACGATTTGCCGAAAGTCGCTGCTGTTAGCCATGAGCTGGTCGATAATCTGTTTTTTTAAATCCAAAAGAGATTGCTTCATCTTTTCGGTAAATTCTTTTTCCATTACAAAACTCCCATAGTTGACAACATGTAGATTTACTCATAGAATTATATGCATGAATTCGTAAAAAGGCAAATTTTTTTTATCTTTTTTGGGCGTTTTTTGCCGAAAAGAATTCGTATGTCGATTTTGGAGGAATTGTGGCTAAGGAAGAAGCAATTGAAGTTGAAGGAATTGTAAAAGAAGCGTTGCCGAATACAATGTTCCGCGTAGAATTACAAAACAAACACATCATTCTTGCGCATTTATCGGGAAAGATGCGCAAACACTACATCCGTATCGTTCCCGGCGACAGCGTAAAAGTCGCCCTATCGCCCTATGATTTAAATCGGGGCAGAATTATTTTCCGCGAAAGATAAAAGGACATCCCGAAAAACCCGCCTTTAGTGTTTTTCCGAGATGCCGCCGTTTCCAACGCGCTCAGCGTTTGTCAAACGAAAAAAGTATTTTAAGCGAACGCACTATGCCGACAAAGCCGTTTACAACGGCCGCAAGGCATAGAATCGGGCCGAAGGGCAAAAGTATAATCGAATAGCGGAAAAACAAAAGTCCGGCGCCGAAGCTGAGTATATGACGCAAAAGTACGGCAAACACGTCTTTTTTGTGCGTTTGACCGTCATTTTCTTCCGTATAGGAATAGCGGTAAAAAGAGCTTCGGTTTTGACTTGACGCCTCTTTTTGCGCCTGCTCGTACCACGACCAAAAATCAAAACCGAAAGGATTGTCTTCGTTAAAGCCGTGGCCGTTCGTACCGTAAAATCCGCCGTTGTACGCCGATTGATTGTATGCCGACTGCGCGTATGCATCTGCCGAACCGAAACGATCGTAATCCGCACGCTTTTTTTCATCGCCCAAAACGGAATACGCGGCGCTCAGTTTTTTGAATTTTTCTTCCGCCGCCGCGTTCCCCGGATTGCGGTCGGGATGATATTTAAAGGCCGCGTCGCGATATGCTTTTTTTATTTCGTCGGCCGATGCGTTTTTGCTCACGCCCAGCACCGTGTATAAATCATCCATAATTTTTGTCCGAATCTTTGCCTATAAAATACCGCAGATACGCAAATGTTACAAGCGAAAAGACAAAAAAAGACCGCCTGTTATTGAGAAAGAAGGGAGAGGTTGGCGCGGATTATTACCCACGTTGCGCCGCTGCCGCCGTCAACTCCGCCCGGATGTCCGGAAGTGCCGAGTCTTTTATCCCGTTCAATAAAAGACCGCACAAGGTTTTTTAAAACGGGTTCTTCTTCGGAATGATTGCCCTTGCCGTGCACGATGAGCACTTTTTTTAAACGCCGCGAACTGCATTCGCTTATAAAGGCTCCGAGGCGGCTCCACGCTTCTTCTCTCGTAAGACCGTGCAAATCGATCTGCGCTTCGACCGGAAGATTTTTCAGTTCGGCGGCGCTTGTGTACTTCCGTTTATTTTCGGCACGTTCGAAATCTTTGTCTTTGTCGAAAACGCCGTAGCGGCGCAGCCAAAAATCCATCGGATTTACGCGGACTTCGTTTTCGCCGCTCCTGCGGTGCACTGACGATTCATTCCGCGCGGAATCCGCACACCGGCTTGACTGCGTTTTTTGCCCCGTGCTGCGAACCGCTTCGGACAATTTATGCGGGCGGCTCTTTTTTTGTCCTTCTTCCCATTCTTTTAATATGTCCGCAAAATCCACGCCGCGCCGTCCTTAATTCCGACAATATTCACTGCCGGCATTATTCTTATTCAATAATAATACATTCGTCTTTTAATATCCAGCCGCTGTGCCCGCCGGACACGGATACGAGGTACCAAGCGCCGCTTGCGCGTAGCACTTTTAAACGCATCCCGGCCGTTAAGCTTATCGTGCCCTTTGCATCCGGCTCGGGGATGGTGCGAAGCGGCGCAGACCTTGTAATAACGGCGCCGCGCGCCGATTCGGGAACGTTTTTTATAAGTACAAAGACGCACGCGATTTGCAGCGCAAGACAGAACACGGCAAAAAAAACAAAACGTCCGCCGATTTTATGACGGCGCACAAAAAGAGCGTATAAAACGATGAGCGATACAACGAGGATTCCGGCACACAAAAACGTCCAAACAAGCGACGGCTCATCCGGGTTTTGCAAAGAGGCTTCGCGTTCAAGATGTTTCCGTTCGGTGCGCACCGGCCACACAAAAATCGCAGTGCGTTCTTTTTTGCGAAGATCGGCCACGCGCCGGGCAAGAGCTTCCCGCTCCTTATTTTTTTCTTCAGACGAAGAAGCGCTCGCCGCGGACACAGACACCGCGCTCGCTGCGGGAGCGGAAGTCCCGGACGAATTCACTGCAGACAACGCGGCGGAACTTTGCCGAGCCCGTTTTGCAGACATGTTTTTTTTCGGAAGTACGGTCAATTCAAAATCGGCGACGGCAATCGTATACGGCTGTCCGTCGTATGCACGCGCTTTGACGCTGACGGCCGGCAATTTTTCCTTTCCTTCAAAAAAAGGCGTATAAACGAATTGGGCAATTTCGGTATCGGCGGTAAAATTTTCGGCCGTAGACGGAAGGTTTGTTTTTTCGCCGATTTTTTCAAACAAGCCTCGCTCAGGCACCTCCCAATCGATCGATTCGACTTTTTCAAAAAAACGCCCCGTAAGACGGATTGTCAGCGGCTCGCCCGCACGCGCCTGTCCGTCAACGACAAAAAAGAATTCGGGTACAAGAAGATAAGGGTTTTCGTACACGTCGACACGCTCAAAGGGAACGGTGACGGTTTTTCCGCCGAACGATACTCGTGCGGGCAAAAGCGAAAAAGCACCCGTTTCGCGAAAGCGGACGGTGTATTCAAAAAGAGTGCCCCTCTGAGCGCCGGCGCTGCCCCGTCCGCTGTCCGTACCGCTTTCACGGCCGGCGCTGCCGCCCTGCCTGTTATCGCCGGAAGCAAAAAGTTCCCTTTTTTCCGATCCGCGGAATTCGGTTCCGGAAGGAAGGGCGGCAAAGCGCACCGATACGGCGGAAGGCGGAATTCCGGGAAGCGCCAGCTCAAAAACGCAGTCTTCGCCTTTTTGTACGCCGCCTTTCGGAATACTGCCGTTCGAAACGTTTGAAGTATCCGAAGCGTTTGGCGAGGCGGACGAATCGCGCAAAACAAACCGTAGAGATTCATTCTGCACGGATTGCGCAGGCAAAGGAAATATGCAGGCGGCGCAAAGGCCGGCTAAAAGCGGCGCGGAATTCAACAAATTCAATAATCGATTGTTTCGTTTTGCGCGGGTTCCGCGTATTGACTTTTCCATCTTTTTTTATCGTTCTCCCTGATAAGCGAAAATACGGCGTCTTCGGCGCCCGGCGGCGCGCTTTGCGTTTGGGCGGGAACAAGTTCCCGAATGGCGCTTTTCGGCTTTAAGTGTTTTTGTTGAAGACTTAATTCGAGGTTTACCTTTGCGTCGAGGCTTGTTCCGTCGACGGCAAGGGCGCTTTTAAAGCAATCGGCGGCGGCGGCAAAATCTCCGGCGCGGTACGCGATAATTCCTTTATTGTAGCGCAGCGCGTACAAAAGCGGATCCGGCGCATCGGGCGCGACTTGATCGAATTTTGCAAGAGCCGCGGCATTTTCGTCCTGCATGAGGTACGAAGCGCCGAGCGCGTACAGCGCATAATTTAAAAGTTCTTCGCTGTGTATCTGTTCCGCGCGGGCGGCAGCCGCCAAAAACGCCGCCGCCGCTTTTTGATAATCGCGCCGCGACCAATAGTAAGAACCGAGCAGTACGGTTCCCTGTTCTTTTTTCCACGAAGAGCAGCCCGAAAGCGTCAAAAGCAGGCACAAAAATACAAGCGGCGCTTTTTTTACCGGCCCCAACTGCACGCAGATAAATCCCGCAAGAAAAAGAAAAATGCCGGCAAGCAAAAACCACGCGTGATGTTTTGCTTTTTGCATTTCGTATCCCGTTGCCGAATCTTTTGTACCGGAAAGCGGTGACGAAAAAGAGGCGACGGCATCCGCAATACGAGAGGCCGCCTTTTCGTCGGAAGCGGAAATATAATGCACCGTATCGGACTCGGCGGCCTTTTCCAAACGAGCTTTACGCAAAGCGGTTTTTACCGGCGTTTTGCCGTCGCCTGCAAGGATTTCGGTTTCGGCATCGGTTCCCGTTCCGACTAAAAACACATGCACGCCGAAGCTTGAAGAGCGCAAAATCGAACGCGCGATATTGCCTTCGGTTTCATCGCCGTCGGTAAAAACGACGATAAACGAATTGCGCGCCGATTGCGGCGGGAAAGCGTCCAATGCCCGTTCTATGCCGGAGGCGATGTTCGAACCGGGCGCCGAAAGCATCGCAGGCGAGAGCACCGAAATAAGATTTTCGAGGGCATTGTAATCTTCGGTAAGCGGCAGCGCCAAAATGCCGCCGCCCTTCGCCAAAACGACCGCGGCGGACGCACCGTTTATGCGTTCCGAAAGCGAAAGCGCAATGCGCTTGGAAGCATCCAAGCGCGAAAGCTTTTCCTTTTTGATAAACACGTCTTCGGCAGTCATACTGTACGAAATATCGAACACAAAGCAAAGCGCGCTACCGCTGCGCTCAACCGGCACCGGTTCGATTCCCCATGTAGGGCCGGCAAGTGCGATAACGATGCACAGCCAGGCGAGCGCCCACAGTACCGAGCGCACGCGCAGCTTAAACAGCTTCGTTTTGCCGTGAGGGTCGGACGCGGCGATGCGCGCAATGTTCCGTATATGAGCAAAAACATAAATGAGGGCGATCGGAATTGCCGCCGAAAGCAGCAGAACTTCGGGGCGTTCAAAAAGCATCATAGGCTCCTCACATTTCCTTTAAATACACGCGGCGTAAAAGCCATGCGGCGCAAAAGCACAAAAGAGCGGCTGCCGCACAGTGCGGATAAAACGATATTTTTTTTTGCTTTATGCTGTACGTTTGCCGTACCGAATTTTTTATCGTGATATTTTGCAGCGCCGCCGAAAGCGAAGAAAGGGTTTCCACCGAATAATAGCTGCCGCCGCCTGCCGAAGCGAGAGCGCGCAAAGACGCATCGTTAAAGCCCGAATCCAAATAACCTGAATAGATTTTCCCGCTTGCAGGATCGGTGTACTCGATGGGAACGGAACCCTTTGTTCCGATTCCGGCAATATACAGCAAAATCCCGTTGTCTTTTGCGAGAGCGGCCGCCGTGTTCGGATGGACGGCTCCGGCGTTGTTTTCTCCGTCGGTTAAAAGCACAATGATTTTTACCGGAGCGGCAGAGGATTCAAGATGGTAGACCGCCGTGCTTATGCCGACCCCTAAAGCCGAGCCGTCGCCCATTTCGCCGACACCCATTGCCGCAAGCCGTTCGAAAAACGTTTTTTGGTCCAAAGTCGGCGGAACCAAAAGTGCGGCTTGCGAAGCGCAGGCGACAAGCCCGTACGAAATACCCTTGTTTTCGCGCGCTAAAAGCGAAATCGCCTGCTTTGCCGCCTGCAAACGGCTCGCGCCGGCTATATCGAGCGCCGCCATCGAAGGACTTGTATCCACGACAAAAACAACGTCCGCACCGCGCGACATAAAAAGCTTTTCCTTTTCCAAAACCGTCGGTTCGGCGAGGGCCGCGACAAGGGCAAAATAGCCCAAGGCAAACAGCGTCTTCGACATAAAACGCACCGTCGTACCGACGGAACTTTTCCATTCAAATGCCCGGCCGTTCCAATCGGCAAAAGAGAATGAAAACACCGGCGGAGAAGCCGCATTCAATTTGTGCAAAATAAAATACAACAACGGAGTCAGCAAAAAAAACAGCGCAAAAGGATGCTCGAACCCGCTCATACCGCCTCCTCCGTTTTTTGATTTTCGGCTTCCCGCTCTTCCGGCTGTTCAAAATAAAGCAGGGCGGAACGCACGCGCTGCACCGAGTCGATTCTTTCTTCCCGGGAAAAAACGCTTTCACCGGAAAAACGGATGTAATCGCAGCGCGCGCACACTTCATACAAATCCTGCATATACGCGTAAGAGCGCTCGGATGCGCTGTGCGCAAAAAACTCGGAAAAAGCGGGAACCAATTCGGAGCTCGTTTTCGCCGTAAACGGATAGGAAAAACGGTTTTCAAGATAGCTGCGTATAAGGCGCGACACACGTGTGCAAAAAACGCCGGACGGAAGCGCTTGTCCCCTTTTTTCCAAAAACAAAAGCTCGCGGCACACCGCGCGAAAACTTTGCGAAGAAAACATGCGTTCAAAAAAGGCTTGAAAAAAACCGCGGATAAGAGCAAAGCGGATAAGCAGCGCCGTTACAACCGCAAAAAAAAGCAACAGTACGGCGCAAAATGCTGCCACCGCGTAGGTTGTGCCCGGAATGATAATCGGTCCCTTAACGGGCCGCAACTGTTTTTCGCCGGTTTTTTCCGTGATGGATTGAATATGTACCGGCGGAATGTCCGTTAAAAACGGACGCACGGAAAGGCCGAGTACCGACGACAAATCAAAGGCGCTCATGTCGATTTCGCCCGTTTTCCACGGAATAAAAACAATCGACAGCACGTATGACGGAGGACTTCCTTTCAGCCGCATGCTTTGAATCGTATAATCGTCCGTAAAAAAGATACGTTTAAGTTCTTCGTTTTCGGAACGCGATCCGGGCGATACATCCGACATATCGGATACATCCGTAAAGGCCTGCACATTCAGCGAAGGAGAATCGCCTTCGAATAATTTTTCGGCAAAAGAAAATTCAAAACGGATTTCCGCCTCATCGCCGACATACACGTCTTTGGGCATAACGGAAACCCGGCCGTCCGGCACGCAAAAAAGAGCCGCAGCGCACAAAAAAAAGGAAAGGAGGCAAAGCGTAAAACGCGCACGCATAGGCTACCAATCCCTCGACGAAAAAAAGCGCATAAGCTCATAAAGCGGATCGTCTTTTACGGAAATATTCATATACGAAGCGCCGCGTCGCAAAAAAACGCTTTGCAGGCGTTCGGTATGCCGCCGGTGGAAATTTTTCCATTCGCGCTTAAACGGTTCGGAAGACGTCGGCAAAACCGTGCGCATGCCGCTTTCCGTATCCGAAACGGGAAGTCCGCCGCACGAAGGGATTTCTTCGTCGAACGGATCGCTTATATGAATGCCGACCGTTTCATGCTTGTGGCTCAGCAGGGCAAGTTCTTCTTCGTAGCCGCCGCAGCGGAAGTCCGAAATAACGGCGACGAGAGAACGGTTTTTTAAAAGTTTTGACGCGCCGCGCAACGCTTGAGCCAGAGCGGTGCCTTCTTTTTCCCGCGGCGGAACGGCATTCACTTTGGTAAACAAAAGCATTGCGTGATCTTTTTTGTTTTTGGGGGCCGCCGAAAAAAGGATTTCTCCGTCAAAAAAAACGGCGCCGACGGGGCCCGCGTTGTACAGCGACGAAAGAATTAAAAGCGAAGCCGTTTCCGCAGCCGTGTCGAGGCGGCTTTTGCCTTCGGCACCGCCGTCCATCGAAGCGGACATATCGACAACCAAAAAGAGGATAAGTTCGCGGTTTTCTTCGAACAGTTTTATAAAGGGCTTTCCCATGCGCGCGGTTACGTTCCAGTCTATGGAACGCACATCGTCGCCCCACAGGTATTCGCGCACGCCGGCAAAATCGGCGCCGCGCCCCTTGTAAAAAGAACGCGAAGAACCCGAATGAAAACTGTCCGAAAGCGTGCGCGCGCGAAGATGAAGCAGGCGCGCTTTTTCGGCAAGGGCGCCGGTATTTTGCGGTTTTCCGTTTTGCGGCTTTCCGTCGGGACTTTTCATAATCAAGGCACCGGCATCAGCGAAAGGATTTTTTCGATTAAGTCGTCGGCGCTTACATTGTCTGCGGCCGCTTCGTACGATAAAATCAAACGATGGCGCAGCACGTCCGGCGCGGCCGCTTTAACGTCTTCGGGCAAAACGAAGGAACGGCCGGCAAAAAGCGCACGCACCTTTGCGCAGCGGTTCAAAGCGATGCTTGCGCGCGGAGAAGCGCCGAACGAAAGATATTTAAGCACGGCGGAGCCGGAAGCCGAGCCGGTGTTCTTTTTGTCTTTGTCGGGGCGGGTTACGTTTACAATCGACACGATGTAGCGCACAATGTCGTCGGTAACGGTAACGTCGTCCAAAAGCGAACGGCACAATTCGATCGATTCGGCATCGAAAACGCGCGCGACGGGCACTTCTTCAAGCCGGCCGCCGCTTTTTACGATGCGCTGTTCTTCTTCGCCCGACGGATAATTCAGCAGGATTTTAAGCAAAAAGCGGTCGAGTTCGGCTTCGGGTAAATTGTACGTTCCTTCCTGATCTATCGGGTTTTGCGTCGCCATAACGAAAAAGGGCTTGGGAAGTTCAAAGCTTTGTTCGCCGATCGTAACCTGATATTCGCCCATAGCTTCGAGCAGGGCCGACTGCACTTTTGCGGGCGAACGGTTTATTTCGTCCGCCAAAAGCAAATTCGTAAATACCGGCCCCTTGCGCACCGAAAAGCGTCCGGCGCCCTGTTCGTAAATAAGCGTACCCGTTACGTCGGCGGGCAAAAGATCGGGCGTAAACTGAATGCGCTTAAAAGAGAGGCCGGACATATCGGCAAAGGTTTTTACCGCCAGCGTTTTTGCCAAACCCGGAACGCCTTCAAGCAAAATATGACCGCCGGCGATGAGGGCCGTCAAAATGCCGTCTATAACATGCGTTTGGCCAACAATCCGCTTTGCGGCTTCAATGCGGCAGTTTTCGATTATCGAGCGGCAGCGCTCGAATTCCTTTTGATTTTTTTCCGTACCCTTGGTTCCGTCAGCCATATTTTATTCCTTAACTTTGTTTTTTCATTGACACAGTTGCCCGCGTCGCATATTATACCATATCATGATACACGCATTAGCACAAGAATTAAATACCGTACTCGACGGCACCAGTTTGGGCTGTCTGCTTTCCGATTTGGGGCGCAGAATTTATTTTCCGAAAGGAATCATCGCCCAAAGCGCGGAAGCAAAGGCTTCGGCTTACAAAGCGAACGGCACAATCGGTATGGCATGCGTGAAAGGAAAAGCCGTAACGCTTCCGTCCGTGCAAAAGCACTTGCCTTTTTTAACGGCGGACGAAGCGGTCGCCTATGCGCCGACTGCGGGTATTCCGAAACTGCGCGAACTGTGGAAACAAAAAATCATCGAAAAAAACCCCACGCTTAAAGGGAAAACCTTTTCGCTGCCGGTCGTTGTGCCGGGCCTTACGGCGGGCGTTTCGTATTTGTGCGATCTTTTTATATCGGAAAACGATGTGTTGCTTGCCGGAGACCCTTCGTGGGACAATTACGCCCTTATTATAAAAGCGCGGCGCAATGCGCAGTTTTTGCAGTTTCCGATGTTTTCCGGCAGCGGCTTTAACCTCGACGCGTTTCGCGCCGTTATGAACGAAGAAAGCAAAATGGGCAAAATACGCGTTTTGCTCAACTTTCCGCAAAATCCTTCGGGCTATTCTCCGACAAGATCCGAAGCGAAGGAAATCTGTTCGATTATCCGCGGAGCGGCCGAAAAAGGCGCGTACGTTATGGTGTGGTGCGATGATGCGTATTTCGGGCTCAATTACGAAAAAGACGTCGAAACCGAGTCGCTGTTCGCTTTTTTGGCCGACATTCACGAACGCGTTGTCGCCGTTAAAATAGACGGCCCGACCAAGGAAGACTATATTTGGGGCTTCCGCACCGGTTTTTTAACCTTTGCCGGCAAGGGCTTAACCGAGACGCATTACGAAGCGCTTTCGAAAAAAATAACGGGAATTATCCGATCTTCGGTTTCATGCGCATCGACGCCCGCGCAGTCCATTATGATAAAGGCGATCGAAAGTCCCGAATTGGAAAGCGAAAAAAACGTTTTCCGCGCCATGCTCGAAAAACGCTACCGCAAAGTGCGCGCCTTTGTCGACGCAAAACCGAACCATCCCGTGCTCGAACCGCTGCCGTTCAATTCGGGCTATTTTATGAGTTTGCGCTGTAAAACGGTCAGTGCCGAAATTCTTCGGCGCAAGCTCCTTTCCGAATACGGTATCGGCACAATCGCAATCGACAACGAAACGCTGCGCATCGCATTTTCGAGTCTCGACGAAAATACCGTAACCGGCGTGTACGAAGCCGTATACAAAGCCGCCGAGGATTTGGCAAATGAATAAGATTGTGCGTGCGTGCGTCTTCGCGTGCGCCATTGTCTGTGTTTTGTTTGTATCGTGCAAGGGCGCAAACGGCGCATACGAAGATCCGGTCGTTTTATGGACGAACCAAAGCGAATTCGTTACCTATGCCGAATTATTCAACGCATCGAGCGAAAAGGTAAAAGTGCTTGTCGTCTACAAAGAAAATCCGCTGGAATCTTTACCGCCGGCAAAAGACGAACGGCTGCCCGACATCATCGTCGGCCCGTGGCTTAAAAACAGACGGCTGCGCGCCAACTTTTTGCCGCTCGATTACCTGTTCGACGACCAGCTTTTAAAACGCGCAATATTTTATCCGCAGCTTTTAAAACCGGGAAACGTCAACGGCAAGCAATACCTTTTGCCGGTCAGCTTCAATTTGGGCGCGCTCATTTTTTCGACCGATTACACCGACCTGATTCCCGACAATTACATGCTGAGTCCCGACCAAATACGCGATGCGGGCGCTCTGCTGAATAAACAAAATGCAAAAGGCGTATACACGTCGATGGGTTTTGCCCCGCGCTGGATCCCCGAATTTTTATACCAAACGGCCAAGCTGAACGGAGCCGATTTTTCCGAATCTTCAAGGCAGCGGAGTTCGTTCGCATGGAACCAAAGCGCGCTCGATAAAACCGTCGATTACCTTCGCTCATGGACAACAAGTATAAACACGTCCGCAGCGGCCGAAGACGATTATCAGTTTAAATATCTGTACAATCCGCACATAAAATGGGTAACCGAAAAACACTGCCTGTTCGCTTACATTACCAGCGACACGCTGTTCGGTACGGCGCCCGAAAAACTGCAGGACGTGGATTTCCGCTGGATTCGAAAAGACGAAATGCTCCCCGTCGAAGACGATATGATTTCGATGGGAATGTACAAATACGCAAAAAATTCCGCCGCCGCCGAACTTTTTATCATTTGGTTTATGAACGCGACGAATCAAAAAGCCATGCTCGAATGGCGGTCGAGCCTGAATTTATATACGCGGACATTCGGCATTTCCGGCGGATTTTCGTCCGTACGCAGCGTAAACGAACGCATCTTCCCGATTTTTTATCCCGAACTGCTGGGCAATCTGCCGGCAGCCGACTATCTTTCGGTGCCGAATATTTTGCCGACGAACTGGAACCAAATAAAAGCGAACGTCATTCTGCCGTATTTGCTTGCCGAAGCGAACGCAAGCAATCCGCTGCACGGAAAAACAATCGACCAGTTCACGGCCGAATGGAAACGCCGCCTGTATTAAAATTCATTTAACTGATTATTTTTTCTTCCGATAATTAAAACAGGAGGAGATATGATCAGCACACTCGGTGATTTAAACGGTATCGCGCAATCGCGCTACAGCTTTGCCGCCGTGTCGTCCGTCTCATCCGCGGCGGGAAAACTATACGTTCCCGTAGCGCCCGCCCTCGTCGGCTACAGCCAATTCAAACACGTTGCGGGCGTTGCCGCCGGAAAAGGCCAAAGCGGCGTCAACATAAGCAAAATAAGCATTTTAAACGCGCTCATCGAGCGTTTGGCGGGCATCAAAAAAGGCTCCGCCCCCGCTGCGGACACGTCGCAGCTGACCGACAACCAAATCGACAATCTTATACGGGACTATCAAAGCCGCATACAAAACATCGTCGGCATTGCAAAATCAAACCCCTACGCTTTAGGCGGCGCCCCGGCAAACAAAACCGCCGTTCTTTTTTCAATCAGCGCATAAAAGCCCGATTTATCCAGGGAGAGAGGAAACCCCGTTCAGAGCAGGGTTTCCTCTCTCCCTAAAACCCTCTCTCCTTCCCGCACTGCCAAAGGGGACACCCCTTTGGAAACCCCTTCTTACAGCTGACAATTGTAAATCCAATATAAAGTATGAGCAATTCTTCAGAATTGCGAACTTAAAGTTCTATGTATGCGATGGTTGAAGTGAAATAAACAAAGACTGACGCACCGGCACTGCCCTGCCGCGAGGTGAGAAAGAATTGTACTGCCTGTACAATTCTTTCTTCGAGTTTATGCGATGCATAAACTCGCATATTTAAAGCTCTTCCGACATCCATGTCGATACAATCCCCCAGCAGGATAAGATATGAGTGATTTAGTTCTGTCAGGACGCCAGACAAGTTGTATGTGTGCGAGTTTTAGGCTTGTGCCTAAAACTCGAATTCAAAACCGAACCTCCTGTTCGGTTTTGAAACGTGATTTTGCTCTAAAAACGTAACCGCGCCGCATGCGGGCAGAGGCATTGCCGTATGCATTATTTTGCTTATTTCCTCTTTCCTTTTCCTCTTGTAACGATCGGCAAAATACGCTATAGTTTTACCGATACGGCGTAAGTTTTTATCAATTATATAAAATACGGCTCGCCGCCGGACAAAGGAGTAGCGATAAAACAAAACGTCCGCAATGCCGCCGCTTTGTTTTATCCCGGATTTGCGTTGCAAACCCGCATATCGATTGCGCTTTCTCAACGGATGTTTGTGAAAGCGCCGCTAAAAACTTTTTCGGGAATCCACATCCCCTGCAAAAGTTTTTAATAGGAGTTTATATGAAAATAGATGAGATCAAAAACCCGAAAGCACGCGCTTGGGTGGATGAATGTGTAAAAATGTGCCAGCCGGACAGCGTATACGTATGCGACGGCTCCAAGGAAGAATACGATCGCCTTATGAAACTTGCCGTTGATGCGGGTTTGGCAATTCCGCTTAAGAAAAAACCGAACAGCTTTTTGTTCCGTTCTCTGCCTTCGGACGTTGCACGCGTTGAAGCGCGTACCTATATCGCAAGCCGGAAAAAAGAAGACGCCGGTCCCACAAACAACTGGATCGACCCGACCGAATTAAAAGCCACGATGAAAGGCTTGTACACCGGCTGCATGAAAGGCCGCACGATGTATGTTATTCCGTTTTCAATGGGGCCGGTCGGTTCCGGCATCGCCAAAAACGGTATTGAATTAACCGATTCGGCATACGTTGTCTGCAATATGGATATTATGACCCGCGTCGGAACCGCCGTTTTGGACATCATCAATAAAACGGGCGAATTCGTTCCCTGTCTGCACTCGGTCGGAAAGCCGCTTGCAAAGGGCGAATCGGACAACGGCATTTGGCCCTGCGCCGATATGGAACACAAATACATTTCGCAGTTCCCGGAAGAACGGCTTATCTGGTCGTACGGTTCCGGCTACGGCGGAAACGCGTTGCTGGGCAAAAAGTGCTTTGCGCTTCGCATCGCATCGGTTTTGGCGCGCGACGAAGGCTGGCTTGCCGAGCACATGCTCATCTTAAAACTGACCAACCCCGAAGGCAAGGTAAAATACGTTACCGGCGCTTTCCCCTCGGCATGCGGTAAAACGAACTTGGCTATGCTCATTCCTTCGATTCCCGGATGGAAGGTTGAAACGGTCGGCGACGACATCGCATGGATGAAATTCGGTTCGGACGGCAGATTGTACGCGATTAACCCTGAAGCGGGATTCTTCGGCGTCGCTCCCGGAACATCGGAACATTCCAACAAAAACGCGATGGAATCGTGCAAAAAGAACAGCATCTTCACCAACTGCGCACTCACCGAAGACGGCGATGTGTGGTGGGAACAAATCGGCTACCCCGCCAAAGGCAAATTGGTTGACTGGAAGGGCAATACCCGCGATGCGCTGCCCACCGACAAGAGCCCCAAAGGCGAAGAATTTGCTCACCCGAACGCGCGCTTTACGGCTCCGGCAAAACAGTGCCCGTGCATTGCAAAAGAATGGGAAGATCCCAAAGGCGTGCCGATTTCCGCATTTTTGTTCGGCGGACGCCGCCCCTCGACGATTCCGCTGGTACACCAGGCACGCGATTGGAACCACGGCGTATTCCTCGGTTCGATTGTCGGCTCGGAAGTTACGGCAGCCGTTATTTCCGATCAAGTCGGACAAGTGCGCCGCGATCCTTTTGCCATGCTGCCCTTCTGCGGCTACAACATGGGTGACTACTTCCAGCACTGGATCAACATCGGCAAAAAATCGAGCGCGGACAAATTGCCCAAAATCTTCTACGTTAACTGGTTCCGCAAAGATGCCGACGGCAACTTCATTTGGCCCGGCTACGGCGAAAACAGCCGCGTATTGGCGTGGGTATTCGACCGCTGCGACGGCAAAGACAACTACGTGGACACCGCCATCGGCTATATGCCCAAAGAAGGCGCGATCAACACCGACGGTCTTAAAATCAGCGCCGCGGCAATGAAAGAAATCACTTCGGTCGATAAAGAAGGCTGGAAAAAAGAAATCGCGGACATCCGCGCAAACCACTATCCGAAATTCGGCAGCCACTTGCCCAAAGAATTGGCCGCCCAGTTGGACGTTTTGGAAAACAATTTGAAAAAGATGTAAAAACTTTTCCCGTCCGCATTAAGGCGGGAATGAGAACAAAGAGCCGGGTCTGTCAAAAAGCGGTATGCTTTTTGACGGATTCGGCTTTTTTTTACGGATTTTTCGGCTTTTGTGTATTCCCGGATTATACGAACCCGCATTGACCATTTTTACTCCGAACGCTATGATGACTCCATGAATAAAATACAACCCATCTTTTCCGAAGCGTTTACCGAACTCTCATCACAAACGCTTGCCGCCTTTGAGCGCGATTTCGACGCGGAAAGGGCATATACGCTTGCGATGAACGGTGCGGTAAAAAACGGTATTGCCGCAAGCTGCATCGATTACAAAGAAAACCGCAGCATGCAAAACAACTTTTCGGTTTCCATAGACTCCGGCGACATAACCGACCAAAAACAATCCGGCCGCTGCTGGATGTTCGCGGCGCTCAACGTTATGCGTTTAAAAGTTATGAAAAAGCTGAAGCTTAAAAACATGGAACTGTCGCAAAGCTATCCGCTGTTTTGGGATAAATTGGAAAAGTCGAACTGGTTTTTGGAAAACATTTTAGCCACGCTCGACGAACCGCTTAACGGCCGGCTTTTGCACTTTTTGCTTGAAGCGCCCGTCGCCGACGGCGGACAATGGTCGATGTTTGCCGACTTAATAAAAAAATACGGCGTTATTCCCAAAGACGCGATGAACGAAAGCTTCGATTCGTCGGCTACCAAAGACTTGACAAAATACTTGACGCTCAAGCTGCGCGAATACGCCTGCACGCTGCGCGAGGAACACCGGTCGGGCAAAAGCATCCGCGAACTGCGCTCCCGCAAACAGGCGATGATGAACGAAGTCTACCGCATGCTGTGCATATCGTTAGGCAAACCGCCGGCATCCTTTACGTGGGAAACGCGCGACAAAGACGATAAATTTATCCGTATCCGTTCAACCCCGCAGCAATTTTTTGCCGATTACGTGGACATGAAATTGGACGATTACGTAAGCCTCATCAACGCGCCGACAAAGGACAAACCCTTCGGCAAAACCTATACGGTAAAGTATTTGGGCAATGTCGCGGGCGGAACACCCGTTATCTATTTGAATCTTCCGATTGAAGACTTAAAAAAAGCCGCCGTAGCCCAAATGAAAGCGGGAGAAGCCGTGTGGTTCGGAAGCGACGTTCAGCAGTGGTTTTTAAAAACCGAAGGCTTGTTGTCGATGAACGCACTGCGTCCCGACCTTTTATTCGATACCGGCTTCCCGCTTACCAAAGAACAGCGCTTGGATTACCGCGAAAGTTTAATGACGCACGCGATGACCTTTACGGGAGTCAACCTTGACGAAAACGGCAAAGCCGACCGCTGGCGCGTGCAAAACAGCTGGGGCAAAGATGTGGGCAAAGAAGGCTTTTGGGTAATGAGCGACGAATGGTTCGATCAATTCACCTATCAAATCGTCGTCAATAAAAAATACCTGACCAAAGCGCAGCGCGAACTTTTCACACAAAGCCCCATAGAACTTGAACCTTGGGATCCGATGGGCAGCTTGGCAAGAAGGTAAAATGCGGTATGAAGAAAAGACTTTCGGCATTTCTTGAGCCCTGCGCGCATTCTCTTGCCTATACGATAACGATGCACCCCGAAAACGATCCCGTCATCGAGTCGCTTGCCTTCGATTCGCGGCACGTGCGGGAAGGTTCGCTTTTTTTTGCGCTGCCCGGCATTCACGTTCACGGAAACGAGTTTGCCGAAAAAGCGATCGCCGCGGGAGCCCGTGCGGTCGTATACGAGGGACGGCTGCCGGATGCGGCGGTTGCGGCCGCAAAAGCTCATAAAACGGTACTGGTTCACACGCCGGACAGCCGTTTTGCGATGTCGCCCCTGTCGGCAGCCTTTTACGACTATCCGGGCAACAAGCTCTGCGTTGCGGGCGTAACGGGAACCGAAGGGAAAAGCACTACAGTCTTTTTTTGCTGGCAGCTTTTGCGCTTTGCCGGCAAAAAAGCGGGCTTTATTTCAACCGTGCAGCATTCCTTCGGCGGCGAAGCCTGCGACAACAGCGAGCATCAAACCACTCCGGAAGCGCCGATCGTACAGGAATATTTGTATAACATGGTTCAAAACGGCTGCGAATACGCCGTTATCGAAGCGTCGTCCCACGGCCTTTCGGTAAAAACAAACAGACTCGGCGACGTTCCTTTCGACGCCGCGGCTATGATGAATGTCAATCACGAACACTTGGAATTTCACGGCACGTACGAACAATATAAAAGCGATAAAGCCAATTTATTCAGAAACCTTGCGCGGCACGCTCACGAAAAATTTATTTTGAACACCGAACGCACAATCGAACCGGTTGCCGTTGTCAATGCCGCGGATCCGGCCGCGCAGTATTTTGTGCAGGCCGCCTCCGGCTTTCCGGTCGCCGGTTTTATTCCGCCGGACATACTGCAAACGTCCGCAAAATCGCAAGAGCCGGATGAGGCTTTGTTCAAAGCCGGCCTATACGCGATAGAAAACCTTGAAGAAACGCGGCACGGCATAGGTTTTACGCTTAAAAAAGGCGAAACGGCAATCAGTGTGAACGCGCCCGTTGCGGGTTCCTTTAACGCATGCAATATTACCGCCGCGCTGATTATCGTATCCGGCATAACGGGAATACCGGGCGAAGAGCTTGCCCGCTCGGCGCGGTCGCTTACACCCGTCAAGGGCCGCATGTGCCGTATAACAAAGGGGCAAAACTTCGACGTATTTATAGACTATGCACACACGCCCTCGTCGTTTATGATTGTATTTCCGCCGATGCGCAAAAAAACAAAGGGGCGCATTATCAGCGTGTTCGGTTCCGGCGGAGAGCGTGACACGCAAAAGCGGCCGCTCCAAGGCAAAATCGCGTCCGAATACAGCGATATCGTTATTTTAACCGACGAAGATCCGCGCGGCGAAGATTCCATGGAACTGCTCGAAATGATTGCACAGGGCTGCGAGGGCATGACGCGCGGTAAAAATCTTTTTTTAATTCCCGACCGGCCGCAGGCAATCCGCAAAGCGTTTTCTTTGGCGCAAAAAGACGACGCGGTATTGCTTTTGGGAAAGTCGCACGAAAATTCCATCATCTATAAAAATAAAACCGTTCCCTATGACGAAACGCGCGAAGCCGAAACGGCTTTGGCCGAAATGGGCTTCGGAGAAAACTAAGGCATTACGATTCAGAGGTTTATTATGACTGTTGCAGTATTATTCGGCGGAAAAAGCGGCGAACATGAAGTATCCCTTGTATCCGCATCTTCGGTTGTGCGCCGCATCGACCGCACAAAACACTCGCTCGTTCTTATCGGAATTGCAAAAGACGGCGTTTGGTATGTGCAGGACGAAAGCGAAGCAGAGCGCGTCGTCCGCGATACGAATGCGGTACTCAAAATCGCGCAGGACTCATCGCGTATCGTCAGTCTCGTGCCCGGAGGTGGCACCGAGCGAGCCCTGCAAATCGGTCAAATCGACACAAACAAAGACGGCGCAAAACAGGCGAAGAAACTTGCGGTCGATATAGTTTTTCCCGTTTTACACGGTTCGTACGGCGAAGACGGGCTTGTGCAGGGGCTTTTGGAAATGGCCGAACTTCCCTACTGCGGCTGTTCCGTAGCAAGCAGCGCGATTGCGATGGACAAAGCGCAAGCAAAAAAAATTTGGGCCTATGAAGGACTTCCGGTTGTGCCGTTCGCGTGCATAAAAAAGAGAGCGCTTGAAGACGAAACGCTGCAAAAAAAATTGGACGAGGCGGAAAAACGCTTCGGCTATCCTTTGTTCGTAAAGCCCTCCAGTGCGGGAAGCTCGGTCGGCGCGGCGAAGGCGGGCAATCGAAAAGAGTTCGAGCGTGCCGTGCACGAAGCGTTTTTATGGGACGAAAAAATATTGATTGAAGAATGCATCGATGCGCGCGAAATCGAATGTTCCGTTACCGGCGACAGCCTATCCTGCGGAAGCGCATCCTGTGGAAGCGGCGCCGAAAAAGCAAGCGCCGTATGCTCCTACGAGCCGGGTGAAATCGCGCCGACTCACGGCTTTTACGATTACGAAGCAAAATATACCGACCCGAACGGCGCGCGTCTTTTAATTCCCGCTCCGATAACGGCCGAACAGCGTACAGAAGTACAGGCGATGGCCGAACGCGCATACGCGGCCTTGGACTGCAGCGGCCTTGCGCGCGTCGATTTTTTTATCGATAAAAAAAGCGGCAAACTGTATTTGAACGAAATAAACACCATGCCCGGTTTTACGCCGATAAGCATGTTCCCCAAAATGTGCGAACAATCGGGCCTCCCGTACGACCGGCTGATAGAACTGCTTTTGGAACAGGGCTTAGACCGCTTTAAAAAACGCCGCGCGCTTAAAACAAGTTTTACATAAACGTACACGCTATCATTTTTTTTTGCTGCCGCGCAGGTTGTACAAATAACGCTTGATTTTTTGACTCGCGGTTTTTTCGAACGATGTTACCGGCTTTACCGAGCCGACCTTTGAAAAACGGTTTACCTTATTGTTTACAAAATATTTTATTTCGGAAAGTATTTCCTCCTGCTTGTATAAAAGACCTTCTTTGATGTCTTCGACCGCTTGGCCGACGGAACTTAAAAGGCCGCGGCTTTTCAGCTTTTCTTCGTCGAGCTGGACGAGGGCGACAAGACCGTCCTCATCTTCAACAACCAGCGATTCGACAACGTCGGGGTGCTGGTTAAGCACAAACTCGATATCTTCGGGATAAATATTTTCGCCGCCGGAACCTAAAATCATGTTTTTCAATCGGCCTTTGAGCGAAAGCCACATACCGTTGTGCAGCTTTCCCAAATCGCCCGTCTTAAACCAGCCGGGCCCGCAGGAATCTTCTTCCGTAGTAAAAGCCGCTTGCGTTAAAGCGCTTTCGTTGTAATAACCTCGCATAACGTTTTCGCCGCGTGCAATAACTTCGCCGACACCGCTTTCGGGATCGGGATCCAAAATTGTAAGCTCGACACCTTGAAGTATCGGGCCGATGGTTCCGGGAACCGTGTTGCCGGGATTCGAGCCTGCAAGCAGCGGCGATGTTTCGGTAAGTCCGTAGCCGACGGCGTACGGGAATTTCGCATCTTTCATAAAAATTTCTACGGCGGGATCTATCTTTGCGCCGCCGATGCCGAAAAACTTAAGCCGGCCGCCGAACAGTTTTTTAAGGGAAGATCCCGCGATGCGATGAAATATCTTTTGAAAAAAACGCTTGCGGTACAATCTGCGTAAAAGCTCGCTTTTCGTAAAAGTCGGCACCACCTTATTTTTATAGATTTTTTCCATAATCATCGGGACGCTTAAAACAACGGTCGGCCGCACCTTTTTGAATGCCGGCAGCAGGGTCGATATTGCCGGCGCCCGTTCCAAATAATACACGCAAGCCCCGTTTAAAAACTGCATCACAAAGCCGATCGTAAACTCGTACACATGCGACAGCGGCAAAAAGGACAGGCACTTGTCCATCTTGTTTACGCGGTGGACGGTTTGACACTGGATGGCCGTGAACACGAGATTTTTATGCGTGAGTACGACGCCCTTTGAGCGGCCGGTGGTTCCCGAGGTATAAATTATCGATGCGATGTCGTCTTCTTTTACCGCAACTTCCGGCAGCGGCTCCCCGTCCTCGGAAGCGGCGGCACAAACCGAAGCGGAAACGGACAGCGGGCTCGAAAGGTCCGCGCCGGCGTTTTTGTCATTGCCGGTAAGGGTCGATTGCACAAGGTCTTTGCCGTTTTCGCGCAAAACGCAAAAGTCTTCCATGCGTATGATGTTTTGCACCTGTGCGGAAGGAATTGCGTCGAGCTTTACCTTCAGTTTTTCGGAAACGATAATCGTCGAAACGCCCGCATGAGTAAGAATGGTTTGAACTTCGCCTGAAGTAAAATCGGGCAAAAGCGGAACGGCGATCGCCCCGGAATTGACTATCGCAAAATAAGATGCGCCCCAATTCGGCGAACTTGCCCCGTATACGGCAACCTTTGCGCCCTGCCGTATGCCGATGCGATATAACACGCGCGCCATGTGCGCAACAAGCCCTTCGATTTGGGCATAGGTAAGCGGCTTGCCGTTTGCAAACGATAATGCGGGACGGTCTTTAAAACAGGAAACCGAGTGCTTAAAAAGCGCCGGAAAAGTGTAAGAACCTAAATCGTATACGGTTACCATTAACGGCTCCGCGCAAAAGATTCGATACGCATAAGCGTTTCGGCGCGCTCATAGCCGACCGACACAATGTTTACGGGAGTATCGCAATAATCTTCGATAAACGATATATAAGAGGCGGCTTCTTTCGGAAGTTCCGAAAACGAGCGGCAGTTCTTTAAAACGGTTTTCCAGCCTTTGAATTTTTCGAGTACGGGTTTAGCCCGATTTAAAGCACCTATGTCGGCGGGAAAATCGGTTACGATGCTTCCGTCAATATCGTAAGCAATGCACGCTTCGATTGTATCAAGGCTGTCGTAAATATCGAGATGGGTGAGCACCAAATCGGAAACCGAATTAACGCGGCACGCATAGCGCAGGGCGACCAAATCCAAATAACCGCAGCGCCTCGGGCGGCCGGTCGTAACACCGTATTCGCGGCCGGTTTCGCGCACAAAGCGGTACAGTTCGCTTTGGCTGGCTTCATCGAATTCGGTCGGTAAGGGGCCGTTCCCGACGCGCGTCGAATACGCTTTAAACACGCCGAGCACGCGGTCTATGTCGCGCGGCCCGATTCCCGCTCCGACTGCGGCGCCGGACGAACCCGACATTCCCGACGATACGTAGGGGTATGTTCCCGAATCCAAATCGAGCATAGCGCCCTGAGCCCCCTCGAGCAGCACGCGGCTTTGCCGCAGGCGGTACATGTGCGAGCACATGTCGATTTTCATATCTTTAAGCCGATCTTTATACGGTTCGATAAAGGCCGTATCTTCGGCCGGCATTTCGGCCGCTTTTTCTTTCCAAAACAAATCTGCAATACGTATGCCGTCGCGCTCCGACTTCATCGAATACGCGGTGCCTATGCCGCGTCCCGTAGTGCCTATCGGATGTTTGCGTTCGCTGTCCCGTTTTTTATCTTCGGCACGGTAACGCGGGAATACCACATGCGCGCGATCGGAAATAAACACGCGGCCTTCCCAGTCTACACCCTGTTCTTTAAGCATAGCCAATTCGGCAAACAGAGCTTCCGGATCTATAACCATGCCCGTTCCCAAATACACTTTTTTGCCGGGATACAAAATTCCCGAAGGAACCAAGTGCAGGGCGTATTGCTTTCCGCCCGCGACAATCGTATGGCCGGCATTCGCTCCGCCCGAATAGCGGACAATCACGTCGGCTTCGGCGGCAAGGTAATCGACTATTTTTCCCTTACCTTCATCTCCCCATTGAGCGCCGATAACTACAGTATTCATACGCGCAGTATAACACAAGTGCCCCCGCGTGCATAGACTTGCGCAATAAAAGCGCACGGAGTATACTCAATGCGTTTATGAACATCGTACTGTTTTCGGAAAGCGACGGCTGTTTTTTCCCGGCCGGTGATGCCCGCGCACGCCACATTCGCACCGTACTCAAAAAAAAAGAAGGCGACACCTTTGAAGCCGGCATTGAAAACGGAAAAGCCGGAACGGCGCGCATTATCCGCTCGGACGAAACGGGTGTGCGTTTTGAATTTACACCGCTTTCGGACGGCAAAAAGCCCTACCCGCTCGATTTGATTGTCGGCTTTGTGCGCCCCATTCAGCTTAAAAGGCTTTTTCGCGACGCGGCAGGTTTGGGCGTATCGCGTATTTTGCTTTGCGGAACCGAAACGGGCGAAAAATCATATATGGAATCGAAGATTGTCGAACGGGGCTCCGCATACGAAGCTTTAAAAGAAGGCAGCATGCAGGCAAAGAGCACGCACATTCCGAAGCTCGAACTTTTTCCGTCGGTAAAAAGCTGTCTCGGCGCGCTGCACGGCGAAGAACGGAATTTGCCGGAAGCCGCGCGGCATAGCGCGTACAAGTACATCAACGCGGCCTTGGATAACGTAACACCCGAGGAGCCTTTAAGTTCGTACATACGACGCGAGCTTGCTGCCGCAGCCGCTAAAGGCCTTTTTGAAGAATATCCGTTCCGCATCAGGGCCGCAATCGGAAGCGAGCGCGGATGGACCGACAACGAGCGTTCCCTTTTTAAGCAAGCGGGTTTTACGCTCTGCGGCATGGGAGAACGCGTTTTGCGGACGGAAACGGCGGCAACAACGGCAGCCGCAATCATTTTAAACGCGCTGGGGGTATTATGAATCGCGATCAAATCAAAGAACTTTTGCTTTCGCTCGAAAACAGCGATTTGGATTTCGAAGTGATTTTCAGCGGAAAATCGAGCAAAAAGGTAAACGGTTTGTACAAGTGCGAAACGCGCGAAATTATTTTGCACAATAAGAATTTCAATACGGACAATCAGCTCATCTATACCGCGATCCACGAATACACACACCATTTGTTGTATGAAGCGGAAGCCGCGCAAAACGGCGGATTAAAACCGCGTAAATACGCGAAAGCGCACGGCAACGCTTTTTGGGCGAAATTCCATTCGCTTTTGGAAATCGCCGAAAAAAAAGGCCTGTACAGCATCGGACTTGAAAACTCGCCGGAATTGGCCGAACTGACCGAACGCATTAAAAAAGATTACCTTGAAAAAAACGGCGTGCTTATGCAGGAATTCGGCAGACTTTTGCTGAAAGCGCATGAATTGTGCACCGCCGCAAACATACGCTACGAAGATTACATAGACCGCTATTTGAAAATCCCGCGTCAAGCCGCGCATAGCATTGTGCAGGTTTCTTCGGCCGATTTGAATCCGGCCGTCGGTTTTGAAAACATGAAAATGCTTTCGGCGATACGTTCAAAAGAAAAGCGTGCACAAGCCCAAGAGCGGCTCGAACAGGGAAACAGTCCCGATTCGGTGCGCGCCTTTATGAAAAAAAAGGCCGAAACCGTCGACATAAAAACAAACCTCGAACGGGAAAAGCTGCGCCTTGAAAAAACGATTAAAACGCTCAGCGACCGTTTGGAAGCCGTGGAGGAAAGCCTTGCAAAACTTTGACAGCCGCGCAGTCGCTGTATGCGCCCAGCTCTGTTTCGGTGCGGTATGCTTTGCCCAATCGGTGCAGGCGCCCACACCGCCCGAAGTTCCGACGGTAAACGTTCCTTCGGTGAGCGCTCCGACGTTGAGCGCACCTGCGCTCAGCGCGCCGACTTTCAATGCGGGTGCGGGTACGGCTCAAAAACAGCCTCAATCGAACGAACAAAAAAAGGCGCAAAACTCTTCCGCGGCAGCCGCAAGCGGCAAGCTCGTCTCCCCTTCCCTGAGCGCCGCGGACATAAGCATGCTTTCAAACCTTTTCGGTTCGGGAAACCCGCTTTCGCTCAATGCGCTCGGCGGCAATACTGCCGCGGCGAATGCGGCCTCTCTTTCCGCATCACAGGGTGAAACCGCCGCTCTTTTGCAGGCGGTATTGGAAAAGCTCGACACCCTTCAAAAAACGGTTGAACAAAAATCGGCCGCGCCATCCTCGCCGCACGAGGCGGCAAACGGCGGAAAAATCCTTCGTTTTATATCGGGTTCGTACAATATTTTAGCCGGCTGTACCGCCGTTTTTATTTCAAAGCCGGAAGCCGACGGCAGTTTTTTGCTGACCGGCGACCGCACCTACCGCACGGGCGGCGGCACCTTCGGCGAAACCTTTTACATGCTTTTTAAATCGCGTGCGGACGGTATGTTCAACGTGGCGGTCAGCGTAAATCAGCACACGGAAAATCCGCAGTCCGTACTCAAAAGTCTTGAAAAATGCCCCGTACTCACCGCCGCAAAAACCGGCAATTTGGTAACGATGCGCACGCAAACGCCGAACGGTACGATCGATTTACTGCTCGACATCGATTTCGAACCGCAAAGGAAGACCCGATGAGCCGCGCATCAAACGGAAACGAGGGCAAACTCCATGCCGGTTTAATTGAACTCGGCATTTCGGGCAGTGAAGCCGCACAATACGGCAAAAAATTGCTCGCATATGTGAAAGAACTGCAGCTGTTCAATTCGGCCTACGATTTAACGGCGGCAAAAACCGAAGACGACATTATCGTGCGCCACGTTTTGGACAGCCTTTCGGCGCGCAGCGAATTGCTTAAATTAAAAGAGCGTATTTTAAAAAGCCGCGGCGCCACCGATACGAATGCGCCTCCCGACATAAATCCCGCAAATAAGACAAATGATCCAGCCGGCGGCCATTTTGTGATTGCCGATATCGGAAGCGGAGGCGGCTTACCCGGCATTCCCCTCGCAATTACTATGCCCGATACGCATTTTGTCCTCGCCGAACGGATGAGCAAGCGCTGCGCCTTTTTGGAAAACTGCGCGGCAATCCTCGGCTTAAAAAACGTCCGCGTACAAAACGTCGAAGCCGAACGGATCGAACCGAACAGCTTCGATATTGCCGTTTTTAGGGCATTCCGTCCCTTGGACAAAAAAATGCTTAAGGTGCTGCTCCGGACATTAAAAGACGGCGGCGTTTTGGCCGCTTATAAAGCGAAGCGCTCCAAAATCGAAGAAGAAGCGGCAAACGCATTGTCCGTCCTAAACTGCGGCAGTGCGCACGGCATTGAAATCGTCCCGCTGCACGTTCCCTTTTTGGAAGACCGCGAACGCCACTTATTGATAATCCCGTCGCTGCAATAACTCTGCGTTCAAACTCCAACATTGCTATAACTTATTAAATATTTTCAGCAGTTGCGCCTGCAATAACTCCGCGTTCGAACTCCGACGACTTAAGCCCTATAGACAGATGTGATTTTTCTTTTTTCAGCATTTTAGGCTGAGAATTATTGATTTTTATGGTATAATGAAGAAGGATTGAAAGGATGTTATACGCACAGCCCACTGGGCTAGTAGCGAAAGTTAAAAAAAATTGGAGAAATTTATGAAAAGACATTTATTAGTAATTGTTGTTTTATTCTTAAATATTTTAGTATTTGCACAAAATAAAGGAATTAATGTTGATTTACAAGTTGGCGAAGAAGATTTATTTATCGAATTCATAGATGAAAAAACATATACATTTTACTCTCCTTTTGGCGGTCACCTTTGGGGAAATTATCCGTACACATTAGAAAAAGGTGTCCTTACATTAAAAAATAACGGAACGAAAGTTTTTGATATAGAACGATTGAACAATTTAATTTTTCCAAAAGGAAACAGCAGTACTTTTGTTTATGATGAAAATTATAGAGATTTTTATTGTACAGGTATTTATAAAAACGAAAAGCTCATTCTTCGTGATTTTAAGAATCCGACATCGGTAGGAAGCGAATGCTTCCTGAATGGGATAAAAGTGATAAAGTATGATAAAAGTAAGTCAAATATTATAGCAAAGGAAAATTTGAAAATAAGAAATGCTCCAAATCTCAATGCTGAAACTGGTAAGTTTAACTACAGTACATATTTTTGTCCTGCACCACCATCCGTTTCAAGACATCCATTGGGAAATTCATTTACACCATATTCAGATTATATTGTTCAAGATAATGGATATTTACCATTACTTCTTGCGGGCTTAGTCGTTTACTACGATGCAGTTACTGTTCAAAAAGATACGATAGATGGAATTACTGCTCCTTGGTACAGAATTGCAATGTATGATCGCAGTGATGAAGGTACTGACCAATATTTCTGGGTTTTCGGCGGATATATAAAGGAAGTCACAGATCCTGATAATCCAGAATATGTAAAAGTTTTAGTTCAAAATGCTGTAGGTAAAGGTGTTTTGAAAAAAGAATAATTCTTTTTTGTGATAAAAGTATTTATTCAGATAATAAAAAATTTATCTGTAAGAAAGATAAATCGTATAACAAAGGTTCGTAGCCGACAGCGAGTCAAGCCCGCTGCAGTACAACCAGTTGTTAGACTTTTTGGGTTAAAATATATATGGCAATATAAAGCAAGTACTAAAAGATATGTATATTGAATATATAGAAGCAGAAGGTAGATTGAATGTTAAATAAAAAGCTAATGGAATACTTTCATAAATACTTTATAGAAGAAAGAAAATATATAGATAGGATTGAAGCTGGTGATTTTAGTTCATGTGAATTGCCTGGTTTTTCATATAAGCTTTTTTCAGATAAAAACAGCATTCTTATTCAGGAAATTATTCCTAATATTAGAGAAAACACGACCGAATATGAGAAAGATATTAAAAATTCTTTTTTTAAATATTTAGATGAGTGCATATATGAAAATAATCGAAAAATAAAAGAAACGAAAGAAAACTACAAAAGTAATTTATCTGAATTTAAAGATAATAACTTAAGATTAGGCATATTAATTAAACCTTATCAAGAGGGAATCGATATATTCAACGAACTTAAAAAAATTAATACTGCTACTGAAATAATTACATACTATACTAATTATTTTGAAAAAATAAAAAATAATGGATACTGTGATGAGGATGCTGATATCTATGCGTATTATAGAATTTTTGAGAACTTATATAGACTCTACAAATTGGAAAAAGAGCCTGAACTTGATTACATTTCTCCCAATAAACTAGAAAATATTTATTCAAATAACGGTATATCTTTATTTGAAAACGACAAAATGTATTCCCAATGGAATTTGTTAACATTCAATCCGAAATATATGACAATAAAGGAGCTTAATCCACCTAGAATATATGATAAACGAATTAATTCATTGATATATCCTAAAAATATGAATTTAGAGTCTTTAAAATTAATAAAAAACAGTATTGCTACCAAAGAAATTGTTGACTTTTCATTTAGACCAAATTACTTTTCAGTAGGCGAAAATCAAGAAGATGGTGCTTATTCTATGGAAGAACTTGAATTTGGAAAGAAAATCGAATTATCTAATTTAAATGAAAATATTGTGTCAAAGTTATATTCTACGGAATTTGATACGCTGTGGGTCAAAAAGGAAAATAATGAAATTATTTTTGAAGAGTTGCCAAATAAAGAACGGTATTATCATGATGATAGTATTGTTTTTACAAGGATGGTCCATCTTGTATTTTTTCAAAATGAGAATTGCTGTTTTATAAAGCACATAGATTATGAGCTGATATATTATTCTATAGATGAGTATATCGCTAGGTTGGATGATGTAAAGCAAAAAGGAACTATAAAGAAAAGAAACAAAATATTCAAAATAGATAATTCCCGTATACCATTATTAAAAGATAAGGATACTGATTTTTTGATACACATATTATATACATATTTTGAATTTGAAGAACTAATTACTGAGTATTTTGAAAAAATTTAAAATTATAAGTAACTTATAAGACAATAATTAGAGAACTCACAAAATTTTTGATTTAAAGATAAAAATCAAATATGAACAGATATTCATAGTATTATTCATGCTTATTACAAAATAAAAAGGAAGCAGACAACTATTCCTAGAAAAATAGTTATTGATTCTCAAAAGTCTAACACTCGCTTCAACCTGACATTTGTTTTGTCACGAAAGTTGCTTGACGGTCGCCTACGGCTCCCTTTTGGTGCAACTTTCGCGCCAACTTTGCCTTACGCTTTGCGTCGGCAAAGCCACAAATGCAGGTCAAGCGAATGTTAGGTGCACGCCTTCGGCGGGCAAGAAAGAAGATTATTTACACATAAAGATAAATGCGGTAAATATATATCTGTAATAATCGAGAGGAGAAAAGGCCGGAAATGAACATATAAGATTTATATAAATTATCTTCACCATAATAATTATAGGAGTTTTATATGTACGGTCCTCAACCCAATGAAATACACCCCATGAAGGGGTTTGATCAAGTATGTTTTATTAAGAATATAATTACTAATCCAAATATAATCGTTGGTGATTATTCGTATTACGATGATCCGGTAAATTCGGAAAACTTTGAAAATAATGTTCTGTATCATTATCCATTCATTGGAGACAAATTAATTATTGGAAAGTTTTGTGCCATTGCCCGAGATGTTAAGTTCATAATGAATGGTGCAAATCATAAAATGAATTGTTTCACAACATATCCATTTTCAATATTTAGAAATGGATGGGAAAAAGTAACACCGGAAATGGAAGAATTACCAATTAAAGGGGATACGGTAATTCAGAATGATGTGTGGATTGGTTATAATTCTTTAATAATGCCCGGAATAAAGATAGGCAATGGTTCAATAATTGCATCAAATTCTGTTGTAATAAAAGATGTAGAACCATATTCAATCGTTGGAGGAAATCCTGCAAAATTAATACGAAAAAGATTTGATAATGAAATTATTGATCTTTTAGAAAGTATAAAATGGTGGGATTGGCCAATAGAAAAAATAACGACAAATCTCGAGATACTTACCTCAAATGATGTAAGTAAATTACGAGAAATTAGTGATATGAAAATCACCTAACCCCCGCTTCAACGCTGACATTGCGGACGAGCCACAAAGCAGGTTAAGCGGATGTTATGTGGACGCCTCACGGCGCGGGTATTTAGATGTATTGAATGTTTTATGAGGTAAAAATGAAGAAATATATTCCCGGTTAATAAGTCTATTTATCTTATGTAGTTGCCAAAGTACAGGATTTCTAATGGCTAAAGCAAAGATTACAGTGATAAATGGAGCATATCCCTTCTGAACAATATATTGAATTGACTTAGATTACTTGTGATGATTATGAATGATTTAGGCAGTGGAGCAAACCCGCTTTTTTGAAAAAAATCCTTGACAAAAAGGCTATACAATGTATATGCTAAAAAATAATGGAGGTTTATTATGCAGGTTGTAGTTCAGAAATGGGGTAATAGTCTCGGATTTAGAATACCCTCTCTTTGGGCAAAAGATAATAATGTAAAGAATGGAAGCAAAATAGAAGTACTCGCAGAAAAAGGAAAAATAGTAATTCTTCCTCAGAAAAAAACTCTTGATGATATGCTGGCAATGGTTACTTCTGAAAATGTTCATTCGGAAATCTCGACAGATTATTCAGTAGGTAACGAAGAATGGTGAATTCAAATTATGTTCCCGATAGAGGCGATTTAGTTTGGCTTGATTTTAATCCGCAAGCAAGATATGAGCAGAAAGGTCGTCGTCCTGCAATTTGCATTTCACAAAAAAGATACAATCAAAAAGTCGGACTTGCTTTATTTTGTCCTATTACGAGCCATATAAAAGGCTATCCTTTTGAAATTGTATTGGATAATCATTCGATAAATGGCTGTATTCTTAGCGACCAAGTAAAGAACCTTGATTATAAAAAAAGAAGTTGTGATTTTATAGAAAAAACAACAGAAGAAGAGATAAATGCTGTTGTAGATAATATAAAGTTGTTGATTGAGTAATCACCTAACACCCACTTAAACGCTGACAACACGGTCAAGCCGCAAATGCAGGTTAAGCGGAAGTTATGTGGATTACCCTGTGGACAACAGAGGAAAAAATTAATGAAAGTAAAAATAGTGCTATTCCTTTTTATATCTTCCATTAGTCTTCTTTCTTGTAAAAAGAGATCTGCAAATGATTTATTTGAAAGTTTTGTGCATAAAAAACTTAATGAGAAATATATTGTATTAAAAACAGCCAATGTAAATTCTATCGAAGCCTTGGATAAGACTTATCGAAAGATAATAGAAAATCATAGTAACACAACTTTGCTACTTGAAAAGGCAAAATCTACAAAAGAAACGAAATATTGCATTCCCAATTTGGTTTGTCCTATGACGGAGGGTGATGTTGCTATTTGTATGCTTCTCGATATGTATAAAATGTCTGATGATTACTTTAAAAATGTAATGTATAAAAATATAAAAAGAGAAGTACATAGTGCAGCAGATTTCTGGCATTATATTCATGTATCCGAAGATAACAGAAATGAAATTATAAAGAAAATTACCAACTGGATTGAAATTTATACAAGCAGTGATTTATTATTCCATTGGAGTGAAGAAGAAATTATCAATCATCGTTTTGAGCTTATATCCGATACGAAAATAGAAACTTTTGTATTTCATAAGGCGGATGATGGAATGCAAACAGTAACTTGTACTTATGGCAAAAAGGATTCTTTTATTACCGGTCCAATTGAATATTGGGGTATAGAAAACGGTTTACTTTGCATTTATCAGTATGGAAATATGCCTTCAAAAAAACAAATTAGAATCGGTAAAATTCGAATTGATGAAGAAAAAGGAATTCTATATGCCTATAGAAATAATAAAAAAGTTGAATATCAATATATAAAAAAATAAACTCACATAACCCCCGTTTCAACACTGACAAACGGGTCGAGCCCGTTTGCAGGTTAAGCGCATGTTATGGCGACAGCCTATCGGCTTGCTTTTTAGGAGGAAAATGAAAAAAGTATTTTTGGTATTTTCAGCATTGATTGTCATATCTTTATCGGTTTTTGCGCAAAAAATAAAATTTAGAATCGATGGGAAGCTATATAATAAGCAAATATATGACGAAAACAATAATCAGATTACAAATTTTAAGAACTGGGAACTAATTCAAGATTTCTACATTTCTCCTGACAATAAAAAAATGCTTGTTTATCATAGACCTGATAAGGCTAAAGCCTTCCTTATGACATTATATAATCTGGAAACAAAGAAAATAATAGCTGAATGTGAGCCTGGATGGGCATGTAATGATGTAAAATGGACAAAGAATTACTTGATTAAAGTTTGGGGCACTTCCGGAGGAGGAATAAGATTTGAATACAGGAGCTACGAAGATCTTTCTATTGTCAGAGTAGTAAGCTCATACTATCCATTTGAAGATGTCGAAGGCAACATTTTAATTAACCCAGACTCTATGATGAAAAAGATTGTATTTTACCATTATTCTGATGGGACTGAAATAAAAACAATTGATTGTATAAAAGAATTAGCAGATAAAAAGATTTATGCCGGTTGGATACAAATCTATGAAGTTAAAAAAGTAGGAAAGCAGAAATATAAATTTTATATTGAAGGCAATCTAAACATAGAAGGAAGACAAGAAGAGGAATTCAAAACCGTTATCGAAATTGAAATAAAATGTAAACTTTAGGGCGGAATAAGGATTATTATGGATTATATAGCATTGCTCAGGGGTATCAATGTCGGAACCTCGGTAAAAATCAATATGAAAGAATTGAAAACATTGTTTGAGCAATGCGGTTTTTCAAACGTTTCAACATACATCAATTCCGGGAATGTGATTTTTAAATCACATGATAAGAAAAACAGTATCACGGAGAATATTGAAAAAGCATTACATATAACGACCGGGAATGAAGTAAAAGTATTGGTAAAGACAAAAAGTGAGATGGTGAAAATAGCAAACAGCATCCCCGGTGATTGGCGAAATAATGATAATCAAAAAACCGATGTAGCGTATTTATTTGAATCAATAGATACTGAAAACATAATAAATGAATTACCGATAAAAAAAGAATATATACACTTAATATATGTTAAGGGTGCGTTAATTTGGAATGTTCGACGGGAAGATTATAATAAAAGCCGTTTGAATAAAATAATATCGCATAAAGTATATAAAGATATGACAATACGAAATGTTAATACGGCTCGGTATCTTGCAACGTGCTGATAAAAAAATTACCTAACATCCGCACTGCGCCACTTATCGTTAATAACGCTGTTTCAAAAAAATTCAAGTATAGAGAGCGGTTTAATCCCGCACGTTCTTAATTATATTCAATCAATTATGGAAAAACTTAACAATCTGTGCTATATTGAAAATGGTAAGGAGTGTAAAATAAAAGCCGTATAAATAGCACGACTTTTATGGGAGGTTATGTATGCCGTTAACTGCTGTTCAGGAAAAATTGAAGACAATTCCGGATGAATACATGGATGAAGTGTATAATTATTTGGAATTTTTACAATATAAAATACTCTATAAAAAACAACATGAAGAATCTGTAAAAAGATTTCCTAATCGTCGCCCGGATATTTTAAAGCAACGGAATTTCTATATGTCACCGGCGTTTGACGAACCATTGGAAGATTTTAAGGAGTATATGTGAAATATTTTTTAGATACTCATGCACTTCTTTGGTATTTGTTTGATAGTGAAAATCTATCTAGAACGGCTAAAGAAATAATCAATAATGAATTTTGCTACTACAGTAAAGTTTCATTATGGGAAATTGCGATAAAACAGGCCCGTAATCTTCTTCAATATAAAAATTCAATCCAAGATATTATAGATGCCTGCAGGGAAGAAGAATTTGCAGAACTTTTAGTTTCCGGTCAATCTTTAGAATTAATAAAAAACCTGCCTGATATTCACAGCGACCCATTTGATAGGCTTCTCATTACAATGGCACAAGAAAATAATTTAACGATTGTTACAAAAGACACAAAGATTCCGTTGTATGATGTAAAAACCGTTTGGTAAAACAGAATAAAACAAATGAACGCAGTTATTTCCGTGTTGAATATAACTAAAATAAAGGATGTTGAAAGAGTTAGAATATTAGAGCCGTAGCCTAAAAAAATATAAATAGTTTCGTTAAAGAAAAATAATGAAATAGAAATATTTATAATTACGGTTGGATATTTCTACTCATTTACTTTCATTTTTCTACAAAAGATGATACGGTAATCTACAAATGTCTATAAGTGCTTTAGGTAATCGAAATAGTCCCGGGAGTAATTATGAAAATAGAACATGTTGCGTTATATGTAAATAATTTGGAAAAATGCAAAGATTTCTTTTTAAAATATTTCAACGGAAAATCAAATAACGGCTACCATAATAAAACAACAAATTTCCGCTCCTACTTCATTACATTTGAAGACGGAACTCGTCTTGAATTAATGAATAAACCGGAAATAATTGATGATGAAAAGAATCTTACAAGAACGGGATTTGTTCATATTGCATTCAGTGTAGGAAGTAAAGAAAACGTAGATACTCTTACGGAAAGATTAAGTAATGACGGATTCAAAGTAATCAGCGGTCCGAGAACTACCGGAGACGGATATTACGAAAGTTGTATACTTGGAATAGAAGATAATCAAATAGAAATTACTGTTTGATGTCATTTTGCCGGAACATAGATTCGTAGCCGACAGCGGGTCCCCCCGCTGCACGCTGCAATATCTCCGCGTGCAAAATTCAACGTCTTTAAAGCTTATTGAATATTTTCAGCAGTTGCGCCTTGTCCACCAAATCTATGGGGCGGCCTTCGACGTATTTCTTCGCATCTTCCGAATAGGTGCCGGCCGTTACGCAAATGCCGCGCCCGGCTTTTAAATCGCGGATACGTCCGTGAAAATCGCGAATAAACAATTCGCCTGTGGATCCGGTGTTGCGGTAAAAACGGAATACAACGGAATCTTCCCATTTTATCGTATCGATTTCGGTTTGGATTTCGGCAACGTCGGGCTTGGCGTCCACCGCAAGAATTCGAACCGTCGCCTTCGAATAAAACACCGAAACGATTTTGCGGCACAGCGCGACAAAGTCGCTGTTCGTTGCCATCAAGTATGTTTTGAGCGTATTGTTTTGGCTTAATTCCTGATATCGCGTGATCAGAGCGCGCACATCTTTATAGCCGGGAACGGTCATTTGAATGGTTTGAAGCAGGGCCAGCGCTTTCACCATGTCGTTTTCCTGCAGATAAATCTGTGCCAGGTTATAACGGATTTGCGTGAGCACATCGAGCGGAGCGTCTTCATGCTTGAGGCCGATTTCGTAATCCTGAATAGCCTGCGCGTTTTGATTGCCGAACGAATGAATGCTGCCGGCCAAAAGGCAGGCTTTCGCACCGTATTCGGGATCGGGGCGCAAATGCATAAAAACCTTCAGCGCTTTATCGCCCATACTGCACGCATACATCGAATCGGCCAACGAAAACAAAATCTCGCGGCTTTCGGGCTTTACTTCCAAAGCGCGCTTCAAATACGGCAGCGCTTCGCGGAACAAGCGGCCGCGGTACAACGACAGTCCCAAATATTCAAACACTTCGGGAATTTCACTTCCCTGCGATAACGCTTTTTTAAAGCACGGAATCGCCTTATCGTAATCTTTATTAAGATAAAAAGCCTGCCCCAAATAAAAGTTCGTTTCAAAACTGTCGGGCTTTTCGCGGCGCGCAACCGAAAGCGCCTTGAGCGCATCGGAAAGTTTTCCGAGCTTTACGGAACAAATTCCGTAGCGCAAAGCGGTTTGGAACATATCTATTTCGGGATACATCGGTACGAGTTCGGCAAGCGTCACAAGCAGCGGGAACGCTTTTTCCCATTGTTGTTCTTTATAGTACAACTCGCTCAAAGGAAGGAGCGCTGCCGGATCGCGCGGATCCTGTGCAAGCCTTTTTTCAGCCGCTCGTATAATGGAACCGCGGCTTTTCGGTTTTTGTTTTTTTTGCTGCCCGTTTTTGGACGAGGCAAAAATAAGAATCAAAGCAACTACGGCGCATGCGGCTCCAATTCCAATTAATATAGGAAATAATGAATCCATAAAGGACATTATGCCTTCGATTAAACATAATGTCAAGAAAAGAAATTTAGCCATTGACAAGATTGTTCAAGCATACTACGATTAAGTGAGGTTTTTATGAGTAACGAAATTATCGGAATAAAACAGGCGGACGGATCGTTTTACCCCATTTTGCAGGACGGAAAGCCGGATAATAAAACAATCGAACTGACGACCGTACGCGACGGACAAACGACAGCCCGAATCCATTTGTATAAAAAAGAACCGGGCAGCATCGACGAGCCCGCTTACGTCGACACTCTGCTCATAGAACATCTCGTTCCGCATCCCAAACGGGAACCGACGATGAATCTCAACATCAACCTCGATGAAAACAATGTGCTTACGGCAAAGGTTGTCGACTCCGAAACCGGCAACAGCTCCGACATCCGCGTTTCATTGGTAAATATGCCCGAATCGCAGCTGCAAACTCAAAGCGATTTTACGGTAACCGATGCCGAACCGGTTTTTGCCGAAGATGTACACACGGCAATGCCCGATTTCGACACGGACGAATTCGCAGTTCCGACTGCCGATGAGCCGAAAGAAAAGCCGGTGAAAGATGAACCGGTCGATCTTAAAGATGCACCGGATACGCCTGTTGAAAAAAGTACCGAATCAAAAGACGATTTTGCCGACTTCGGCGACTTCGATTTGGAAGACAGCGATTTGAACTTTGACGATTCCGACGGCGAAAAATCCGCAGCGGCCGCGATGCCGGAAATCCCCGATTTTTCCGAAGAAACCGAAAGTACCGAAGGATCCGAAGCACTCGGCGATGACGCAGCCGACAGCACAATGCCGGGCGACACGGAAATGGCCGCCGGCAAAACCGACGATTTTTCGTTCGACATGCCCGACTTCGACGCCGATGAATTCGATGTATCGACTGACGAGTCGAAAGAACGGCAGACGGAAGAAAAACCGACCGATATTGGAAGTGTACCGGAGACGTCTGCCGAACAAACCGCCGAATCCGAAGACAATTTTGCCGATTTCGGCGACTTCAATTTGGAAGACAGCGACTTGAACTTTGACTCGGCTGAAGATAAAGAAAACGATTTTGTAAAATCACCATCCGCAGCAAAGGAGAATCCGCCCTTGTACGATTTGAATTTACCCGACGACATAGACGAAAACGCCGGCAAAAAAAAGTGCCGCATTCCGATGCTCATCTGCATTATCTGCGCACTTTTGTGCATCCTCGCCGTCATCGGCATCTTTTTACGTCTTCCGTGGAAAAATCGCGGCGGCACGCAAAACGCCGATGCGAATATCGTTACGGTTGAGCCGCCCGATCAAAAGGAGCAGCCGAAAGACGCCGTTCCTCCCGCTCCCGAAGAAAACACAATCGTTATTGTGGAACAGGAAAAGGTGGAAAAGCAGGAAGTCATCCCCGAAAAAACCGAACCCGCTCCCGAAGCAAAACCGCAAACGGTTCGTTATCTTATAAAATGGGGCGATACGCTCTGGGACCTTTCGGATACGTACTATCGGAATCCGTGGCTGTATCCGATTATCGCGCGCGAAAACAAGATAAAAAATCCCGATTTGATTATCGCGGGAACCTATATCAACATTCCGCCCCGATAACGAGTATGCCGCGCACGAAATTCTTTTTTCCGCTCTTATTAGTTTGTTCCCTTGTGTCGTGTGCGGCGCGCAAACATGATTCTTCACCTTCCTTATATGTTGAAGGATTACAGGCCCTCGGCAAAAACAACGGACAAGCCCTGCGTTGTTTCCGTGAAAGTTTAAAAACCGACGGCAGCCTGTGCGCGCTGTTGAGCAAAGAAGAACTTTTACCCTTGCTGTATGAACAGCTTTCTTTCAATGAAATCATCTCCCTTACGGAACCGCAAAACATCGCGCCGCAACGGTCTTCCCCAGCGCCGCAAAACGCCGCGGGAAAAAATACCGAAATCGATTTTATTGCACAAATCGAAAACAAAAATCTGTTGCGGCGCTGGCGCATCGCAGCCTTAATCCGCAGCGGAAACCCGCACGCGGAAGAAGAACTTTCACAGTGGCTCGCTTCCGAACCCTTCGGCACCGAACATGCACGTTTTTCGGCAGACGAACATCTTATCCCGTTTTTTTCCGATATGTCGGATAGGCTCCAAAACCTTATCGCGTTTAAAAACACCCTGTACGCCAAAAACTATGCGCGCGCACTCGACATTTTAAAAGACCGGGCACAAAACGCAGAGAGAGCGGAACGTACGGACGAATCGAAAAACACCGTATCGCGCTTTTTCGATTTTTGCGGCCGAAGCGAAAATGCCGTATCGGAGGTATGTGCCGCAGTCCTGTACGGAAGCCGCGATGCGGCCGAGCGCGCGGACTATGCCGCACAAATGCAAGATGCCGCACGCCTCTTTGACGAAGGGGATAAACGGGCGCTTTTCTGCCTCTTGTGCGCCGCCCGCCTCTATGCCCGAAGCGGAGAATCTTACCGGGCGCGCGCCTTTGAGCAATTCGAACTGCTGCTGCAAACGGTAACCGACGCGCAATTGTTCGACAGAATTTTGTGGAACTATGCCGATGCGGCTTTGAAAAATTCCGCGCGGACGGCAATCGGCATCCTGCAAAAATATGCCCCGCAATGGCGCGATCCTTCCTTTTTTGACGATACGCTCGAACTTTTGTCTTACGAACTTCTTGCGGCACGCAATTGGAAAGGCTATTACGAAGTGTACCGAAATTTGTCGCAGTACATGTCGGCCGATGCCTGCTCAAAATACGCCTTTGTCGCCGGCCGCCTTGCCGAAACGGGCTTGCTTGCGTCAACAATTCCCGACGCCGACTATAAAAGCGCATACGAGATTTCCTATAAAAACACCGAAGGAAGCCTATACTACCGGCTTTTGGCCGCCGAACGTTTGGACATTCCCTTTGCAGACATAGAGCGCTCGCTTTTGCAGCGTAAAAAAAAGCAAAGCGTTTGGCCGAACGCGCAAGCCGAACGGCTTTTAAAAGAATGTGCTGAAAACGGCTGCGACGATAAGCTTTACCCGCTTTTTTTACGATTTAAAGATCATATCGGTTCGGAAGCGGCATCACAGCTGAACGCCGCGCTCATAGAAAAAAAACTGTACCCGCAAGCACTCAGAACCGCCGTATGGACATTCGGCCAAAGCGATGTTCCCATAAAGAACACGCAGCTTCAAATGCTGTACCCGCGTTTTTACAACGACACGGTTGAAAACCTGTGCATGCGTTATGCACTTCCCGAATACCTTGCCTATGCGCTTATCCGCAGCGAAAGCTTTTTCGATAAAGACATTCGTTCAAATGCGGGAGCCGTCGGCTTAACGCAGCTTATGCAAAGTACCGCATCCGACATTGCGCGCAAACTCAAAATCCGCAGCTACGATATCGCGGATCCGGGCACAAACATCGAATTCGGAATCTTTTATTTGAAAGAATTAATCGGCCGCCTGAACGATTCCAATCTGCTCGCCCTCTTTTCGTACAACGCGGGCATCACTAAAGTACGCCGCTGGAATGCCGCATATCCGGAGCTGAGCAAAGATTTGCTTTTGGAAGTTCTTCCCTACACCGAAACGCGCGAATACGGCCGCAAAATACTCACGGCCGCATCGCTATACGCGTGTCTGTATTACGGCAAAACAACCCACGATATAGTGCGCGAAATTATGCGCTGAATCCTTCTTATATCTTTGTGTACTTTTTTCCGCATAAGCGTTACAATGGGTTTATGCGTTATTTTTTATCGTATTTTAAACCGCACCGAAAACTTTTTTTCGCGGATTTACTGTGCGCGGCCTTTATCGCGGCAGCCGACTTGTCTTTTCCCATGCTCACCCGCTACAGCATAAACAACTTTTTGGGAACGTCCGACTTTCGCTCCTTTTATATTTTTATCGCCTGCATGGTCGCCTTATACGCGGTGCGTACGGGCGCGCAGTATTTTGTAACCTACTTCGGCCACCTTTTCGGAGCGCGCGTCGAAACCGACATGCGACGCGACATATTTGCCCACATCGAAAGCCAATCCTTCTCTTTTTTCGACGGCACCAGAACGGGCCAACTGATGTCCCGCATAACAAACGATTTATTCGAAATAACGGAACTCGCCCATCACGGCCCCGAAGACCTTTTTATCGCCTTTTTAACACTCAGCGGCTCGCTCATACTTATGCTGACAATCCGGTGGGAACTCGTCGCCATATTGGCGTTTTTTTTACCGCTCGTTATCCTGCACACCGCCCTTTCGCGAAAAAACCTCATGGCCGCCTCAAAAAACGTCAAAGAGAGAATCGCCGAAATCAATACGGCTACGGAATCAAGCATTTCCGGCATACGGGTTACCCAAATATTTACAAACGAAGAATACGAAAAGGCGCGCTTTGAAAAAAACAACCGGTGCTATTACGCGGCAAAACGCGGATTTTACCGCGCCATGGCTTTTTTCCATTGCCGTTTGGATTTTTTTACGTCCATATTGAATGTGATTATCATCGCGGTCGGCGGCTATTTAATTATGCAAGCAAAAATGAATTTAACGGACTTGATAACGGCAACTCTTTTTTCCGCCGCTTTTTTACAGCCGATACGCCGCCTTACCGCCTTCGTCGAACAATACGTAACCGGCATGGCAGGCTTCAAACGATTCACCGAAATCATGCGCACATCCGAAGAAATCAAGGACAAGCCGAACGCAGTCCGTATCGATTCCGCAAAGGGCGACATCGAATACGAAAACATCGGGTTTGCCTACAACAACGGCACCACCGTTTTGGACAAAGTAAACCTGTCGATTAAAGCCGGACAAACGGTAGCCTTTGTCGGCCCTTCCGGCAGCGGCAAAACGACGCTTTGCAGTTTGCTGCCGCGTTTTTATGAATTAAACAGCGGGCGCATAACGCTTGACGGCCGCGACATAACGGACATCCGCGTCGAAAGTCTGCGCCGGCAAATCGGCTTGGTACAGCAGGACGTTTTTTTGTTTGCCGGAACCATAAAAGAAAACATCGCTTACGGCAAAACCAGCGCAACCGACGACGAAATTATCGAAGCCGCCCGCCGTGCCGAAATCCACGACGATATTATAAAAACCGATAAAGGATACGATACGCTTGTCGGCGAGCGCGGCATACGTTTGTCAGGCGGACAAAAGCAGCGCATAGCCATTGCACGCATTTTTTTAAAAAATCCGCCTATTCTCATACTTGACGAAGCGACTTCCGCCTTGGATACCGCAACCGAAATAAAAATCCAAAAATCCTTTGAACAACTCGCAAAGGGGCGCACAACGCTTATCATAGCGCACCGCCTGTCCACCATCCGCAACGCCGACCGTATCGCCGTCGTAAGCGACGAAGGTATTTGCGAACAGGGTACCCACCGCAGCCTTTTAGCCCGCAACGGTCTGTATGCATCGCTTTACAACGCGCAAAAAGATTTATTGGGGTAAAAAGAAACGGCGCTGCCGGACGAGAGCAGCGCCGCATGGAGACTCAAATATTTTTACATAATAGAAAACACACACCCTCGTATCAACGATACGGAGGAACATTATGGCCTACAGTAAGCGCCGATAAATACCGGGAGCATTCATCGGCATTGTGCGCTCCGATTAAAAAGAAGCGGCTTCTTTACCGAAAGCGCTGCATTTTGCAATGTCGTCGCCTTCCGGTGTAAGATGAACGATCAAACCGGCATTTTTAAACAATTTGCCGCCGGCCGCACGCACGCGGTCTTCCCATGTGCGCATCCATTCGCCGTCACCCCAGTCGTATGAACCGAACAAAGCGACCTTCTTTCCGGACAACGAGCCTTCGATAGAAGAGAAAAAGGGTTCCATTTCGTCTTCTTCAAGAACTTCGGCGCCCATCGCGGGACTGCCCAAAACGAGCAAATCGTAAGCGCCGATATCGCCGGCGGAAGCGGATCCGGCTTTCATCATGGTGACATCGGCACCGCCCGCTTTAAGACCTTCGCAAATGAGTTTTGCCATCTCTTCGGTATTACCGGTTGTACTGGCATAAATCACGGCAGCTTTCATATAAACTCCTATAAAATATTATCCTTAACTAATCAAGTTAAATATAACTAACTTTATCAATAATGTCAAGCGGTTTTAAAAAATTTATCGATTTTTTACCCGCCGACATTTCCGTACATGCGGCGGCTACGGGAACCGTAATTTCCCAAGCCGCCGGATCGCGCCGTTTTCAGGATAAACCGAAAAACGGCGCTCATGTGTTTATTTCTTTTTGCCGAAAGCGTTCATGCCCAAATAGCGCGCAGCCTTTCCCAATCCTTCTTCGATGCGAATAAGCTGATTGTATTTGGCAACCCGTTCGCTGCGGTTCGGCGCACCGGTTTTAATTTGTCCGGCATTCAAAGCGACGGCCAAATCGGCAATCGTCGTATCTTCGGTTTCGCCGGAGCGGTGCGACACAACGGCCGTAAAGCCCGCCTTGTGAGCCATCTTTATGGCTTCGAGCGTTTCGCTTATCGAACCGATTTGGTTAAGCTTGATAAGGATGGAGTTCGCGCAGTCCAGCTTGATTCCTTTTGCAAGCCGTTCCGTGTTTGTAACGAACAAGTCGTCGCCGACGAGCTGAATTTTATCGCCCAGTTCTTTGCGTAAAAGTGCCCAGCCTTCCCAGTCTTCTTCGTCCAAACCGTCTTCGATTGAACAAATGGGATATTTTTCGACCAAGTCTTTCCAATGCTGCACCAGTTCGGCGGAAGTGAATTTTTTGCCGCTCTTGGGCATTTTGTATTCGCCTTTTTTCGATCCCTTCCATTCGCTCGACGCGGGATCCATAGCCAACACAAAATCTTTTCCGGGCTTGTAGCCGGCTTTTTTTATCGCTTCCAAAATAAGTTCGATGGCTTCGGCGTCGCTCGAGACGTTCGGCGCAAAACCGCCCTCATCGCCGACCGAAGTAGCCAAGCCCTTCGACTTTAAAATCGCGGCCAAAGCATGGAATACTTCCGTGCACCAGCGCAAGCCTTCGGTAAAGGTCTTCGCGCCGACCGGCATAATCATAAATTCCTGAGAATCGACGGTGTTTGCCGCGTGGGCGCCGCCGTTCAAAATGTTCATCATGGGAACCGGCAAAACGTTTGCGTTGGAGCCGCCCAAAAATTTATACAGGGGAATATCCAAAGACATTGCGGCCGCTCTGGCGGCGGCAATCGATACGGCAAGAATCGCGTTTGCCCCGAATTTCGCCTTGTTCGGCGTTCCGTCGGCTTCGATCATAAGACGGTCCACTTCGTAGGTATCCAAAGCGTCGGCGCCGATCAGTATATCGTTGATGGGGCCGTTGATATTTTCGACCGCTTTGGAAACGCCCTTTCCGCCGAAGCGTTTTTTGTCGTCATCGCGAAGTTCGACGGCTTCATAGGTTCCCGTCGATGCGCCGGACGGAGCGGCTCCGCGGCCGATGGTTCCGTCGGCCAGCATCACTTCCGCTTCTACGGTAGGATTTCCGCGAGAATCGATTATTTCGCGTCCCGTTACTGAAACGATTTCAGCATAATTCATAGTATCACCTCTCTATAAGATAAACACGGCCGCCGAACGATTTTTTCGGCAAACCTTAATACCCGATGTTTTTTACGCTTCCCGTATGTGGGTAACTTCAAAGCCTCTGTCGCCGACGGCTTCTTTTATCGCGCGCGATGAAACGGATTTTGAAAGTTTTGCCGAAGCGCTGTTGTTCTGTAAGCTGACTTCGGCCCTTACGCCGTCAAGTTTATTCAGCGCTTCGGTTACGCTTGTGCTGCATTTTTCGCAGTGCATGCCGGCAATATCGATATGCAGCGAAGAACCGGCCGGAAACACTTTGCCGTCGTCTTCTTTTTCGGCGGAAGAAGCACAGCCGCACGAAGATCCGCATCCCGAACAGCAGCTGCACCCGCCGTTTTTTCTGTTCCGAATCAACGAAAAGATTGCCAGCGCAACCAGCGCAAGTACCGCTACTCCCACAATAATATTTATCATACACATCTCCCGTAAAAAGTTTTATCGGAAACTTCACTTTTAACTTACTACAAAAAACGTAAAAATACAAGCGCCATAAAAAAAGGGTACCGTAAAAGGCCGCATGCACTTCCGATAAGGCGTGAAAAAAGAGAGCGTTCAGGCAATTGTCGCTCGGCTTCGCCTCGCTAGCGAGTTTGTGCGGCAAACTCGAGATAAAAAGCTCCGACATCATTTTAGAAGCGGTTTTGTATTATCCCGCTTTTTTTTTCACACTTCTCTCATAAGCAGGCGGACAGCCATAAAAAAAGGGCACCGTAAAAGGCCGCGTGCGCTCCTTTTCGGCACCCTCAATGTGCGCCCGAATTTCCGTCCGTACCGATATTTTATCTCCGGTTATCGGCGGAACGTAAAATCCGACATTCGCATTATATAAATAAGAATCCTATCCAGTACACAAGCAAAGCGACAATGTAAGCGGTTCCCATTTGAATGCCGACACCGCCCAAGGTTTTTTTCCACGTTTTCAGTTCGCGCTTCATCGAACCGACGGCGGCAAAACAGGGCATGCACAAAAGGTTGAACAGCATGTACGCCAACGCCGCATTGGGTGTGCGGATGTCTTTTTTCATCGTCGGAAGCGCGTTTTCGTCGGCACCTTCAAACAGGATGCCTTCGGAATAAATGTCGGGAGCGGCTTCGGGGTCGTACTCGCCGTTTTCAAATCCGAGTTCTTCCAATTCTTCCGCGCTCATTTTACCGAAGAATTCGGCAAGATATTCTTCCGATGTATCGTCGCTGTACAATTGTGCAAAGGTAACGACGACGTTTTCTTTTGCGATCCAGCCGGTAACGACGCCGACTGCCGGCCGCCATTCACCGAATCCCAGCGGCTTGAATATGGGCGCAATGAAGTTGCCGATCGACGCCATAAAACTGTCGTCCATCGCGCACATAACGGTCGGCTCTTCACCTGCCGCTTCGCTTTCTTTCAGATTTTTTCCGTTCAAAGAACCAAGGTTGAAATTCGACAAAACCCAAATCAAAATCGTCGACAGTAAAATAACCGTACCGGCCTTAACGCCGAAGCCTTTTACCTTTTCCCAGCCGAGCATAAGCACGCTTTTGACCGTAGGCCAGCGGTATTGCGGCAGTTCCATAATAAAGTTGGACACGGCCGACTTGAACATGATTTTATTCATTAAAAGAGAAACGATAATCGCGACAACAATGCTCGACATATAAATCGCAAACATAATCAGCGTCGTATGCTTCGGGAAAAAGATTGCCGAAAACATCGCGAATATCGGAAGTTTTGCACCGCAGGGCACCATGCCGGTGATAATCGCCGTAATGCGCCGGTCTTTTTCGCTTTCCAGCGTGCGGGTCGCCATAATAGCCGGAACGCTGCATCCGAATCCCATCAAAAGCGGAATAAAGGAGCGGCCGGAAAGTCCGAATCTGCGGAATATGCGGTCCATAACGAAGGCGACGCGGGCCATATAGCCGCTGTCTTCAAGGAAGGCCATCAATACATAAAGCACCAAAACGAGGGGCATAAAGCCTAAGATGGCGCCGATACCGCCGAAAATACCGTCTACAACCAAACCCTTTGCCCAGTCGGCGGCTCCCGCGGCTTCAAGGCCGCTCGAAACCAATCCGGTAAGATATTCCCACACCGTTCCGACAAGGCTTTCAAGCCAGCGGCCCGGACCGTTTATGCCCAGGAACAAAAAGTTTTCGCTCAAAGCGCACGCAAACATAATGTACATAACAACGGCGAATATGGGCAAAGCCAAAAAGCGGTTCGTTAAGATTTTATCGATTTTATCGCTGACCGTTTCTTCGGCTTTTCCGGCGGCCGCCTTTGATGCTTTTACGACCGTCTGCTTGACGATTTCGGCGATATATTTATAGCGTTTATCGGCGATAACTTCTTCCGAATCGCCCTTATCGTATATTTTGGCGAGCTTTACGCCCGTTCCTTTTTTTGCCGCTTCCACGGCCGCCTTCATCAATTCGTCGGTTCCCTTTCCGTTGCGTCCGCAGGTGGGAATTACCGGAACACCCAAAATTTCCGAAAGTTTTTTTGCATCGATTTTATCGCCTTTTTTTTCGACTTCGTCGATCATGTTGAGTGCGATAACGGTAGGAACTCCGGTTTCCAAAATCTGCAGCGTTAAATACAAGTTCCGTTCAATGCTGGTTCCGTCCACGATATCGATAACCGCGTTCGGTTTTTCGTTTACGATATAATCGTGGGCGATTTTTTCTTCTTCGGAATACGGCGAAAGCGAATAGGTTCCGGGAAGGTCCAAAAGCGTCACCGTTTTGTCTTTTCGGTATTCGCCTTCTTTTTTGTCAACGGTAACGCCCGGCCAGTTTCCGACGTGCTGGCGGGATCCGGTAAGCGCGTTAAAAACCGAGGTTTTTCCGCAGTTCGGGTTACCGGCAAGAGCAATGGTATATTTCATATTTTCTCCTATCGTGTAATATCCTGTAAAAATTATTGAACTTCGATTTGCCGCGCTTCGTTTTTACGCAAGCTCAGTTGATAACCGCGGAGCGTAATCTCCAAAGGATCGCCCAGAGGAGCCGTTTTTATCATCGTTATTTCCACGCCGGGAGTAATTCCCATGTCCAAAATCCTGCGCTTAAGCAAAGGATCGCCCGTCCCGATCGCCGTAACCGCGGCTTTTTGACCGGGCTTTAAATCGATTACTGTCATATAACCTCCGTAAACAGTTAAAATAATATCTATATGTAAAAACACTAAGCCCTAAATTTTTAATTGTATAGAGGAATAGGACATCTCGAAAAAACGACCTTGAGCGACTTTTTCGAGATGCCGAGAGTTGTAACTCGCCGTATTGTCGCGAGTTACAACATCGCATTTTTAAAGTTACCTCTAAAAACTGCAGTTTTTAGAGGTTCCCGATAGTTAATAGACCGTAATTCTTTGCGCAAGGCCGCGGTTTAACGCTAAACGCACGCCTTTTATCTTTAAAATAAGGCCGGATGAGTTTTCACCGATAACTTCCACTTTTTCACCGGGAACCAATCCTATGTCGAGTAAATGCTGTTTGAGATTTTCGTCGCCGTTGAAACTTTGTATCGTCCTCGTTTCACCGCACGCAACCATCGCCAAGGGCATAAAGAGCCCCTCCTTCCTGTGATTAGTATATACTAACACTATAAAAGGTGTCAAGAGAAAATTGAGAATTTTCAGGACTTCGGCATGCACGAAAATCGATAAAAGGAAGTTCTTCCGCCGAATGGACGCGTGAAAATAAAAAAGCGCCGGAGCGGAACCGCAATGCGGCCGATCTCAGGCGCTTTTATACGAAAAGCGGTGTTTGTCCGAAAGTGAAGTTTTCGGACGAGCTTTCCTCTTACCAGCGATAATGGGCGAAAGCCTTGTTCGCTTCGGCCATTTTGTGGGTATCCTCTTTTTTGCGGTAAGCGGTGCCCGTATTGTTGTAGGCATCCAAAAGCTCGGACGCAAGGCGCTCGCCCATACCGTGTCCGCTTTTTGCACGCGCAGCGGTAATTACCCAGCGCATGGCGAGGGCTTCGCGGCGGCTTTCGCGGATTTCGATCGGAACCTGATAGGTTGCACCTCCGACCCGGCGCGACTTTACTTCGACCAGCGGCTTTACGTTGTCGAGCGCTTTTAAAAACACTTCCAAAGGATCTTTTTCCGTTTTTTGCTTTAACGTATCCAAAGCTTCGTAGACGATGCGCATACTTACGGATTTTTTGCCGTCGAGCATCATGCGTCCTACAAACTTCGATATAACCGTGCTGTTATAGCGCGTATCGGGCATAACGGGACGGTTAATGCTTTTATTTTTTCTTCCCATTTACTTTCTCCTTATGCCTTCGGGCGTTTTGCACCGTACTTCGAGCGGCCGCGCTTGCGGTCTTCAACGCCGAGCGTATCTTTCGTACCGCGGATGATGTGATAGCGCACACCGGGGAGGTCTTTAACACGGCCGCCGCGGATAAGAACGACGGAGTGTTCCTGCAAATTGTGTCCGATGCCGGGAATATAAGCCGTTACTTCTATTCCGTTGCTTAAACGGACGCGAGCAACTTTGCGGAGCGCCGAATTAGGTTTTTTCGGCGTAAAGGTCATAACGCGCGTGCATACGCCGCGTTTTTGCGGACAGGATTGAAGCGCGGGAGACTTCGTCCTGTTCATTACCGATTTACGACCCTGTCGGATCAATTGATTAATTGTAGGCATGTGCCTGATTCTCCTATACTATAAAACCGGTCAGCACTCCGGCTAAAATACGATATTTTTGACAGTGTATCAAAAATCCCGATATTCTGTCAAGGCACCCGAAAATCGTATAGCCGAAAGCCGGCTCGATCGAAAACGGGTGCTTAAAAAGCGTTTTTTAATCTTCCTCGCGTTCCGTTTCGTACAACGCGTCTTCTTCGGCTGCGGCTTCCATCGCTTTTTCAAGTTTGCGCCGCTCAAGCACTTCATTCATCTGAATATCGAGGTCGGCCGTGTTTTCATCGAACAGCTTAACGTTGCGATAATTGCGGATACCCGTACCGGCGGGAATAAGGTGACCGATGATGACGTTTTCCTTTAAGCCGCGCAGATTGTCGGCCGAACCGGCAATGGCGGCGTTCGTGAGTACGCGCGTGGTTTCCTGGAAGGAAGCCGCCGCAATAAAGGAATCGATATTCAGCGAAGCCTTCGTAATACCTTGGAACATCGGGCGCGCAATGGCCGACTGACCGCCTTCGGAAAGTACGCGGCGGTTTTCCTCGTGGAATTTATACTTATCGACTTGCTGGCCGAATATAAAGCGCGTGTCGCCGACCGCAACGATTTCAACCTTGCGAAGCATTTGGCGCACAATGATACCGATATGCTTGTCGTTTATACTGACGCCCTGCATACGGTACACTTGCTGAATTTCATCCATAAGATACGTTTGCAGCGCATGTTCGCCCAAAATGGCCAAGATATCGTGCGGACTGATCGAGCCGTCGCACAGCTGTTCGCCGGCTTCAACCGTATCGCCGTCGCGCACCAAAAGGCGCTTGGTCATCGGAACCAAATGTTCGAACAGTTTGCCGTATTTGTCGACAACCGCAACGACGCGCTTGCCCTTTGTAATTCCCTTAAACTGTACGGTACCGCTGATTTGCGCCAACACGGTCGGGTTCTTCGGCTTGCGCGCTTCGAACAATTCGGATACGCGCGGCAAACCTCCGGTTATATCGCTCGTTTTGGAAGACTCTTTAAGCGTCTTCGCAAGCGTCGTACCGGCGGTGATTTTCATCTTATCTTCAACCGAAAGAACCGCGCCGCCGGGAAGGTAATAGCTTCCCTTTTCGTTGCCGGCTTCGTCGGTAATAAGAATGCGCGGCTGCTTGGTGTCCAAGTGCAAATCCGTAATGCGCTTTTCGATATTGCCCGTTTCTTCGTCCAAATCTTCCGAAAGGGTCGAACCGGGAATAATATCTTCGTAATGCACATAGCCGGAAACTTCGGCAATAATCGGATCCGAAAAGGGGTCGAAGGTGGCAAGCGTTTGGCCCGCTTCGACAAAATCGCCGACATTAACCAAAACGGTCGAACCGTTTTTAATTTCGATTTTCAAGTCGCTTGTCGCCAAATACAGCTTTTTGCCGCGCACCATAATGCGGGCCGCTTCGGGGGCAAGCGTTTTTTTGCCCTTCGTTTCAAAAAGCGGCGTATCTTTCAACACGCGGTCGCCGTCCTGCACGAGGAGCGTCGCACTGCCCGGCGAATATTCGCCGATAATGTGCGTTACGTCCATAATACCCTTGCGGGTAAACAGGCGCGTTTTGTCCTTCATGACGACGTGAGTTCCCGTAATATTTTGAATGATAACGGGGTATTTTAAAACGATGCGGTTTTCTTCGCTGATTTTCGACGCGGTACCGCCGACGTGGAAGGTACGCATCGTAAGCTGAGTACCCGGCTGGCCGATGGACTGCGCGGCGATAATGCCGACCGCTTCTCCGATTTCAACGATTTTGTTGCGTGCCAAGTTACGGCCGTAACACTTGCAGCATACGCCGTGCCGCGATTCGCAGGTTAAAACGGTGCGCAGCTTAACGGTTTCAACTCCGGCCGCGTCGATCTTTTCGGCAAGTTCATCGTCGATGTATTGATTTACGTCGCACAAAAGTTCGCCGGTAATCGGGTGCAAAACGCGCTCAAGCGTATAGCGGCCGACGATTCGGTCTTTCAACGGCTCGATTATATCGTCGCCGTCTTTTATCGCGGAATACTCGATACCGTTTATCGTGCCGCAGTCTTCTTCGTTTATAACGACGTCCTGCGCAATATCGACCAAACGGCGGGTAAGGTAACCGGCGTCTGCGGTTTTAAGCGCGGTGTCGGCCAAACCTTTGCGGGCGCCGTTTGTCGAAATAAAGAATTCGATAACGGAAAGACCTTCTTTAAAGTTTGCGCGAATCGGAAGTTCGATAATATCGCCGTTCGGCTTTGCCATAAGGCCGCGCATTCCGGCAAGCTGACGGATCTGGTTGCGGCTTCCGCGGGCGCCGGAGGAGGCCATCATGTAAATCGTGTTAAAACCTTCTTTGTCGTTTTCGAGCTTTTTCATCATCACGTTCGTAAGCTCTTCGTTGGTTTTTGACCACACTTCAACGACGCGGTTATAGCGTTCATCCTGCGTAATATGACCTTGGCGGTACTGCTTCATAATGGAATCGACTTCTTTGTTAGCCTTTTCCATCATGCCGGTTTTTTCTTCGGGAACCAAAATATCGTCCATCGAAATGGTCGCGCCGAAAAAGGTTGCGTACCGGTAGCCGACGGCTTTAATCGCGTCGAGCATTTTTACCGTCAGCCACGGACCGCAGCTTTTATGCACGGCTTCGATAAGTTTTTTAAGTTCTTTATCGCCCATCAGTTTATTGACGAATTCGACTTCGGCGGGAAGTTCGTCGTTGAAAGCAATACGGCCGGCAGTGGTCGAAACGATTTTGCCGTTGTACGGCGCTTTTTTTATCGGAACCTTTACTTCGGCCTGCCAATCGATACTTTTCGATTCTGCGGCAAGAAGCACTTCGTTTTCGCTGCTGAAGCGCTTGCCCGTTCCTTTTCCCGAAGGTTTGATTTTTGTCAAATAGTAAATGCCGAGCACCATGTCCTGCGAAGGGTAGACAATCGTCCTTCCGTTTGCGGGGTCAAGGAGGTTGCGTGCCGAAAGCATCAATGTCCAGCATTCCATTTGCGCAGCCTGCGTAAGCGGAACGTGCACGGCCATCTGGTCACCGTCAAAGTCGGCGTTGAACGCGTGACAAACGAGCGGGTGCAATCTGATTGCCTTTCCTTCGACCAGCACCGGTTCGAAAGCCTGAATACCCAAACGGTGCAGCGTCGGCGCACGGTTAAGCATAACCGGATGTTCGCGCACAACTTCGTCCAAAATGGCAAACACTTCGCTCGATTCTTCTTCGACAAGGGTTTTCGCTTTTTTAATATTGAACACGATGTCCTTATCGACCAGTTTTTTCATAATAAAAGGTTTGAACAATTCAAGCGCCATTTTTGTCGGCAAACCGCACTGCCACAACTTCAGTTCGGGCCCGACGCAGATAACCGAACGGCCGGAATAGTCGACGCGCTTACCGAGCAGGTTTTGTCTGAAACGCCCCTGCTTTCCTTTAAGCATGTCGGAAATCGATTTAAGCGGGCGGTTCGAAGCGCCTTTTACGACGCGTTTGCGCTTTGAATTGTCGAACAGCGAATCGACGGCTTCCTGAAGCATGCGCTTTTCGTTGCAAATGATAATGTCGGGCGCGTTTAACTGAATGAGCCGCTTTAAGCGGTTGTTGCGGTTTATGACGCGGCGATACAAATCGTTTAAGTCGGAGGTTGCAAAGCGGCCGCCGTCAAGCTGAACCATCGGGCGCAATTCGGGCGGGATGACGGGAATCGCGTCCAAAATCATCCACGAACATTTATTGCCCGAAGCGCGGAATTTTTCAACGATATCGATGCGTTTAAGTAAATGCTTGTCGCTCTTTGCACCTTTTTCGATCATTTTTGCGCGCAATTCTGCGGCAAGTTCGTCAAGGTTTAAGTTTTCAAGCAGGGTTTTTATCGCTTCGGCGCCCATACCCGCCGAAAAAGAGCCGCCGTAGCGTTCTTGAGCTTCCAAGTATTCGTCTTCGGTTAAAAGCTCCATCTTTTTAAGGTCGGTATCACCCGGATCGATAACGATGTATTTTTCATAGTACAAAACGGAGCGGAGAGCGGCGACCTGCAAGTCGAGCAAAAGACCCATGCGGCTCGGAACGGAACGATAGTACCAAATGTGCGACACGGGAGCGGCAAGTTCTATGTGCCCCATGCGTTCGCGGCGGACTTTAAAATGGGTTACTTCAACGCCGCAGCGGTCGCAGATAACACCCTTGTAGCGTATCGACTTGAATTTTCCGCAATAGCATTCCCATTCCTTTGTCGTACCGAAAATCCGTTCGCAAAACAAACCGTCCTTTTCGGGGCGCAGCGTGCGGTAATTTATGGTTTCGGGTTTTTTAACTTCTCCGTACGACCATGCACGGATGGTTTCCGGCGAAGCCAGTTTTATCATCAAGCTGTCAAAATCTTGAATATCGCGCATTTTATCTCCTAAAAGTTCGAGCCGGCCTTTGCTATCAGCTCTTCATCCCGTTCGGTAAGCGCAATTTGCTTACCTTTTACATCATAGATTGTAAAGTCCAATGCAAGACCGCGCAGTTCCTGTACCAAAACGTTAAACGATTCGGGAACGCCGGCCGCGGTGGAAGGTTCGCCCTTTACGATGGATTCGTATATCTTCGAGCGTCCGTTCATATCGTCGGACTTGATTGTCAAAAGTTCCTGCAAAGTATTCGCCGCACCGTAGGCTTCAAGCGCCCACACTTCCATTTCGCCCAAACGCTGACCGCCGAATTGAGCTTTACCGCCCAAGGGCTGCTGCGTAACCAGCGAATACGGACCGGTGGAACGCGCGTGCATTTTATCGTCGACCAAGTGGTGCAGCTTTAAGTAATATATAACGCCGACAAACACTTCGTTTTGAAAGGGTTCGCCCGTGCGCCCGTCGCGCAAAACGGCCTTCGAATTGGCTTTAAAGCCCGCCTTTTGCAGTTTTTCTTCGATCTGTTCGGTGGACGGCGATTGGAATACGGGAGATTCGTACCATTCGTTTAAGTACAAACCGGCAAGTCCCAGTTCCGATTCGAGAATCTGACCGATATTCATGCGGGAAGGAACGCCCAAGGGGTTCAAGCACACGTCGAGCGCGGTACCGTCTTCCAAATAGGGCATGTCTTCAACCGGCAAAATGCGCGCGACGATACCCTTGTTGCCGTGCCGTCCGGCCATTTTGTCGCCTTCGCGCAGTTTGCGCTTGGTTGCAATCAAAACCTTTACGACCTCGTCGACACCGGGGTTCAAATCGTCGCCTTCGGAGCGGCGCAAACGCTGAACGTCGATAACGGTGCCTTCGATTCCGTGCGGAATGCGCAAAGACGAATCGCGCACTTCTTTCGCTTTTTCACCGAAAATCGAATTAAGCAGCTTGAATTCGGGGGTCGTGTCGGTTTCGCTTTTCGGCGTTACCTTTCCGACCAAAATATCGCCGGAATGCACCTTCGCCCCGATGCGGATAATACCTTCGGTATCGAGATTGTCCAAGGTTTTTTCGCTCGTATTCGGAATATCGCGCGTTATTTTTTCGGGGCCGAGCTTTGTTTCACGAATTTCGATCGTAAATTCTTTAATATGAATCGACGTAAACATATCTTCGCGCACAACCCGCTGCGAAATAAGAACGGCGTCTTCGTAGTTGTAGCCGTTCCACGGCACAAAGCCGACCAAAATATTGCGTCCCAAAGCAAGCTCGCCGTTTACCGTCGCCGGTCCGTCGGCAAGCACGTCGCCTTTTTTCACCTTTTGTCCGACCGAAACAACCGGGCGCTGGTGATAACAGGTATCCTGGTTGGTTCTTTGATATTTAAGCATCGTGTACGAATCGATATCGTCGGCGCTCTTTTGCTTATCCGGCTTTACGCGGATTTCTTCCGAAGAAAGATAACTTATCGTTCCCGGTCTTTTTGCCTTTATGAGAACGCCCGAATCGTAGGCGCATTTGGCTTCCATACCGGTACCGACTCGCGGCGGTTCGGGGAACAAAAGCGGTACGGCTTGGCGCTGCATGTTGCAGCCCATGAGGGCGCGGTTTGCGTCGTCGTGTTCCAAAAAGGGAATAAGGGCTGCGGAAACCGAAATAATCTGCTTGGGCGAAACGTCCATATACTGCACGTCTTTCGGGTTGCGCGACGTATAATCGCCGTAGCGCCGGCACGCGATGCGGTCGCCGGCAAAAGAACCGTCTTCTTTCATACCGACCGACACTTGCCCGATATAATACCGGTCTTCATCCATCGCCGAAAGAAAATCGACGTGGTCGCCGGCTTTGCCGTCTTCGAGCTTTCTGTACGGCGCTTCCAAAAATCCGTATTCGTTTACGCGCGTATAAATCGCAAGCGACACGATAAGACCGATGTTCGGACCTTCGGGCGTTTCGATCGGGCACATTCTTCCGTAGTGCGTATAGTGAACGTCGCGCACTTCAAAACCGGCGCGGTCGCGCGAAAGACCGCCGGGGCCCAGCGCGTTTAAGCGCCTCTTGTGCGTAAGTTCGGCAAGCGGGTTTACCTGATCCATAAACTGCGACAGCTGGCTGGAACCGAAAAATTCTTTTATCGAAGCGACAATCGGTTTTATCGAAATAAGGTCTTGCGGCTTCATCGTTTCGGTTTCTTTTAAGCCCATGCGCTCTTTTGCAATGCGCTCCATGCGGCTGAACGCCGTTTTAAGCTGATTGGTCATAAGCTCGCCGACCGAGCGGACGCGCCGATTGCCCAAGTGGTCGATATCGTCTATGTTTTCATCGCCGATGTATACCTTGATAAGATATTTCATCGTCGCAATAATGTCCTGCTTTACAAGCGTATGTTCGGTAATGTCTTCTTTTACGTTGAATTTTTTATTCAGCTTGTAGCGACCGACCCGTCCCAAATCGTAGCGGCGCGGCGAAAAAAACATGCTGTTCAAGTCTTTTTCGGCAACTTCCACCGTGATGGGTTCGCCGGGCATAAGCACTTGGTACACCGCCGAAAGCGCATCTTCGAGCGTAGGCTCGTCCGATTCGGCACCTTCTTTTACAAAACGTATTTCTTCGCGCTCAAAGCAGTTGATAATCATCTGCGAATCGAGCGAGCTTTCACCTTCGAATTTGATAACCGAAAGTGTTTTGATTTCCGGGTGCAAAAACAATTCGTCTATATTGTGCGGTTGCAGTTTTTCGCTCGCGCGGAACAGTTTCTTTTTTTCGCCCGTTTCGGCGTCGGCAACGTAGACCGCGTCGGCAAGAACCTTGCCGACCAACGAATCGCGGAATTCGCGCGTATCTTTAATTTTAATCTTTTCCGTGTCGTAAAACATGCGGATGATTTCTTCGCGGGTGCTGAATCCGAGCGCGCGTAAAAAGATGGTTCCCAAAATGCGTTTTTTGCGGTCGATCTTTGCGTAGATAAGTTCTTTCTTTTGATCTATTTCGAATTCGAGCCAGCTTCCGCGGTACGGAATAATGCGGCTCGAGTACACGCCTTTTTCGTGATTGAAAATAACGCCGGGCGAACGGTGTATTTGCGATACGACAACGCGTTCGGCTCCGTTTATGATAAAGGTTCCGCGATCGGTCATCAGCGGAATGTCGCCCATGTAAATCGATTTTTGCCTGATTTCGCCCGTTTGCTGAAAAATCAAATTGATGCGGGCTTTTAAAGGAACGGAATAGGTAAGCTCTTTTTGCTTGCATTCCAATTCCGAATATTTGATATTCTCTTCGTCGAGCTCGTAAAATTCGTATTCCAACAGCATATCGCCGTTGGGACTTTCAATGGGGAATGTGGAACGAAAAACCTCTTCAAGCCCTTGAACGGCGAGCGGCTCATGTTTATCCAGCTTTTCCTTTTGCAAAAAACTTTCATATGACTGAAGCTGAATATCTATGAGGTTAGGCAGTTCCATAAAATTACGGATATTTTTTCCGATATACTGACGATTCACCGTCCGGCTTTTCGCAAGCATCAAAACCCCCTTGCTTTTGCGTATAGACAGATACGGGGCTGTTTCAAAACACCGCTCAAGCGATCGGTGTTTGACAGCCCCTTTGCGAAATTATAATTTTAAATCATGGAAGCCGTCCGAAAAGCCGCCGAGACGGAACGTTCCGGACAACTCCGCACACGGGTTATGCAATCTTGACAACACCGCCGGCGGCTTCGATCGTTTCTTTAATCTTTGCCGCATCTTCCTTGGACACGCCTTCTTTAATCGTTTTGGGTGCGCCTTCAACCAAGTCTTTGGCTTCTTTTAAGCCCAAGCCGGTGATTTCGCGGACCGCCTTGATCGCGGCAATCTTTTTAGCCGGATCGGCGCTTTCCAGCGTTACCGTAAATTCGGTTTGTTCTTCACCGCCTGCCGCGGGAGCACCGGGGGCACCGGCAGCGCCGGCTACCATAACGGGGGCCGCCGCAGTTACGCCGAATTTTTCTTCCATAGCTTTTACCAGCTCGGAAGCTTCGAGAACCGTCAAGGATGCGATCGCATCAAGTATTTGATCTTTTGTCATTGCTGCCATTATTATCTTCTCCTTCATTTAGGCATTTTTTATTATACGTACAGGACGACAGCTGCGAAGCCTGAATCGTAATCGTTTTTATTCGGCCTTTGCAGGCTCTTCGGGTTTTGCCGCCTCGGCCGACACAGCACTCTCGGCAGGTGCCGCAGCGGGCTTTCCGGCAGATGCAACCGGTGCATCTGCAGATGCGGCGGGCTTTGCTTCTTCCGCGAGTTTAGCCTCCGCTTCAGCCTTTGCGCTTTCCGGTGCGGCCTCAGCCTTGGGTGCGGCTTCCGCAGGCTTTGCTTCTTCCGCGGGTTTAGCCTCCGCTTCAACCCTTGCGCTTTCCGGTGCGGCCCCAGCCTTGGGTGCGGCTTCCGCTTTAGGTGCCGAACCGCCGGCTTTTTCCTCGGCTTGCTTTTTTTCCACATACGCAAGCAAGGTTGCCGCCAGTTTTTGCACGGGCGCGTTGATCGTCGAAGCAATCATAGCCAAAAGCTGCTTTTTGCCGGGCAGTTTTGAAAAGGCTTCTATCTTTGCCACATCGTAAACTTCGGTCTCGATACAAGCCCCTTTTACCTGCAACCCGGGAACGTCTTTCGCAAAATCGAACAGAATCTTTGCAACTTCGTTGGCGTCTTCGGCGGTTAAAGCGATAGCCGTCGGACCGGTTAAATACTTGGCAACGTTTTCGATTTTCATTTCGTCGAACACGACGCGCGCATACGTATTTTTTACAACCTTAAGCTTTGCGTTTTTTTCGTTCAGCTTGCGGCGTAAATCGGTGATATTTTCAACGGTCAAACCGCGGTAATCCGCAAAAATAAAACCCTTATAATCTTTAAATACGGCCTTTGTCGCCGCTATAGCCTCGAGTTTTGCGCTCTGGATTTTTTTCGCTACGATAGCCATGGTTATTCTGCCTCCTTGTAGTCAACCCATACACCGGGGCCCATTGTCGAGCTGACGGATACGGACTGAACAAAACCGCCTTTTGAAGCGGCCGGCTTTTTGCGGGCAACCTCGGCCAAAAGTGCCGATACGTTTGCCGCAACATGGGCGGCATCCATCGAAACCTTTCCGACGGACATATGGATAACATTGCCCTTGTCGGTGCGGAATTCGACGCGTCCTTTTTTCAATTCGCCGATCGCTGCCGTAATGTCGTTCGTAACCGTTCCCGTTTTGGGGTTGGGCATTAAGCCTTTGCGTCCGAGCACCATACCCAAGCGGCCGACGTCCTTCATCATATCGGGAGTCGCAACGGCTATGTCGAAATCGAGCCAGCCGCCCTTCACTTTTTCGATATATTCGTCGGCTCCTGCATACGCGGCACCCGCGTCCATCGCTTCTTTAATGCGGTCTTCTTTACAAAAAACCAGCACTTTCTTTTCGCCGCGGAACTGATGCGGAAACACCAAGGTGTCGCGCACGGTTTGGTTTTTGTCGAGATTCACCCAAATATGCGCTTCGACAGTTTCATCGAATTTCGCAAATTTAAGCTCTTTGACCAAAGCGCAGGCTTTTTCAACGTCATACGCCTTTGCGGGATCGTATTTTTTCAGCGCTTCGCGATATTTTTTTCCGTGTTTCATATTACCGCTCCACCTCTACACCCATACTGCGCGCAGTACCGGCAATGATTTTTTTCGCCGCTTCAATATCGTTTGCGTTGATGTCGGGCATTTTCGTCTTTGCAATTTCCTCAAGCTTCGCTTGCGAAAGTTTTGCAACCTTGTCTTTCAAAGGGTTGCCCGAACCTTTTTCGATACCCGCAGCCTTTTTAATAAGTACGGCGGCAGGCGGCGTTTTCAAAACAAATGTAAACGATTTGTCCTGAAAAACGGTAATAATAACCGGAATAACCAATCCCGGCTCCATCGTTTTCGTACGGTCGTTAAACTGCTGAACGAACTGCGGGGCGCTCACGCCGTGCGGTCCCAAAGCGGGGCCTACGGGCGGCGCGGGAGTCGCCTTTCCGGCGGGACACTGCAGCTTAATAACGGCCGTTACCTTTTTCTTTGCCATCTATTTCTCCTTATATTGGTGCGGCGGGATTTTCACCCGCCTAACGGAAAACGCGACGCGCCTTCCTCCCAAAACGGGAATTCCTTATATTTTTTCTACTTGAGTAAGATCAACTTCAACGGGAGTGGCCCGACCGAAAATACCGACCGTAACGCGCAGTTTGTTTTTTTCCAAATTGACTTCTTCGATTGAACCGGAAAAAGAAATAAACGGCCCGTCGATAATTTTAACCTGCTCGCCGACCGCAAACGTTTGTTTTACGCGGGCGGTTTTTTCGCCCTTTATTTCGCCCGACTTTTGCAGCAAAGCGACGGCTTCATCGTTGGAAATAGGGCGCGGGCGCACGGTGCTGTTCGTACCGACAAAACCCGTTACACCCTGTATGCGCCGAATCGCCGAACAAATCGGCTTCCAGCCCAAATCAGGCAAATCGAGTTCTATCATAATGTAGCCGGGCAAAAACTTTTTCGACACCGTCCGCTTTTTCCCGTCGCGGACTTCCACAACGTCTTCAACCGGAACTTTTACGTCCAAAATCACATCAGAGGAGAGGTCGCCGTTTTCAACCATAGAACGGATAGTCCGCTCTATTTTACCCTCATACCCCGAATAGGTATGAAGGATATACCATCCCTTTGCCATCAATATACCTAAAACACAAAATTGAAACCGGCTGTGAACAACATATCCAAGGCCCCGAGAAAAAGGGCTACGATCACAGTGGAAATCAATACGACCTTTACCGATGAAATAACGTCTTCGCGCGTCGGCCACACAACCTTTTTCAGCTCGGCAACGGATTCTTTAAAAAACTGGACGATCTTCATATACACCAGTCCCCGCTATTTATTAAGATACAGGCCAGGAAGGACTCGAACCCTCAGCATTCGGTTTTGGAGACCGACACTCTACCATTGGAGTTACTGGCCTAAGCACGGCACACAGCCGCCCCCGCAGAGTCGTTATTTGACTTTCGTTTCCTTATGAAGAATATGTTTGCGGCAAAACGGGCAATACTTGCTTTTTTCCAGCTTACCCTGAATGTTTTTACGGTTTTTATACGTAGTATAATTCCTGCGTTTGCATTCCGAGCATTGCAGTGCAATAATTTCAACCGCCGATTTTGCTTTTTTTGCCATTTGACATTCTCCTTACACGACTCCCCGAGGAATCAGCCTCCGAGCGGGATCGAACCGCTGACCTCAACCTTACCATGGTTGCGCTCTGCCGACTGAGCTACAGAGGCCTGCACTAATTCGGCAGCGCCGATCGGGCACAGCCTATCCCGCCCGAACCGCCGGGTCGAAACGAGATGTCCTATAACTATATAGAAGTCGGAACCTTTTGTCAATAATAAAACGGGGAATTTTTAAAATTTAAACGTTGACAATTCGTCCCGTCAGGCTTATAATACAACAAAACCGTGCTCGAGCACGGAACAAAACAGGTGCAATACCTCCGCGTAAAGAGAGGAGAACGTGCTATGAAGAAAGTCAAATACGGAATCATAGGTTTTGGCCAGATTGCCGAAACCAGAATAGCTAAAGAAGGATTTGGATTAGATACTTCGCGGTTTTCAGGGAATCCTTATGCCAGTCTTGTGACGGTATATAATAGAAATCCTGCTAAGAGAGCGGCCGTAGAGCAATTGGGCTTAATATGGAAGAACAATTTTTCGGATTTTATAAACGATCCTTCGATCGACGCGGTTGTTGTTTCAACAAACAATAAAACCCATGCAGAATTCGCTCAACAGGCATTTAAATCCGGTAAGCATGTATTTTTGGAAAAACCTGCCGGGACAAATCTTGAAGAAGTGGTCAAACTGGTAGAAGAAGCACGTTTACGCGGCCTAAGTTTGGGAATAAATCACATGATGACGAAGAATTGTTTTAATATATTGGCGCGAGATATGATCCGAAACGGATTCATAGGAGATTGGCGGAATTTAGCTTTGCATATGGAGTATCCGAGCGGATTTTCCGACTCGGAAATTCGCTCGTGGCGCTGTGCCGATCCCGAAGAACTCGGAGGGCCAATCGGAGATGTAGGAAGCCATTGCTTGTATATGGCCGAGTTCCTTACAGGCGAGATAATACAGAGCCTGCAATGCGTCTATCTTCCCAAGCATATGCCTATCGCTGTCGAGGACGGTGCAATTATAAGGTTTACTACGGAGAGTGGGCGTTCCGGTACGGTACATGTAGCCTTTGATGAATATCGAGGTCCCGAAAATACCCTATTCCGCTCGCACGGATACACTGTATGGGGAACAAGAGGTGCCTTATACGGAAATGCGACTCTTTTTCAATTGTCTGGGTATAAGGATGAACCTGCTCGAGTGGAACTTATTTCTCAGGTTGACGGAGTTGAACAACACCATGTTCCGGAGCATATCAACGATATTTACATGGAACAGATTTCCGAACACGCCCGTTCAATTGCCGAAAAGAAGCCGCAAGACGGCAAAGAAGCACTTCATAATATGGAAATGATTGTAGCCTCGCACCGTTCCGCACGGGAAGGAGGAACTCTCCAGAAAATATCTTCTTTCACTGATTAGGAGGAATCGTATGAAGATTCACGGTGCGGGATGTTGTCTGGTTGATTCAATTTACTTGAATTGCAGGTATGATGATGAAAGATTTGCTCCTTTTTGGAGTAAAAACAGAGGGGATGGGGGATTAATCGAGGGGGGGCTTGTTTTCAGTGAAGACCTTGAATCTTATACCGGGAAAACGCATTTTGATATTATTAAAACTCTATCGGCGGGAAGAGCGGCCGATAAAGAAAACATCGGCGGACCTGCTGTCGTAGCTTTAATTCATGCAGCTCAAGTACTTGCTTCAGAAAATGCGGAAGTTTCATTTTACGGAGCAATCGGTGATGATGAACGAGCAACATTAATACGGAAGGCTCTTTCGACTACACCATTACACTATTCTTTTAAACCTGTTGAGAATCGCTTAACTCCTACAACAGAGGTGTTCGATGATCCTTCCCGAAAAGAAGGGAAAGGAGAACGATTATTTGTCAATACAATCGGAGCCGCTTGGGATTTCGCGGCAAAAGATCTTCCTGACGATTTTTTTAACTGTGATATTTTGCTTTTAGGCGGAACGGCGCTGGTACCCCGACTTCATGACGATTTATTTGCCGTATTGCATAAAGCGAAGGAGAAAGGAACGTTTACCGTGGTGGGTACCGTATTTGACTTTCGTAATGAAAAGAAGAACCCGAACGGCAAATGGCCGCTGGGGAGCAAACCTTCATATTCATACATTGACTTACTCGTTGCAGATGAAAAAGAGGCATTACGTCTGACCGGAACGGAAAAAATCGATACTGCCGTCAAAAAACTAATAGACTTTGGGGTAGGAGCATTTATTATTACCCGCGGTTCATTGCCGATGATTGTATGGTCTTCAGGCAAACAAATTGAAGCGCTGCCTGTTTCACAGTTCCCTGTCAGCAAATATATTGATCGAATCATTGAGGCGAACCCCAGTTTGCGTAAAGATACAACCGGATGCGGTGATAATTTTTTGGGAGGAGTCTTAGTCGCGATAGCAAAATGCCGGAACCATGAAACCGGAATGATAGCTAAGCCGATTTCGATGAAAGATATTTGTGCATGGGGAGCATCTTCGGGCGGACTCACTCTTACGTATTACGGAGGAATGTTTTATGAAAATTTCCCGGGCGAAAAACTTCGGCTCCTAGAGCCGATTGTAAAATCATACTACCATGAACAAGAGATCCTGCCATGAACGGTCAGTTTGTACAATGGGGAGGGGGAAATATCGGTCGATCGTTCATAGGTCAAGTTTTTGCAGCAAATGGCTATAGGGTAATATTCATAGATATAGATCAAACATTAATTAAGTATCTTCAAAATAACGGCAGCTATACGGTTGAGACCGTATTTTATGGAGAAACAAAAGAAATTGATGTAAGAGGGGTTTCTGCAATTAATGCGAACGATTCTCTTGCCGTGTCTGTCGCAATTACCGATGCGGATATATTGGGAGTATCTGTAGGTAAGAATGTCTGGCCTCATATTGCCGAACCTCTTGCAAAGGCGATCTCGGATCGATTTGCGGTTCGACCTGATGCCCCTTTGGACATCATTCTTGCTGAAAATATCCATCACGGCAAACAGTTTGTAACGGATCTTCTAAAACCGCTTTTTGCTCCGAATTTTCCGTTTGATTCGTATATCGGTCTTGTAGAAACAAGTATCGGGAAGATGGTTCCGATTCAGGATTCCGCATCTTTGTCGGCACTCCGTGCGGAACCGTATGATGAGCTTATCGTTGATCGTGACGGTTTTATCAATCGGATTCCCTCGGTTAAGCAGTTACACCCCGTCAGTCCTATCTGCGCATATGTAGACAGAAAACTGTTCGTTCATAACATGGGACATGCTTGTACTGCTTATTTAGGATTTCGGAAAAACAAAAACACGCGATTAATCGCTCAGGTATTGGCCGATTCTTCAATTAAAGAACAAGTGCGCCTAACGATGATACAAGCGATGGATATTCTAGTTTCAATGTATCCGAAAGTATTTGATCGGAGTTCCTTAAAAACTTATATTGATGACTTATTGTTCCGGTTTTGTAACTACTCTCTTGGTGATACCGTATTCAGAGTCGGGAAGGACTTGGCACGGAAATTACGTTTTGACGATCGGTTCTTTGGAGGCATTCTTGCCGCCGAGGAACGGGGATTGGATTGGAGTTTATTGAGGGAAGCATATATATCGGCATTTTCTTTTTGTTGCGAAGGCCCTGACGGAAAATTATATGAACCCGATCGATTATTCTTAAATTTACTTAATGAAACGAAATTCGAGCAAAAAGTTTATTTTGCCAGTTGTTGGGAAAAAAGCGGATTGCCTTTAGACTTGTACGAACGGATCAATGTCAAGTTTATGCCTTTATTAGACTGAATAAAAACGAGCACTAAAATTCCTCGACTTTTTTCTTGACAGCAGGCTAAAACGATTATATAATAATTAAAACCGTGCTCGAGCACGGATAAACGCTGTAAAGGAGGCTTATAATGAAGCGTACCTGGAGTATTATCGTTACTGTATTGCTGACAGCAAGTATGTTATTTGCAAACGGAAGCAAAGACGAAACGGGAAGCATTAGAATAGGGGTTTCTATGCCGACAAAAGAGGTTCAAAGGTGGAGTCAGGATGGTGACAACATCAAAATGCTATTGGAAAAGTCGGGATATAAAGTTGACTTACAATATGCAAATAACGATATTGCCGTACAGGCATCACAAATTGAAAATATGCTGACTAAAAATTGTAAAGTTATCGTTATTGCTTCGATTGACGGCTCTGCCCTGACGGAAGTCTTAAAAACGGCAAAAGAAAACGGTATACCGATTATAGCGTATGACCGGCTTATTATGAACAGCGATGCCGTACGTTATTACGCAACATTCGACAATTATAAAGTTGGTCAATTTCAAGGAACATATCTGCGCGACGCACTTAAATTGGATTCGATCAAAGAGCCCGTATATATTGAACTGTTCACAGGTTCCCCTGATGACAACAATGTAAATTTCTTTTTCCCCGGAGCGATGGATGTATTAAACCCATACATAAAAAAAGGAAAACTAATTGTACGTTCGGGACAAACAGAAAGAGCTCAAGTTGCCACACCCAATTGGTCAACGGAAGAAGCGCAAAAAAGAATGGAAAACTTAATTAGCGCATATGGTTACGGTCCTAATGGTACAAAACTGCACGCGGTTTTATCGTCAAATGATTCAGTTGCTCAAGGCATTACAAACGCATTAGTTGCAGCCGGATACACGAAAGAAAACTTCCCGCTGCTTACAGGACAGGACTGCGATATCACTTCCGTGAAAAATATGATTAAGGGGTATCAAAGCATGTCGGTATTTAAAGATACCAGGACGTTGGCAGCAAAAGCAGTCGAGATGATTAACGCATTGGTAAAAGGAACGCAACCGCCAATTAATGATACCAAAACATACAATAACGGTACCGGAATTATTCCTTCTTACCTGTGTGAGCCGGTTTTTGCAACCGTCGACAATTATAAAAAATTATTGATTGAAAGCGGCTACTATACCGAAGCACAGTTAAAAAACTGAGTTGATTGTTTGAAGGGATGGGGCTGTACAACGACTTAATTTTAAACTCGTCGGGGATGGCGAAAAAGTAACAAACTTTTGAAACATCCCCACTGCTCCTACATTGCGCTATAACCGTATAAAACAAACGGAGGGTGTTTTGGATCAAACACTGCTTGAGGCAAGAAACGTTACAAAAACTTTTTCCGGCATTAAGGCACTTAACGATGTTAATTTAAAAATTACACGGGGAGAAATTCATGCTATCGTAGGGGAAAACGGCGCCGGGAAATCCACGTTAATAAATATTTTAAGCGGGATTTACCCTTACGGAACCTATACCGGTGATATAATATATGAATCCGAACTCTGTACCTTTCATTCGGTAAAAGACAGCGAACAAAAAGGAATTGCCGTTATCCATCAGGAATTGGCTCTTGTACCCTACCTAAGTATTGCTGAAAATATTTTTTTAGGTAACGAAAGGGGATGTTCTCTTAAGATAGACTGGGATAAAACATATGCACAAGCCGATACTTTGTTGCAAACCGTAGGTTTGTACGAATCTCCTCATACGTTAATTAAAGACATAGGAGTCGGGAAACAACAATTAGTCGAAATTGCCAAAGCATTGTCAAAAAATATTGTCTTGCTTATTCTTGATGAACCTACAGCATCTTTAAATGAAACGGATTCACGCAAATTATTGAATCTATTACTTGAACTCAAGAAGAAAAACATAACTTCAATTATTATCTCACATAAATTAAATGAGGTATCTTTTGTCGCAGATAAAATAACCGTTATCAGAGACGGTTCCGTGATAACAACTCTTGATAAAAGAACAGATTACTGCGGTGAAGAAATAATAATCAATGCAATGGTCGGCAGAAATCTATCGGAACAATTTCCTCTGCGGCAAACTCCCATAGGTAATATTCTCTTCGAGGTAAAAGACTGGAACGTTGAGCACCCCCTTTATGCGGGACGGAATGTTTGTGAAAACATAAACATTAACTTACGCAAAGGTGAAGTTGTCGGCATAAGCGGCTTGATGGGGGCAGGACGAACGGAGTTTGCCATGAGCTTGTTCGGACGTTCATATGGTGCAAATATTCGTGGACATATTTTTTTGAATGGAAAGGAAATTTATCTCAAAACGGTAAAAGATGCTATAAAGCATGGGATAGCCTATGTAACCGAAGATCGAAAAGGAAACGGGCTTATTTTACACACGAATATTTATAAGAACACAACTTTGGCAAACCTACATAAGGTATGCCGCCACAATATTATACAAGCCGACGAAGAGCACGCCGCCGCCCGGGAATGCGTAAAAAAACTTAAAACAAAATGTACAAGCATAGATCAGTTCACAATCAATTTATCAGGAGGAAATCAACAAAAGGTTTTACTCGGAAAATGGATATTTGCCGAACCTGACATACTCATATTGGACGAGCCGACCCGCGGTATAGACGTAGGTGCAAAGTATGAAATTTATTGCATAATAAATCAACTTGTTGCAGAAGGGAAATCCATCCTTATGATTTCTTCGGAATTACCGGAAATTTTAGGAATGTGTGACAGAATCTACGTAATGAATGAAGGAAAAATCGTGGGAGAAATTCCGCGAGCAAAAGCTTCACAGGAAGCGATAATGGCTTGCATCGTTCAAACGGAAAAGGAGAATACAAATTATGTTTAATACCTTCGCTATTAAAACTATGCTCAAAAAGAATACTATGTTTATAGCACTTATCGCCCTGATGATTTTATTTCATCTGCTTATCAGCGCAGTAGGCAGCGGCTCTTTATTTGCTCCGACAAATATTTCGAATATTATCAGCCAAAACTCTTATGTTGTCATCCTGGCAACAGGAATGCTTCTTTGTATTTTAAGCGGTGGAAACATAGACTTATCTGTCGGATCTATTGTCGCCCTTGTCGGTGCTTTAGCGGCTTATTTGATTATTATCCTACACTGGAATATTTATATAGTCATGATATTATGTTTATTCACCGGTATTGCAATCGGTGCTTGGCACGGATTTTGGATCGCCTACATACGCATACCTGCGTTTATTGTAACATTGGCGGGAATGCTTTTATGGAGAGGAGTAGCGTTAATCATTCTTAATGGCTTAACTCTATCTCCTTTTCCGGAAAGTTATCTACGATATTTTACGGGATTTATTCCGGGGATAAAAGACAAGACACTGATATTCAACGTGACAGTCGGAACGGCAATTTTATGTTGTCTCATTTTTACTATAAAAGAAATTATACAACGTATACAAAAAAGACGAAAAGCATATTCCGTTGAAAACATCGGAATCTTCCTTATACGCATCATTCTTATCTCCTCAATGGTAATATTTTTAGCAACATTGCTCGGCCGGCATAAGGGGATTCCGGTTATTTTAATTCTTTTAACTTTTGTTGTTCTAGTTTATACGTATATTACGCAAAATACGGTACCCGGCAGATATTTGTATGCAATGGGTGGTAATGAACGTGCGGCAAAACTGTCCGGCATCGATACGAACAAAGCTTTATTCTTCGTATATGTAAACATGGGTTTTCTTTCAGCTCTCGCCGCTTTAGTTTGTGTCGGTCGATTTAATTCGGCAGCTCCCACAGCCGGCATAAACTATGAACTGGATGCTATCGGTTCGTGTTTTATCGGCGGCGCTTCCGCATACGGTGGAACGGGAACCGTCGGCGGAGCAGTTGTCGGAGCTATTTTTATGGGAGTATTAAATAACGGTATGTCTATTTTAGGGATAGATTCAAACTGGCAAAAAGTCGTAAAAGGGCTTGTTCTCTTAGCGGCTGTTGCATTTGACGTACTGTCTAAACGCAGAGAAAAAGGATCGGTTTAATTTATAAATCGGACACAAGGGAAACAATGAAAGACTGCATAGTTGCCGGTATTGATTTGGGGACGCAAAGCCTAAAAGCGGTTTTATATGACTGCGATCAAAAACATATCGCCGCACAAGCATCCTGTGCTTTGGACCTGATTTCCGAAGATGACGGAACGCGGGAACAAAAAACACAATGGTACGATGAAGCATTAAAAAACGCCTTTGAAAAGCTTCCGTGTGAATTGCGCAAGCGCGTACAAGCCGTCGGTGTGTCGGGACAACAGCACGGTTTTGTTCCCCTTGATAAAGACGGACAAGCGCTTTACAACGTAAAACTGTGGAACGACACTTCTACCGCCGAAGAATGCCGCCTTTTAACCGAAAAAGCCGGCGGGGCAGATGCGGTGCTGCAAGAAGCCGGCAACCTTATGCTGCCGGGTTTTACCGCGCCGAAGATACTGTGGTTTAAAAGGCATTACCCCGAACAGTGGAAAAAACTGCGCTATATTATGCTCCCCCACGATTACATCAATTACATATTAACCGGAAACTACGTTGCGGAAGCGGGAGATGCATCGGGAACAGCCCTTTTTAATCCTGCAAAACGCGCATGGTCAAGTAAACTGTGCTCGCTTATAGATAAAAATTTATACGATTTGCTTGCACCCCTTATCGCTTCGGATAAAAAAGCGGGAACGGTAAGTAAAAAAGCCGCCGAATTGCTCGGAATTCCTGAAGGGATTCCCGTATCATCGGGCGGAGGCGACAATATGATGGGGGCGATCGGCACGGGTACTGTCAGCGACGGCTTTTTAACGATGAGTATGGGAACCTCGGGAACGCTGTACGCGTATTCGGACAAATCCATTGCCGACCCGCTGCACGGTTTGTCGGGTTTTTGCTCGTCTACAGGCGGCTGGCTTCCTCTTTTGTGCACAATGAACTGTACGGTTGCAACCGAACAAATCCGCTCTCTGTTCGGTTTATCGATAAGCGAATTCGATTCCCTTGCATCAAAGGCACAACCGGGTTGTCAGGGAGTGCGGATACTGCCGTTCTTTAACGGAGAGCGGACGCCGAATTTGCCGAACGGCAGGGCAAGCATTAACGGCCTTACAATGACAAATACAAGCAGGGAAAACATCTGCCGTGCGGCAATGGAAAGCGCGGTGTTTGCCCTTAAAGGCGGCTTGGACACCTTTAAAAAACTGGGCTTTGAACCGAAAAAAATACGGCTTATCGGAGGAGGCTCGAAAAGCCCGCTATGGAGGCAAATTGCCGCGGATATTATGAATGTGCCGATTACAGTTCCCGCATCGGAAGAAGCTGCCGCATTGGGAGCGGCCGTACAGGCGCTGTGGTGCCTTGAAGGCGGAGGTGCGGAACGGATAAAAGAACTGTGCAGCGAACACATTCAATCGGATAAGACAAAGTCGGCCGTGCCGGGAAACTCGGCAGGCGAATACGAAAAAGCTTACGCCGACTACAGGGGACTTTTGGACGGCATAAAAGTTTTATATGAATAGATAAACGGTATAGAATGGTTGCATTCGAGTTGGAAGCAGCGGTAAAAAACCGCCGGTATTCAATCAGAAGGGCGATGCAGAACACCGTTTATCATCATATCGTTGTTCTGCATTCCGAGTTTGCGTTGCAGACTTATATATTATAGGAGGTTTATATGTCATATTTTAAAGGGAGCACCGAATACTTCCCCGGTATCGGTAAAATAACGTTTGAGGGGAACCAATCCAAAAACCCTTTGGCATTCAAATACTACGATGAAAATAAAATCGTTTTAGGTAAGCCGATGAAAGAGCATTTGCGTTTTGCAATAGCCTACTGGCATTCTTTTTGCGCTGCAGGAGAAGATCAATTCGGTATGGGGACAATGCAGTTTCCGTGGAACAGCAGCAAAGACGCAATGACGAATGCCGAAAACAAAGCCGATGCGGCCTTTGAGTTTATCACAAAGATAGGCGCCCCGTACTACTGCTTTCATGACAGGGACGTCAGCCCCGAAGGAGCAACTCCGGCCGAAAGTGAAAAAAATCTTATAAAGATTACCGACGGTCTTGCCGAGCGGCAAAGAGAAACCGGCGTAAAACTCTTATGGGGAACGGCAAACCTGTTCAGCAACCCGCGCTACATGAATGGAGCTGCGACAAATCCGCAATTCGATATCGTAGCGCATGCGGCAGCACAAATAAAGTGTGCCATAGATGCAACGATAAAGCTCGGCGGACAAGGCTACACCTTTTGGGGCGGACGCGAAGGTTATATGTCGCTGTTGAATACCGACATGAAAGCCGAAAAAGAACACCTTGCCCGCTTTTTAATCATGGCGCGCGACTATGCGCGTAAGCAGGGTTTTACCGGCTGTTTTTACATTGAACCGAAACCGATGGAACCGACCAAACATCAATACGACTTCGATGCGGAAACGGAGATTGGTTTTTTGCGTGCCTATGGTTTGGAAAAGGATTTTAAGCTAAACATAGAAGCAAATCACGCAGAACTTGCCGGACACGACTTTTACCATGAATTATCGGTATGTGCCGATGCGGGTATGCTCGGTTCCATCGATGCCAACCGCGGCGATGCAAGGAACGGCTGGGATACGGATCAGTTTCCCACAAATATATACGAAACGACCTTGGCGATGCGGGTACTTTTACGTATGGGTGGTTTTAAGACCGGCGGATTCAACTTCGATGCAAAAAGACGGCGCAACTCAACCGCCCCGGAAGACTTATTTATCGCACATATCGGCGGTATGGATATGCTGGCATTAGGATTGGAAAAAGCCGCCGCCCTTATTGAAGACGGCCGGCTCGATGCCATGCTTAAAGAACGGTATGCGTCTTTTGCCGGCGGAAAAGGTGCCGACTTTGCATCGGGTAAGATGACGCTCGAACAGCTCGCCTCGCTTGCTCAGTCCTATGAGTCCGTTCGCCCCGCCTCGGGCAAGCAAGAATTATGTGAAAACATCCTCAATGAAGTTATTTTTAATAATTGAGGATGAGGGCGGAGAATTAAAGATTTACATATCCCGATAAAAACGCTATACTTACTGAGGGAAGCGTCGCTAAAAGTTTGTGAAAACCTTTACTTGGCGTTTCCCTTACTATTTTACAAGGAAAAAACGGTGTCGGTTACCATAAAAGATATAGCGGTTGCAGCAGGTGTTTCGCGCGGCACAGTAGATCGTGTATTACATAGCCGTGCCGGTGTAAATTCCAAAGTAGCACAAAAAGTTCGTCGTATCGCCGATGAATTGGGATTTGTACCGAATAGGGCCGGCAAAATCCTTGCTGCACGTAAACAGCCAATGCTGTTTGGCTGTTTGCTTCCAGATATAGGGAATCCTTTTTTTGATGATATTATTGCCGGATTCCGCCGGGCAGAAAAAGAATTAAGTGATTTCGGAGTATCCTTGCACATAGAACATATAAAAGGTTTTGATATTTCCACTCATATTCACACGATTGAGAATTTAGCTTCCATGAATCTTTCCGGATTATGTATTGCAACAATGGATATACCTGAAATTCAATATACAATACAAAACCTTATCGATAAGGGACTTCCGGTTATCAGTGTAAATACGGATATTCCGGATACCGAACGATTGTGCTATGTAGGACCGGATTATGTAAATGAAGGTCATACAGTTGCAGGTATGATATCTCTTTTAACAAAGACCCAATTACGAATTCTAATTATTACGGGTTCTTTTCATGTCCGAGGGCATAACGAACGTATTAAAGGCTTTATTCAGGGGTTAAAAGACAGACACTCTACTTATACGGTTTTAGGGACATTTGAATCATTGGATGACGGCGAATGTGCATATAAGGAAACACTAACAGCTTTAGAAAAATATCCGGAGACAAATTGCATATTTATAGCTGCTGCAGGAGTTGAAGAGGTTTGCAAAGCCGTTCGTTTGTGGTGCAAAAAAAGCGGCTCCAGAAAAAAACCTTATATCTTATCATTTGATGATATGCCTGCTATAAAATATTTGGTAAAAGAAGGCTTTATTGACTTTACGATTTGTCAAGAACCCGAGCAGCAAGGATATATGGCTGTTTCAAAATTATTTTCGTATTTGATGGATGAAAAAAAAGGCAAACCGGACGATTATATAACTTCTACGATTATAAAAATCAGAGAAAATATATAAACTCGTTTTCCCCTTGCCTTTCGGCAAATTCTTTACTAAATTTGAAATCGTCATAAAATATGTTATACTGATAGTATGGACGGAACAGATGGACTTGAGCGTTAACGAAGCGGGCCTTGCAGCGGGCGAAAAGGTTTTTGCCGACGAGCCGCCCGAATACAAGGTGATTTTACTCAACGACGATTATACGACAAAAGAATTCGTTACCGAAGTTTTGGTTCGCATATTCCGAAAAACGCCGGAAGAAGCCGTAACACTTATGGAAAAAGTGCATACGAGCGGCTCGGCTGTCGTCGGCATATACGTATACGACATAGCGGCAACCCGTACATCCGCAACGATACAGGCGGCGCGGAAAAACGGCTTCCCGCTTCAGTGTGCGATGGAGAGAGTATAGTGGGGAGAATATAATTGAAAATAGGTCCTAAATTGCAAGCCGTATTGAAACGGGCTTTTGCCGCGGCAAAGCGCGCAAAACACGAATTTCTTACTCCGGAACACGTGCTCTATGCGGCCCTTGAAGACGATTGCGTCCTCAATATTTTACTGTTGTGCGGAACGGATCCCGGTTTTATACGCAAAGATCTTGAACAGTATTTTGCCGAAAAAATACCGCAGGGAACGGGAAGCGAACCGATAGAAACGCTGGGCTACCAATCGGTGATGGGGCGTGCCGTCATGCAGTGCGCGTCGGCCGATAAAACGACCGTGGAACTCACCGACGTGCTGGTCAGCCTGCTCGATGAGCAAAAAAATCACTGTTCCTTCTATTTAAAAAAAGCGGGCCTGTCGCGCCTTGCACTTTTGGAAACGATCGGCTATGTAAACTCGTATGCCGACGGCGACGGCTTTATTCAAAACGTTCAGGGGCAAAACGCTCACTCGCAGCCGGCTCAAGCTCCCGCCGCGGACAGAAGCGACTCCGAAGAAGCCGAAGAGCAGCCGCGTAAAAAAACGGCTTTGGAACGTTATGCGCGCAACCTTACCGCCGAAGCCGCAAAAGGCGGTCTTGAAGAATTGATCGGCAGAGAAGACGAACTGGAAAGAACCATGCAGGTGTTGTGCCGCAGAGTAAAGAACAATCCGCTGCACGTCGGAGATGCCGGCGTCGGAAAAACCGCAATTACCGAAGGCTTGGCGGTCCGCATCGCAAAAAAGCAGGTTCCCGATTTACTTCGGGATTTTGAAATATTCAGCCTCGATATGGGAGCCCTCGTAGCGGGAACAAAGTACCGCGGCGATTTTGAAGAACGCATAAAAAAACTTACCGATGAGCTTTTAAAGAAAGAAAAAGCGATCTTATTTATAGATGAAATTCATACGATTATCGGGGCGGGTTCGGTTTCCGGCGGCAGTTTGGACGCGTCGAATCTTTTAAAACCCGTTTTGACGACGGGAAAAATACGCTGCATAGGCTCGACCACTTTCGAAGAATATTCGCGTTTGTTCGAAAAAGACCGCGCGCTTGCCCGCCGTTTTCAAAAAATCGATATTGCGGAACCCTCGCGCGACGAAGCCGTGCGTATTTTGCAGGGCGTAAGTAAAAAATACGAAGCCTACCACAACGTCATTTATTCGAAAGAAGCGCTTGAAGCGGCCGTCGACCTTTCGGCGGCGTACATAAACGAACGGCGCTTGCCCGACAAAGCGATCGACGTTATCGATGAAACAGGCTCTTGGCTGCGTCTGCACGCAAAGCCCGGAAGCAATTCAAAGCCTTGCGGAAGCGAAGGTTTATCCGATTCGGCGCCCGTAAAAGTCGGCACCACCCTGATCGAAAAAACCGTCGCCCGCATTGCGCGCATCCCCGAGCACAGCGTAAACAACAACGAAAAAGAAAGGCTGCGCACCTTGGCCGACGATTTAAAGCGCAATATTTTCGGGCAGGACGACGCGATAGACGCCGTTGCAAAAGCGATAAAAAGAGCGCGGGCCGGATTCGGTAACCCCGACAAACCCGTCGGCTGTTTTTTGTTTGCGGGCCCCACGGGTGTCGGCAAAACCGAACTTGCAAAATCCCTCGCCGAACGCATGGGCGTAAAGCTTTTGCGCTTCGACATGAGCGAGTATCAGGAAAAGCACACGGTCAGCCGCCTTATAGGCTCGCCGCCCGGCTATGTCGGATTTGAAGAGGGCGGACTTTTAACGGCGGCCGTGCGCAAAGAACCGCACGCCGTTCTTTTGCTCGATGAACTGGAAAAGGCGCACGGCGACATTTACAATATTTTGCTGCAAGTTATGGATTACGCTTCGCTTACCGACAATCAGGGACGAAGCGCCGACTTCCGCAATACGGTTTTAATAATGACAAGCAACGCCGGCGCGGAAAACATCAACAAATCCTTTATCGGCTTCGGGGAGCGCAGCCGAAGCGAAAGCGCCGTACAGGAAGCAGTGGAACGCACTTTCAGCCCCGAATTCCGCAATCGTTTGGATGCGGTTATTCCTTTCGCCCATTTAAGCAAGGCGGTTATCGAAGACATCGTAAAAAAAGAAACGGCAAAACTTGCCGAGCGCCTTGCCGAGAAAAAAGTTGCGCTGCGCGTAAAACCGGAAGCACTCGCCCGCTTGGCCGAAGAAGGCTATTCGCAGGAATTCGGTGCGCGCAACATAAGCCGCACAATAGACGAACGGCTCGCCGCTCCCTTGGTAGATGAAATTCTGTTCGGTTCTTTGTCGAACGGAGGAAGCGTTACCGTATCCGAAAAAGACGGCGGCATAACGCTTTCGTTCAAAAAAGCACGCCGCACTTCTTCCGCAAAAAAAACCGAAAAGCAGCCGGACGGACAAAGCGCATGAGCGGCAATTCCGCCCCGCACAACGGAAGCGATCCGGATTTTCCGTATTTTTCCGTCGATTCGTGGTTTCAGTTCCCCGATCCGCAAAAGAGCGGTACCGACATAGTCGGGAGCGGCGGGAATTTATCGCCGGGCATGCTTCTTTCGGCCTACCGGCAGGGAATATTCCCCTGGTACGGCAAAGACGAACCGATACTGTGGTGGTCGCCCGACCCGCGTTTTGTGCTTTTGCCGCAGGATTTTCACGTTCCTTCGCGGCTCGACCGCGCAATAAAAACAAACAAAAGCGGCTTTACCTACACCATGGATAAAAACTTCTTCGAGGTAATAAAAGCCTGCGCCGCGTTAAAGCGGCCCGAACAGGACGGCACGTGGATAACGGACGCAATGATCGATTCCTACGCCGAATTCCACCGGCTGGGCTTTGCCCATTCGTTTGAAACATGGCAAAACGGAAGCCTTGCAGGCGGTTTTTACGGTGTGCTCCTCGGGCAAGTCTTTTTCGGCGAATCCATGTTCAGCTTTGTGCCGGATGCGTCAAAATGCGCTTTCGTACGCTTTGTGCGCGCATTCGGTGCGTGCGGCGGCAAACTTATAGATTCCCAAGTGTACACCGACCACATTGCCCGCTTCGGCGGTAAAAACATAAGCCGCGACGCCTTTTTGCGTTTGGAAAAATCGTATTTGCACACGCCCTTGCAAGCAAATCTAAAAGAAGCTTATATTCTCAATGCAAGGTGATATGCGGCGCGGGTTGCTTCAAGCACTCTGCCGGCGGCGTGACTGTCACCGATATTGTACGCTTCCTTGGCAACGCGTTCTTTTTGAATTTCAAAAAAGAAGCTTTCATCCGCCTTACCGCCCATCGCAAGTACAACCAAATCGGCTTCAAGACTGAGCGGAGCGGTTTTGTTTTCGTCTATCTTTTTTGCAAAGGGATTTGCAATATTCGGCGGCAAAATCGGTTCCCACGTATTGTACGGATCGGGCACGCCCTTCGAAACATTCTTTACGATGTTGACGATATTTTTCCCGAACGAAACGACTTTCGCGCAGTTAAGCAAGCGGATATTCGCTTTTTTCATATAATAGAGCAAATGGCCGCGGTTTGCCGTGCAGGTTCCTTCCATCATGTGCGGCAGCATTTCCACAACGGAAACGTCTTTTCCCAGTTCGTATGCGAGCCAATAAGCGGTTTCGCAGCCGACAACTCCGCCGCCGATAACGGCGATTTTTTTCGCACCTGATGCAAGTTCGGGCTTTACAAGCAGTTCTACGGCTTGCACGGTTTTTACCGAATCGGTGCCTTCAAAACGCGGCGTTATGTCCTTTGTTCCGTAGGCACACACAAGGGCGTCGTATTTTTGTTCTTTAAGCCAGGGCAGCGTCGCCGTTTGATTAAGGCGCAATTTAAAGTTCGGCAGTTTTTCGGCTTCCCGCACTTCGTTTTTAAGATAGTCGAGGTAATTGCGTATGTCGTATTTGATTTTCGGCATACAGCCGGGAACGATTCTTCCGCCGAGGGCGCCCGAACTTTCAATTAAATCGACGGTATGACCGCGCCGGGCCGCCGTCAGTGCAAACACAATACCCGCAGGACCTCCGCCGATAACGCCTATTTTTTTCACTTCATCGGTTTTCGGCTCGGCCAACGGGAACACGTCTTCAAAGCCCGTGCGGGGGTTGACGGCGCACTGCGGGTGCCCGCCTTCTATAAATTCGTTTATGCACCCTTCCTGACAGCCGATGCAGGGGCGTATTTTTTCAACATCGCCGGCGTAAGCTTTATTGCACCAGTTTTCGTCCGCCAAAAGCGGCCGACCGAGCATAACCATATCGCACTTTCCATCGCGCAGCGCCTGTTCGGCAATATCGGGATAGCCGAGTTTTCCGACCGCAACAATCGGCACGGGCACGCCCGCATTGGAAAGAATACCCTTTTCCTTAAAATGCTTTTTAACGATTTCCGACACTTCCAAAAAGCAGCCGGAGGGCATTCCCGACGGCGGGTGAGGCAGCCACCAGTTATCGTAACAGCCCAAATCGACGTCGAACATATCGACGCCGGCCTTTACGAGGTTTTCCATGTACGCAAGCGTTTCCTGAACGGAGCGTCCCTTGGTAAACTTTTTAAGCGAAGAAATCTTTTTCATGTCGGCGCCGTACGTTTCATTCAACGCAAGCGACAAATCGATGCGGTACATGATGGGATAACGGTCTCCGGCGCGTTTTCTGATCGATTTAACCAGTTCGATTCCGAAGCGCTGCGGGTCGGCGTATTTGCCCAGCACTCTTCTGTTGAATGCGCGGTTCGTCATTTGTTCGAGCAAATAGCCTTCGTGACCGTGCAGGTACACGCCGTCGAGCAGACAAGCCTTTGCATCGGCGGCCGCTTGGCCGCAATTTTTAACGATTTTATCGAGCTGAACATCCGTCAGCGGAAAACACGGAACGGCGGGAAGATAAAAGTTCGGATTCAACGATGCCGACTTGGGAAATTTCGTTTGAGTCAGTACGCACATGGGCGGTCCGACTCTTCCCAAGCCCGGCGTAAATTGAACGAAAATGCGGCTCCCGAAAGCGTGAACGCCCTGCGCCAAGTCGCGCCAGCCGGCCATAACGGTACGCGTGCGGTCTATGCGCGGGAAGGTACTCAGTTTACCCAACTCGGTTACCGTCGGGTCTATGCCGTGACTTATCGGAATAAGCCCCGTAGTCAATAAGCCGCAGCCGCCTTTTGCGCGCGCAAAAAAGTACTGAAGCATTTTGGCGTTCGGACGGCCCGTTTCTTCGGCCATATTAAGGTTTCCCATCGGCGCCATAACCACACGGTTTTTAATCATCATGCGGTTTACTTGAATCGGTGAAAAAACGGCGGAATACGGATACAGGTTTTTCGTCATAAAGGCGCATGAACCGGCCTTGTTTTCACCCCCTTGTTGAACCCAATTACCGTAGCCGTCAACAAGATGTTGAATTTGAGAGTCTGTGTGCATGTTCGTCCTCTTGTAATGTAGATAAAAATATATTTTATGGTATGCGTCAGTATAGAACCGATTTTCGGAACTGTCAAGTTTTTGCGGTAAAAGAAGGTGAATAGAGGGCGGCCAAACGGATCGCTTCAATCATGCTGACGGCACTTGCCTGTCCCGTGCCGGCAATATCGAAGGCGGTGCCGTGATCGACCGACGTGCGCAAAATACTCATACCGCCGGTTATCGAAACGGTGCGCTCAAAGTCGAACGTTTTTGCGGCTATGTGCCCCTGATCGTGATACAGCGACAGTACGCTGTTGAATTTTCCCTGCAAAGCCAAATGGAATACCGAATCGGCACCGACGGGGCCGCACACCGGCAAGCCTTCTTCGGCCAATTCGCGGACGGCAGGCGCCACTTCGGTTACTTCTTCGCTGCCGAAAAGGCCGTGTTCGCCCGAATGCGGATTTAAACCCGCAACGGCCATAGTGCCGGCCACAACGCCCAAGGTTTTGAGCATTGCCCGGCAGCGTTTAACGTAATCTTTGATGCGCTCTTTTTTTACCATATCGCAGGCTTGCCGAAGCGAAACGTGGCGCGTCAAAAAGAAAATCCGCAAATTGCGCACTTGAAACATCGTAAGCGGATCTTTCGTATTTGTAAGAGAAGCAAAAATTTCGGTGTGGCCGATAAAGTTTACGCCGCCGGCTTTAAGCGATTCTTTATTTATCGGCGTTGTGGCGACGGCGGCAACTTTTTTTTGCAAGGCAAGTTCGACGCTTTTTGCAATATATTCGTATGCGGCCCTTCCGCACATGCCGTCAACCTTGCCGTATGCAAAGCGCGCTTGATCGATATTGTCGATATTCAGCACATTCAATACGCCGCGCTCGTAGATGCCGTCTTCGGCTTTTTGTACGGCGTGAATGCGCAGATCGCTTTTTGTAACGCGCAGCGCCCGTTCCATCACTGCGCGGTCACCGACCGCAAGACAGCGCGCCGATTTTTGTGTTTGTTCGTCGGCAAAGGCTTTTGCGACTATTTCCGGCCCGATTCCCGCAGGATCTCCTATGGGAACGGCTATAAGGGGCTTTTGCGCAGACTGTCCGTCCATGAATTTTCCGCCTCCGACATAAAAAAAACCGGCCGAAACCGGTTTTTACAATGTTCAACGATACGACAAGCGGCGCTTATGCGTTGCGCGAGTAATATTCAACGACACTCTGAATGTGTCCGACCGGCTGCACATCGGAAGCCGCGGGAAGCACGGTAACCGTCGCCGACAAAGCTTCGTTGTCTATGGAAAGCCACGAACCCCTTGCGCCCTGATTAACCGTCAAATTATGCCTGATAAGATTTTGAATGCCTTTTTTGTCTTTCGTCGTAATAACGTCGTTTACGCTCACGCACATCGAGGGAATGTTTACGGATTTACCGTTTATAAGAAAGTATGCGTGTGAAACCATTTGTCTTGCCTGAGCACGGCTGACGGCAAAACCCATGCGATAAATCGTATTGTCCAAGCGCTGTTCCATCAATGAAATCATGTTATCGCTTGTAACGCCGTGCAGTCTGTTCGCTTTTCTAAACAAGTTTCTGAATTGACGTTCCGAAATGCCGTACGCAAATCTGAATTTTTGTTTTTCCTTCAACTGTTCGCCGTAAACAGACATTTTGCCCCGTTTTTTCATGCCGCGTTCTTTTCCGGGACCGTTCGGCTTGCGGCTTAAAAGTTTATCGTACTTGGGATTTCCGTAAATGTTTATGCCGAGCCGTCTGACTGTTTTTCCTTTAGGCTGTCTAATCGCCATGTTTCACCTCGTAAAAAGATAGAGTAATTATTATACGGAAATGCTTTTTTTTTGTCAAGACTGATTTTGATAAGCATATTGCATAAATCGGGTAAAATCGGTATTGTGGCGATATGGAAGAAATTTTGAATTTGCTGCGCGCGAATGCGCGTCTGTCGGCCGACGATATCGCCGTGATGACAAAAAAAACGCCCGACGAAGTGCGTTCAATCATAAAAAAACTTGAAGACGAGGGCGTTATTTTAAAATATGCGGCCATCGTAAATCCGGAAAAAATAAACGGCGAAGGCGCTTCGGTGCGCGCCGAAATAGAGATTCAGGTAACGCCCGAACGCGAACACGGCTTCGATGCAATCGCCGAGCGCATTTACCGCTTTCCGCAAGTGCGCGCGCTCTACCTTATGAGCGGCAGCTACGATTTAAAAGTGATTATCGAAGGCGAAAGTTTGCAGGACGTTGCATTTTTCGTTGCGCGCAAATTGTCGGCGCTCGAAGGCGTGCGGAGTACAAAAACGCACTTTATTTTAAAGACCTATAAAGAAAATGACGTCGTCTATGTAAGCGGAAAAACCGACGGACGCGAAGGGGTAACCGCTTAGTATGGAACAAAACACGAGAGAAGACCGCTTTTCATATCTTATGCGCGGCATTCCTCCGTCGGGGATCCGCAAATTTTTCGATTTGATTATCGGCCGCGACGACATTATTTCGCTGGGCGTCGGCGAGCCGGACTTTGCCACGCCGTGGATTATCCGCGAAGAAGCCTTTTATCACTTGGAGCAGGGACACACTTCGTATACGTCAAACTGGGGCTTAAAAGAACTGCGCGATGCGGTTTCTTCCTATTTAACAAAGTATAACCTGCACTACAGCAGCAAAAACGAAATATTGATTACGGTCGGTGTATCCGAAGCGGTTGACGCGGTGTTGCGTGCAATTTTAAATCCGGGCGATGAAATCATTATCTGCGAACCCTGTTACGTGTCCTATCAGCCGCTTGCGGCTCTGTGCGGCGTAAAGCTCATCCATTTGGATACGAGCAAAACGGACTTTTATCCGACAGCCGAAGCCATAGAAAAAGCGATTACGCCGAAAACAAAGGCGCTTATGCTCTGTTCGCCGAGCAATCCGACCGGCCGCATGATACCCGAAGCCGAATTGAAAAAAATTGCCGAAACGGTAAAAAAGCACCGCATTTGGGTACTGTCGGACGAAGTGTACTGTGAATTGACCTACGACAATCACAAACATTGTTCGATCGGTTCGTTTCCGGGCATGAAGGCATACAGCGTTATTTTAAACGGATTTTCAAAATCCTTTGCGATGACCGGCTGGAGAATCGGCTTTTTGTGCTGCCCGAGCGACTTAATGGAACAAATCCACAAACTGCACCAATATTCGTCGATTTGCGCACCGATTATGAGCCAGTACGGAGCGCTCGAAGGGCTGCGTTCGGGTATGGACGAAGTTGAAAAAATGCGGCTGTCCTACCAGCAGCGGCGCAATCTTATGTACAAAGCTTTTCGCGATATGGGACTTTCGGTTACCGAACCGGAAGGCGCTTTTTACATGTTCCCGGACATCCGCTTTACGGGCTTAACGTCCGAGGAATTCGCAACCGAATTGATCGAAAAGCACCAAGTGGCCGTTGTGCCCGGCTCGGTGTTCGGTGCATGCGGCGAAGGATTTATCCGCTGCTGCTACGCGACGGACATCGCAAAGATAAAAGAAGCCCTGCGCCGCATCGGCGAAATGGTACAGGAATATAAAAGATAAACGAAAAGCGGAAAACGCTGTCCCGCGCTCAGTACATTTACAAAGCATGCATGTTTTGCTCTGTATTCATCGCCTCCCGCAAAATAGCATTTATGCGGCTTTGATACCCCTTTCCGTAAGACTTAAGCCATAAAATAACATCGGCGTCCAGTCTGATCGATAAAGGCTGTTTGACGGGACGATACATTTGCATAAAGTCGACTTCCGTTAATTCGGGAATATCGGAAGTACCCACGGGTTCATCGTTCAGAGCTTTCAGCTGTTCAATTCTTTCTTTTGTTAAATTGTACTTTGCTTCCGTAACAGTCATTGATTTTATCATAATACAGTCCCTTTTCGACTCACACGCAAGCAAGCGCCGTTTCAAACATGGGCTCGAGGGCGCTCATGCGCTTCGATTTGGGCAAGCCCTTGCCCGTTACGCAGGAATCCGTATGCGTAAGAATCGACAGCGCTTTTTTGCCCAAGCGCGCCGCCGTACAATAGAGCGCATAGGTTTCCATGTCCTGCACCAAACAACCCATTGCCGACCAGCCCTGCCACGATTCTTTGCTGCCTAAAGCGTTATAATCGGAAAACATATCCGAAGAAAATACCGCTCCGGCATGATAACGGAAGCCCCTGCTCGATGCTGCGTCCGCCGCTTTTTTGAGCAAGTCGAAATCGGCACAGGGATTAAAAGTGCCCGGAAGGTTGAATTGGTACGCATAGTTCGAATCGGTAGACGCGCTCATCGCCAAAACCAAATCGCCGAGCTTTAAAAAGGGCTGCAAACCGCCGGCCGTTCCGATGCGGATAATACGCTCCGCGCCGTACCACGTGTATAATTCGTACGCATAAATGCCCGCGGAAGGTCCGCCCATACCCGAAGCCATAACGCTTACTTTTTTGCCCTGCCAAGTGCCCGTAAAGCCGAGTACATTACGCACGCCCGTTACCTGACGCGGATTTTTAAAATAGTGCTCCGCCACGTATTGGGCACGAAGCGGATCGCCGGGAAAAAGGACGGTCGGTGCTATGTCGCCTTTTGCGGCGCTGTTATGAGGTGTTGCCATACGGCCATTATAGCACTAAAAAACCGAAATGTGTATACTGAAAACATGATTCAAGTGCGCGCCGAACATGTAAGTTTTGTGTATCCCGACCGCGGTATCCGCGCTTTGGACGACGTGTCGTTCACGGTGAACAGGGGCGAATATGTCGCCTTGCTGGGTGCGAACGGATCGGGCAAAAGTACGCTCGCGCGCATTTTGGCGGGATTTTTACCGTGTACGCAGGGAAGCGCATCGATTGAAGCCGGCGGCGAAACGGCCTCATGCACGGGCGCCGGAATCGTCTTTCAATCGCCGCGCGACCAAATCGTTGCCGAAACCGTCGCCGCCGATACGGCCTTCGGTCCGGAAAACATCGGAGCCGTACCCGGCGAAGTCGAAAAACGCTGCGCCGAATGCCTGAGTCTGACGGGGCTTTCGGCAGTGCGCGATGCAAAAACCTCATCCCTTTCGCCGGGCCAAAAGCAAAAGCTTGCCCTTGCCGGCATTTTGGCGCTGCACCCTTCCGTGCTTATTTTGGACGAAGCGACATCGATGATCGATCCGCTTTCACGGCAAAGCATCCTCGATTTTCTTGACGAACGGCACGCGGCCGGTTCGACAATCATTCATGTTACGCACGACCTTGACGAAGCGCTCAAAGCCGAACGCGTTATCGTTTTGGACGACGGACGCGCGGTATTCGACGGCCCGACAAAATCTTTGCAAAACGGCGCAAACGCGATTATAAAAAAGCTGTTTCCGCCGCTCGTACGGCGCGCGGAAAGGCACGCGGCGCATCCTGCGGAAAAACCGAAAGCCCGAGACGACTGCAAAAGCGCGCGAATCGAATCGGCGGATCTTCCCGCCCTCTCGTTTTCCAAAGTCGATTTTGCCTATACAAAGGAAAATCCCGTGTTTGCCGATTTTTCGTTCGACTTTTATAAAGGAAAACTGACGGCTCTTGTCGGCGCATCGGGTTCGGGAAAATCGACGCTCTTCGAACTTGCTTCCGGCCTTTTAAAACCGGAAACCGGCACCGTGTACGCACGCGGAACACCGGTACTTGCACTGCAGGAAAGCGAAAGCGCCCTCTTTGAAGAATTCGCTGCCGACGACGTTGCCTTCGGCTTGCGAAACGATTTGCAAAACAACTCGGCGGACGTTCAATCTCTGCGCGATAAGGTACGGTGCGCCATGAACCTGTGCGCCCTTCCCTTCGATTTGTTCGCCGATCGGAAAATATACACGCTTTCGGGCGGCGAAAGAAGAAAGCTCGCCCTTGCCGGCATTGCCGTTTTGGAGCGGGAAGTCTACCTTTTCGACGAACCGACCGCGGGGCTTGACCGGCCTTCGTGCGTGCAAGTGCTGAACATGATGGCGGATCTTGCGGCACAGGGTAAAACCGTCGTCTTTTCAACGCACCGTCCGGAAGAAGCGGCCTTTGCCGATGTCATCGCCGACTTGGACGTTTTGCGCGCGGGTACCGGAAAAGCGGGCCCCGGAAACGCGGACACCGTAAATACGGGTGTCGACGCAACTGCGGGCACAAATCCGCTGCATAAAAATGCTTTGCAGCCGGTACCGCTTGCCGATACCGCTCTTTTGGATTCTTTGCGCCGCACATCGGCAGGCATATATGAAAAGCGCGCAAGCGTTTTGCATCGCATGACGCCGCTTGTAAAAATCGCGCTTTTTTTGCCGTTCTTTATCACATCTCTGTGCGTGCAGAACATCCGCCTGCTCGCAGCCGCAACCCTTTGCGCCCTTGCGTACTGCGCGCTTTCGCGTTTTTCGTTTGCAAAGCTTGCGCTGATATTTTTAAAGTTTTTGCCGTATCTTGCCGTGTTTGCCCTGTTTCAGTTTTTACTGTTCCCGACCGCACCGGGCGAAGCGGTGTTTTTTGCATGGCGGCATTTCAGCATTACGCCGTCAAAGCTTGACTTGGCGACGCGCACCGTGCTGCATGTAACGGCCGCGTTACCGTTTTTAAGCGGCTTTATGTATTCGGCAAACAGAAGCGAATTGCTCGACGGCTTAAAAAAGACTCTTTCGCCCTTGGATAAAATCGGCATAAAGACAAAATACGTTTCTCTAACCTTTGCACTCGTGTTCCGCTTTATACCCGTTTTGGCCGAAGAAGCTTCGCAAATAATAAAAATCCAGCTTATCCGCGGCGGCCTTAAAAAAAAGCGCGGAGTGTTCCGCAGTCTGCGCGCTTTATTGCCCCTTTTTGTACCGCTTATCGTACAAACGCTGCGCCGTGCCGAAGCCTTTGCCGAAACGCTCGAAGCGCGCCGTTTTTAGATTTTTTGCACACTGGTACAATATGTATTTTGATATTATACTGCACGCATGGAAAAAATCAATGAGTTTGCGTTTTGCCCCGCTTGCGGCAAGCGCGAAGCGGCGTATGAAGACGGACGCAAGTGGCGCTGTGCAGCCTGCGGCTTTACCCTGTATAATAACACGGCGTCGGCGGTCGGTTTGATTATTCCCGTAAAAACGGAAGACGGCTTGTCGGTACTGTGCATAAAACGCGGGCGCGAGCCGCGCAAAGGCTATTACGCACTGCCCGGCGGCTTTACCGATCCGGACGAAAGCGCCGAACGGGCATGCATGCGCGAGTGCCGCGAAGAAACGGGCTTGACTCCCGTATCGCTGCGGTACGTGTGCAGCGCGCCGAATACCTACAAATACAAACACATCGTCTATAAAACCTGCGACCTTTTTTTTGAAGCGCTCCTTCCCGAACCGGAACCTTCCGCGCTGAACGCGCTGTGCGCCGAAGACGCCGACGAAATAAAAGGCTACAAACTTTTCCCGGTATCAAACGCCGAATCGGTCGACACCATTCCGCTCGCCTTCCCGTCGGCAGCCTATGCGCTTAAAACGTGGATAAAGGAAAAAAAGCCGAGTTAATTATTTGCTTTGCCGGGTTGTTTTTGTATCAACATCCGCCTTTTATAAATTCCTGAAACGTGAGATTCTTTCCTTTTTGGTATGCTTTTTCGGCATCTTCAAAATAACCGGCTATGAGAAATAAAATTTCATCGTTTTCCGTTTCGACTTCATCGTCATAAGCGCAATCAAGCGATAACAATTTTTGATTTTCCGCAATTTTATTTTCCAACGTATTTTTAAATTTGTCGGGGCAAATATTCCTCAGTTTTTTAAAACATTCGTCCTTATCAAAATTATCGATGAATACCGTTTCCAAAATAAAATATCTGACGGCAAATTCCACATCTTCCGCCTCAAAACTCAGTTTTTCGTAGCGGGCTTTCAACGCCTCGGAATTATCCGAGTCAATCAGTACATTCAATAATTGAGCCAGCAATACGGGATTTTCTTTTTCGTATCTTTGTATATATTGTTCGATTTTTTCTTTCGAAAGCTCGAAGGGGAGATTTCGCATGGCGGCAAATAAAAAATCCAATTGCGCATACGCTTTCTTTTCTTCATAAAATGATAGGGCATCTTGAATTAAATTGCCGTCTTTTATTTTTTGCAGCAAAACCTCATCCTTTGAGCCGGGAATAAAGTCGCAACTCCAATACAGATAGCGGATAAAATTCAGCGCTCCCTCGTATTTTGCAGGATATATCGAACGGAGTAATTCTTTTAATCCGCTATAAATTTCTTCCGGCGGATAGGTTTTTAATATGTGCGAAACTTTTTTTCCGTCGCCCTCGGCAAATCCGTAGTTTGCCGTCAATAAGCTTCTTAAATCTTCCGTCATGCGTTAGCCTGCAATGTCAGCCCCTGCCGTACGGAATGCCCATGAGCAGTTCACACACTTTTTTCGTTTGCTCGGGAGCGTCTTCTTTTTTGCCGCCCGCTTCAACGCGCCGGATTTCTTCCAAAATGATTTTATGATTTTCGGGCGTTACTTTAAACGTCATGCCGACGATAATCCCGACAATAATCATAACCAGCGGCATAAACACAAAGGCGATGCGCACGCCGTGCAGGGTGTATTCCTTTTGAAGCGGTTTTTGCACTTCACCGATTCCCGAATACGGATATTTGATTTTTTCCAACAGCAGCTTCAAATTATACAAGTCGGCTTTCGAATAAAAATCACGGGGAACGGCAAAACGATACATGTCTCCGTCCTTTGCATACGCGGATTTTAAAAACAACAGCGTGTCCGCGTCGTGAAAGTTTGCGGCATCGAGCGAAGCAAGTATAAAGTCTTCAAAAATATCGGACGGAATTTCGGCATAGGTTTTATGCGTTTCAAAATAGCTTGCGGCTTCTTTAAAGCGGTCGGTACCGGCTTGGCGTTTTTTTGCCGCCTTGTATATATCGTTTATCATGCCGTCGACGGGGCGCGAAAGATATTTTAAATGAAGGTTGCCGTCTTCGCCCTGCGCATAAAATGCTTCAATTGCGGCAAAGTTTTCGCCGTGTTCTTCACTCAGTTCGCGCGCTTCGTTAAACTGTTCTTGCGTTAAAATCGACGGCACGGGATTTTTATAGCCGATGCGGCTCAACACCGCGCCGATGCTCGTCATAATCACCAAACCCAAAAACAGCTTTCGCGTAAGCGACATTGCCGCCGAGTATGTTCCGGCTCGGCTTTTGCCGCTCATAAGCTTGTCGATATCGCTGATAAAGGGCAAAAGCTGGTGCGGAATAAGATTGTTCGCCGATACGCCGATTCCCATCAGCACCATGTTTAAAATGAGCACGACCGGCGGCGTTTCGGGCGTATGAAAAAACATGCAAAACAGCGACACGGCAAAAATAATAAGCGCCGTAACATAGACCGGTTTATGGCCTTTTTTATTTATAAGCCAGCTGTGAACGGGCAGCGTTATCATCATCGTTATCAAAAGGGAACCCTGCACGATAACGAAGATGCCGCCGCGGTTCAAATAATCGACCATATAAAACAGCACGAGCGACATAAAAATATCGAGCGCGCCGTACGAACACACGTACATGGCGATGTGAATGCGGCATGATTTGTTTTTAAACAGCGACAAAAAGTTTTTAACGAACGATTCCCCCTTGGGCGTGTTGTGCTGCTCGGACTGAATTTCCCACGTGCCGAAATACAGCGGAATCCACGGCAGGGCGAAAATGAGCGCAAAAACGCAGCTCATCATAAAATAGCCCGTTTTACTGCCGTGAAAACTGTCGATAATCGGCTGCGCCAAAAGGCCGCCCAACAAGGTTGCCACAAACGAAAACATAAGGCGCGAGCTGTTCAGCTTGTTGCGCTCCGAAAACGACTGCGTCATTTCGGCGCTCAGCGCGGCATACGGAATATACGAAACCGTTGACACGGTAAAGAATACGATGTACGCAAAGGTATAAAAGATGAATTTACCGATTTGACTTTCGAAGTTCGCGGGAAACCAAATGAACATAAACGAAAGGGCAATCGGCACAATCGATACCAAAAACCACACGCGCCGTTTGCCGAAACGGTTTTGCGGCGTATTGTCGGAAATGTAACCCATAAGCGGATCCGACACCGCGTCCCAAAATTTTCCGATTCCGGGAATCAAACCCGCCAAAAGAGGGTGCAAGCCGACGACATTCACCAAATAATACATCGCAAACGTCGTTACAATAAAAAAGCAGCCGCCTCCGTACAAGTCGGCCGCTCCGTAAGCCAAATAATTTTTCCACGTTAACCTGCGCTGAGTCTTCATGCGTTTCATTATACAGCGCATATTCGGAGCACGCAAGCAAAAAATTTTATTGACAAGTGAGATTCTATGACTTATGATTTATCCTATAACCCGAACCGTCTCCCGGGTTTTCGGGAAAAAAAGAAAGGAGAAATTAAAGATGAAAAAGTTTTATTCGGCAGTCTTTGTGCTTGCCGTTTTTTTTGCCGCCAATACGTATGCCGCCCAATATACGATGAAAATCGCAAGCAGCAACCCGGCGGACCCCTTGGCCATGCCGGCTTCCGCCGCATGTGCCATTTTTCAGGCAAAGGTGGCCGAATACACGAACGGCCGCGTAGAGGTTAAAATATTCCCCGACGGCCAACTCGGCGATCAGCTTTCGGGGCTTCAGCAGGTAAAAACGGGCGAAATTCAGGGAAATGAAATTGCTATGGGTATCATGGCAAATTTGTATCCCGAAATCGCATTTACCGACTTGCCTTATATTATCCCGGATATGAAGGTTGCGCAGGATCTGTATAAACGGGACAATCCTTTTATGAAAACCATCCTCCAAGACATGGAAAAAAAGACGGGCGTCGGAATTCTGTTTTTCGCACCGCAGGCATACAGAAACCTTTCCACCACCAAAAAACAGGTAAAATCCGTAAAGGATCTGAAGGATTTAAAAATAAGAACCATGCAGGTTAAAATGCATATAGACATGTTTAATGCGGCCGGTGCACAAGCGGTTCCCGTTCCGTGGCTCGAAGTATACACCAGCTTGCAGACAGGCGTTGTGGACGGGCAGGAAAACCCGATCGCAACAATCAACGCAATGCATTTTTACGAAGTGCAAAAATATATTACGCTGACGCGGCACGTGCATCTTGTCGGTGCGGTAACATATAACGTTAAATGGCTTAAGAGCCTGCCGGCAGATTTGCAGGTTGCGATTATGAAAGCCGCCGCCGAGTCAAGCGTCGGTTCGGAAGCGCTCGCCGTTATTTACGATGTTTCGAATGCCGAAAGCATGCAAAAAAGAGGCGTTGTTATTTACGAACCCACGCCGGCTGAAATTCAGGGATTCAAACAGGCAATGCAGCCTGCCGCTTTTAAATGGTACACAAACAAGATAAAAAACGGCGACAAAATCTTAAATGATTTGCAAAAAGAAATTCAGCGTCTTCAGGATTCATATAAGAATTTGATCTACTGATGTTTCGCAAAGATTGAATACTATGAATACTGAATTAAATCGCATAGAACGCATTCTTCGATTTACAATAGAGCAGCTTAATAAATTACTGTCGGCATTAATTTTATTGATTTCATTGTTTTTATTTATGCAAGTGCTTTTCCGATACGTATTTCATTTTCCGCTCTATTGGGTCGAAGAGGTAGTAAAGTATTTGATGATCTATGTCACTACGATAGGCGGCGGAGTCGCCTTTTACGATTCGGGGCATCCGCGTATAATCGTCTTTTGTAATATGCTTCCCCAAAAAATCCGCCCCTATTATGAAATCGTCTTAAGAATCCTGATATTGTTTTTTGCCGGCGTTTTTATATTCATCGGCACCAAATACGCTTTGGACAATTGGTGGATCGCAACGAGCGCACTTGAGATCCCCTATACATGGCCGTATTTGGCTTTGCCCATCGGCGGCTTGGTTATCTTTTTTATCCTAATATTGGACAACTGTGATATTTTGTTCCATAAGAGAAGCTTTTTGGAAAGCTTTGACTATGTCGGAGAACTGAAATGAATTTGTCTCTCTCTATAATGCTGGTGCTGTTCGGCGGGCTCGCGATTCTAGGTGTGCCGCTGTCGTTCGCGACCGGTATCAGCGCACTGGCTTTTTTTCTCATAAGCGGCAGTTCTTTAAATACCGTCATTCATACTTTTTTTACGAGTATAAATTCATTCGTACTAATGGCCATTCCAATGTTTATTTTTGCGGGACAAATCATGTCCGAATGCAAAATTTCGGACGGAATCATCAAATTTTCCGATTTGATTGTCGGAAGGTTCCGCGGCGGTTTGGCGCAGGTCAATATTCTTGCCAGTATGTTTTTCGGCGGTTGCAGCGGTTCTGCTCTTGCCGACGTAACCGGCTTAGGCAGCGTTTTAATTCCCGCGATGGAAGAAAAAGGTTATTCGAGGGAATTTTCGGCGGCGGTTACCGTTGCCTCATCGATACAGGGACCTATTATTCCGCCCAGTATTCCGATGGTTATCTTTGCTTCCGTCGCACAAGTATCCACCGGTGCACTTTTGATAGGAGGAGCCGTGCCCGGTGTTTTGCTCGGGCTCTCGCAAATGCTCATTGTATACTTTATCTCCAGAAAGCGCGGTTATAAATCTACCGACAAAGTATATACGATGCGGGAAAAATTGGCAATTTTCAAAGAATCGGTTCCGGCGTTGATTATGCCGCTTCTTCTCATGGGCGGAATATTTTTCGGTATTTTTACGCCGACCGAAGCGGCTGCGGTCGCGGTTGCGTATTCCATACTTATAGGCTTTTTCGTGTATCGCAACCTGTCTTTAAAAAAACTCATAGAAATAGGCAAACGGGTTGCGCGGGATTCGGCATCGATATTTTTTCTTATCGGAACCGCCGGCATATTCGGCTGGATTTTGGCCATGGCCGAAATCCCCGCAATGCTGTCGGCTGTTATATTGCGGCACGGAACAAGCCCGTATCTTCTGCTGTTTCTTATAAACATTCTTTTGCTCATTTGGGGTATGCTCATGGACGCCGCGCCGGCCATTCTTATTTTCGGACCGATACTGACGCCTATGGTTGAAGCGATGGGTATAAACACCATACACTTCGGCGTTCTAATGGTTTTTAACCTTATGATCGGCTTGATGACTCCGCCCTACGGACTGTGCCTTTTTTCGGCGACGACAATTTGTAAAAGTTCAATAGGTGAGATTACAAAAGAATTAATACCTTTTATTTTTATCAGCGTCATCGTCCTTTTTGTAATAACCTATATCCCGGAAATCGTTTTGTTCTTGCCGAGGCTTTCAGGACTTCTCGGATAATATTCCGCCCGCCCGATTTACGGCAATTGCTATAAAAAAGGAACCGTCCGCATCGGTACGGTTCCTTTTTGTAAATTCCCGCAAAAAATTTATCCGAATTATTCGCTTACTTCTTCAAACCGATACGTTTCTTCGTTCGTATCGAACACGTAGTTATATGTCCGCAAGGCGTCTACGCTGATTTCCTGTTTGCTCGGGCGGTACGTTGTCGTAACGCTGCGATAAAAAAAGCCGGGGCGTGTTTTTGAAAAGCTCGACTCTACCGTATGCGTTCCGGGCGCGGCATAAAAACCGGTTCTTAAACCTTCCGTAAAGAAAACGGGCTTTTCGCCGTCAACCGATATAACCGTTATGCCGCCCGCACCTAAAATCGTTTTGAGTATTGCGTTTTTTTTACCGATAAAGATTTTCGACGCATTGGGATTTTTTTCAAGCCATTCCTGTTTACGCTGCCGGTCGCCTTTCAGCCTGAAAACCATATAAACTATGTAAATAAGGGCCGCGATCGGAATAATGATAAAATAATAAAGATGCGTGATATTCATATAAAATCTCCTATTTTGTGTATATGTTTTTTAATTTCGCGTCGACTGTTCGGTATTCAGCTTGGTAACGCTGTCCCGACCGCCGATGCCTAAATCTTGCAATAATTCTTCAAACTGACCGATACCGATAAGTTCGCAATTTACGTCTTCTTCTTTTTCTCCCTGCCGCGTAAGGTAGAGCGTACATTCCGTATCGCCGCTCGACGTAACGGTTTTTGCCCTGATTGCGGTAGTTTCCAAAGGATATGAATCCGTCTTTTTGCCCTTTTTAACGGTCAATGTCGCATCGTCAACTTCTATAACGATCATGTTGCCGATGATAACCAGCCAAATGTAAAGGGCAAAAAACGCGGCAAAAATCGCCGCACGAATCATAACGGAATCCAGCCATATCGACGCGATAATCGTAACGAATACGGCCGCCGCACATCCGAAAACAACGTTTAACAGAATGCGGTACAATCTTGTTTTGTAAACATGCTTCATCAAACCTCCCTGTAATCATAAGGAATCGTCCGAAAATATCCGACTTTAACGGCCGTACGGACAACCCCCGTTTTTTACAGACGCCATGATATAATTTTCAAAATCATTTTGTCAACCGAACACAAAAAACCCGTAAAATAATACACAAAAATAACGCTTGCTTTTTGAAAACACCTGTGGTACTATAATTTTAGGGAACGTTCCCGAAAATTATTATGGATTCGATTATCGATATTGCAAGAATGGCCGACGTTTCGAAAAGCACCGTAAGCCGCGTGCTTGCGGGTACAACGTACGGCGTCAGTGACAAAAGCCGCGAAAAAGTTTTGGCGGTCGTAAAGCACCGGCACTTTGTCAAAAACAGGGTCGCCTCCGCCATGCGCACCAAAAGGTCTTTAACGATTTTGCTTGTCGTCCCCGACATAACGAACACCTTTTGGGCGGAAGTTGCGCGCGGAGCCCAAAACGTATTCGACGAAGCGGGCTACAGCGTTTTTCTCGGGAACAGCGATCGGCAAACGGAACGGGAACTGCGATATATACGGCTGGCAAGGGAAAACAAAGCCGACGCCGTAATGATAAACGCGCCCGAATTGAATTTAAAAGAAGCGTTTGCCGGTTTGAACTGCCCGGTTGTGCTGCTCGGCGACCGAGCCGACGATTGTTCGTATAAAAAAGTCGGAACCGACATAGAAAAAGCGATGCGCACCGCATTGGACTATTTGGTTCAAAAAAAGCATACCGATATCGGCTTTGTAAGTCCGCTGCGCCTCGACACGGAAGGCATCGACCGCAACAAGCGCTATGTCGTTTACAAAGACTTTATGGAGCAAAAAGGACTTGCCGTACGGGACGACCGGCACTTTAACGTGCAGCTGTCTTTTGAAGGCGGTATCGAACTTGCCCGTCTTTTTATACGGATGAAGGACAAGCCTTCGGCGATCGTCGCGGGTAACGATGCGGTTGCCATCGGCTTTATACGCGAAGCGCAAAAAGCGGGTGTTCGCGTCCCGCAAGACGTTTCGATCATCGGCTTGGACGATATTGAAACGGCCGCCATGATTACTCCGGCGGTAACGACCGTCGCAAAGCCGAAACGGGAAATAGGAGCAACCGGGGCTCGCATGATTTTGGATATGCTGAACGGAAAGAAAAACGTCGTCAGCACATTTTTAACGCCGTTTTTAATCGAACGCGAATCGGTTGCGGAACTGAAATAAAGCGGAATTAAAATAAAAAGGTATGCATATGGATTGTGTTAAGATTTTATCGCCGTGCGGAATTTTAGGCTACGGTTTTCCTCCCGAATCGCTGAAAGCGGGCTTGGCGGACGAACCGGACGCTATTGTCGTCGATGCCGGTTCCACCGACGCGGGCCCGCACAAATTGGGCGCAAAAACCGCCATCGTAAGCAAAACAGCCGCAAAAAAAGACCTGAGCTTGTTAATTTCGGCCGTATACGAAAAAAATATTCCGCTTATAATAAGTTCCGCGGGCGGAAGCGGCGGCAAAGAACACATCGACTGGACGCTTAAAATCATACGGGAAATATTTTCCGAGCGGAATTTCGCCCCCGTAAAAACCGCCGTCATTTGGGCGGATATTCCGAACGACGTTATTATCGAAAAAATCGCACAGCATAAGGTTCATCCTTTGGGAACGAATGTTCCCGAATTGACGGCGCAGACGCTCGAAACCTGTACCGGCGTCGTTGCCCAAATGGGAGCGGAACCCTTCATTAAAGCGCTCGACGAAGGCTTCCGTTTGATAATCGCCGGAAGGGCATACGATCCGTCTCCGTTTGCGGCAGTCGGAATTCGGTGCGGCTTCGATGCGGCTTTGTGCTACCATATGGGAAAAGTGCTGGAGTGCGGAGCGCTGTGCTGCGATCCGGGTACGACAAAAGACTGCATGATGGGCGTTGTGTACAAAGATTCTTTTGAAGTGTACCCCTGCGACGCAAAACGTACATGCACGACGCTGAGCGTTGCCGCCCACACTTTTTACGAAAAAGACCATCCCTATCTGCTGCACGGCCCCGGTGTCGACATGGACTTAAGCGGCTGCCGCTTCGAACAAGTCGGCGAAAACCGCGTCAGGGTAAGCGGCAGCAAAATGAAGGATTGTCCCTATACCGTCAAGCTCGAAGGCGCGAGTTTCGATTCGTACAGAACCTTCGTTCCGGCGGGAATCCGCGACCCGCTTTTGATTTCAAAACTCGACGAAGTCGAAAAAGCGGTAACGGAAAGTGTCGCCGCCCAATACGGCGAGATTCCGCGCGATTCGTATAAAATCAATTTTATCAATTACGGCATAAACGGCGTTATGGGCGAGCTGGAAACGGCAAAAGATACGCCGCACGAAGTGTGCGTCTTGTTTGAAGTGCTTGCCGACACGCAGGAAAAAGCGTCGGCAATATGCGCATCGCTTCGTTCCACGTTTATGCACTACGGCTACGAGGGGCGGAAATCCACCGCGGGCAACCTCGCCTTTCCCTTTGCGCCCAGCGACATCGAATTCGGCAAAGTGTATAAATTCACCGTATACCATTTAATGGAAATTGACGATCCGCTTATGTATTTTCCTATTGAAGAATGGGATCCGGTATCGGGGAGGTTTATTTGATGGCGGACAAATTGGTCGATTTGGCAAAAATGCTCAGAAGCAAAAATTCGGGCCCCTTTATGATTACGCTGGACGCTCTTTTTACACTGCCTGAAACGTATTTCCGCGTAAAAACGAGCGGCGTTATAAACGAACGGACCGTGCGCAAACTGTACAATCTCGGCGCAACCGAGCCGATAAGTATCGTTTTTTTCGACAACGCTTTGGGTATAAAAATAACTTTTAACCGCAAAGTTTCGTCGGGGACGGCTTTGGACAGGGACGTGTACGGAGCGCAGCAACACGCGCCGCTTATGGACTTATTGATACCGTAAAGAAGGATGCGATATGAAGGAAAAAAAGTTTTTGCAAAAATTACGGGACGAGCGCACGCTGTACGCACTTTTATTCCCTACAATACTGTATTTTATATTGTTTAAAGTACTGCCGATTATCAATATGCGCCTCGCTTTTTTTCAATTCCGCGCACGCGGCGGCTGGCCCTTCGTCGGCTTAAAATATTTCAAAATGATTTTCAGCAGTTCGGCCTTTGCACAAATCCTCGTCAACACGCTTATTATCAGCTTTATGAAGTACGTTTTGCTGTTCCCTTTTTTCGTTATCTTTGCGCTGCTGCTCAACGAAGTAAGAAGCGGCCTGTTCCGCAAATACGTGCAGGTTGTCAGCTATTTGCCGCACTTTTTGTCGTGGGTTGTTATCGCCGGCATATGGATAAGCGCGTTGTCGCTGAGCGGCAGCGTCAACCAGTTTTTGGGCTTTTTCGGCCGCAGTCCCGTGGATTATATGACCGACCGCAATTCGATACGCTGGATACTGATGCTGTGCGAAGCGTGGCGGAGTTTGGGCTGGGATTCCATCATCTTTTACACGGCCATCATTTCGATAAATCAAACCTTATACGAAGCCGCCGAAATCGACGGAGCAAACCGGTGGCAGACAATTACGAATATTATCTTTCCGGCTTTGGTAACGCCTATGATTACGATGTTCATTCTTAACTTGGGATTTTTCCTTAATGCGGGCTTTGATCAAGTGCTGAACTTTACCAACGCCGCCGTGGAAAGCACGATCGATATTTTGGACACCTACATTTACCGCATCGGTATAGAGGGCGGCCAATATTCTCTTGCCACCGCGGCAAGTTTAATAAAGGGAGTTATCGGTATTGCACTGGTACTTGCAACGCACGTTATAAGCAAAAAGACGACGGGAGAAGGAGTATGGAAATGAAAAAAAACGGAACTTCCTATGCGGTGCAGGCGGTTCTCATCGGCGTTCTTTTGTTTTTATCGCTTACGATGATTATTCCCGTGCTGAATATTTTTGCAAAGTCGATTTCCGACCCGAAACAGTCGCCGCTTATGAAGGGCTTGGAAATACTTCCGCGCGGCATGGATTTTATAAACTATAAAATCGTCTTCAGCCATCCGGTTTTGGTGCCCGCGCTGTGGAATTCCGTCCTTATTACGGTTATCGGAACGGCACTGAATATTTTGCTTACGACGACGGCCGCTTACGTGCTCACCAGGCCGCGCTTAACTTTGAAAAAACCGATTATGCTGTTTTTAATCGCAATGATGCTTTTAGACAGCGGCTTTG
>NZ_KE332518.1:0-17479 GCF_000413055.1 Treponema maltophilum ATCC 51939 | reverse complement strand
TAAACAATCATTTAGAGCAGATAGCGCAGGCGATTTTTAAATCGTGGTTTGTGGATAATGCCTCCAATAACTGGAAAAGCGTTAAGCTCGGTACTGTTATCCAAGAAATCCGAACAAAGGTCAAGAATCAATATTTGCCAGTATTATCTGCGGTAAGAACAGGTAATCTTGTGCTTTCAGAAGAGTTCTTTACGAAACAGGTTTATAGTAAAGATATTGGCAGATATATTGTTGTCGAGCCTAATGACTTTGCTTACAATCCCGCCCGCGTCAATATCGGATCGATTGGGATAAACACCTTTGGTTTTGCAGGGTGCGTTAGCCCTGTTTATATTGTTTTCCGTTCTGAACCTGAATACCACAATTTTTTTCGATTCTTCTTAAAATTGCCAAATTTTCAAGAAGAATTACGTATACGAGCATCCGGGTCAGTTAGACAATCATTGAGCTATGATAATTTTGCACTTATTCAAATATCATATCCTCCAATTGATTTTGTGCGAAAGTTTAATTGTTACTACACGGATATACAGACAACGCTCGGACAGCTTAAACTTGAAACCGCCTGTCTCGCAGCAATTCGCGATACTCTCTTACCCCGTCTAATGTCCGGTAAATTATCGGTAACCGACCTCGAGGATGCTAAATGATTGTTTACTTCTTGAGGGGTTTCGATATAGAATATAAAAGAAAGGGGTATTTCTATGTCGTACACAGAGGCAGACTATGAAAAGGCGGTAATCGCGGTGTTTCGCGACATATTGGGTTACAACTATGTTTACGGTCCCGATATCGAACGCAACCATGCCGACCCTCTATATGTAGACGAGCTTATGCCCGCTTTACGGCGCATAAATCCCGGATTGCCTGAAAATGCCCTTGGCGAAGCGGTTTATAAGCTGCGGAGTCTTGAAAGCGGTACGATAGTACAAAAAAATATACGATTTATGGACTACCTCCAAAACGGCGTAAGCGTAAATTACTTCCATGAAGGCGAACGGCTATCCGCTTTGGTACATCTTGTCGATTACGAAAATGAGAATCGCAACGCTTTTACCGTCGCCAATCAGTGGACAATCACCGAAAACAGCGAAAAAAGGCCGGATGTTATCGTATTTTTGAACGGTTTACCCGTTGTAGTATTCGAGTTGAAGTCACCCAGTCGAGAAGAAACCGACGCTTCGGAAGCATTTCGGCAACTTCGCAATTACATGAACGAAATACCGTGCTTGTTCGCCTATAATGCCTTTTGTGTAATGAGCGACCTTGCAACGTCAAAAGCAGGGACAATCACCGCCGACGAAGATCGCTTTATGGAGTGGAAAACAAAAGACGGCAGCTACGAAAACACCCGATATGCCCAATTCGACACCTTTATTGAAGGAATATTCGATAAAATACGTTTGCCGGATATCATTAAAAACTTTATTTGCTTTTCAGGCGACAGAAAAATCCTCGGAGCCTACCATCAATATTTTGCCGTAAAAAAGGCTGTCATCTCTACCGACAAAGCAATCAAAACGGACGGACGCGCCGGTGTGTTTTGGCATACTCAAGGCAGTGGGAAATCTTTATCGATGGTATTTTATGCACACTTGCTGCAAGAATCTTTAAAATCGCCGACGATCGTAGTGCTTACCGATCGCAACGACTTGGACAATCAACTTTTCGGGCAGTTTGCCAAATGTTCCGATTTTTTACGCCAGAAGCCCGAACAGGCTGAAAGCCGCAAACATTTGAAAAACCTGCTTGCTGCACGGGCTGCAAACGGCATTATCTTTACCACAATGCAGAAGTTTGAAGAATCTTCCGAACCTCTTTCCGTGCGCCGCAACATTATTGTAATGGCTGATGAAGCTCACCGCGGTCAGTACGGCTTGGAAGAAAAAATCGATACGACAACAGGCCGAATTATCCGCGGGACAGCGCGGATTATCCGCAACAGTCTGCCTAATGCGACTTATATAGGCTTTACGGGAACGCCTATATCCGCTAAAGACCGTTCCACTATCGAAGTTTTCGGCAACTACATTGATGTCTACGATATGACCCAAGCCGTAGAAGACGGTGCGACCCGTCCTGTCTATTATGAAAGCCGCGTTATCCATTTAAAACTGGACGAAGATGTTCTGCATCTTATCGATGCGGAATACGAAATCATGTCCGAACATGCCGAACCGTATGCCATCGAAAAGAGCAAAAAAGAACTCGGCAGAATGGACAGCATTCTCGGTGCGGAGCAGACCGTTACCGCTTTATGCGAAGATATTGTTAAACACTATGAGGAAAACCGGCAGCACGAACTTACGGGCAAGGCGATGATTGTCGCTTATTCTCGCCCGATTGCGATACGTATTTATCGAAAACTGCTTGAAATACGTCCCGAATGGATCGAAAAACTCGGCGTAGTGATGACTTCGAGCAATAACGATCCTGAACAATGGCACGAACTAATCGGAAATAAACGTCATAAAGATGAGATGGCAAAAAAGTTCAAAGACGACAATGACCCTTTCAAAATTGTCATTGTGGTAGACATGTGGCTGACCGGTTTTGATGTGCCGTCTCTTGCTACGATGTACGTCTATAAACCGATGGCAGGGCACAATCTTATGCAGGCAATCGCTCGTGTCAATCGGGTTTACAAAAATAAAGAGGGCGGCCTGGTAGTCGATTACGTCGGTATTGCAGGGGCCTTAAAACAGGCAATGAATGACTATACCAATCGCGACAAGCAAAATTACGGCGAACAGGATATTGCAAAAACCGCATTGCCCAAATTTATCGAAAAGCTCGAGATTTGTCGTGACCTTTTTCACGGTTTTGACTATTCCGGCTTTATAAAGGAATCCGCAACCGACCTCACCCGCGCAAAATTGATCAGCGGTGGAGTAAACTTTTTGACCGCTGTAAATATTCCTTTGCATCCCGCCGAGTTGAATGAAGACGGCCATAAAGCGGCTTTAATGGTTGCCGAGCCCCCAATCGCTTACGGCAATGTAACGAATCGCAAAGATACTTTTATCAAAGAGGCAATGCTCCTCCGACAAGCTTTATCACTTTGCCGATCGCTTCTTACGTCTTCACAGCGGTTTGAAGCAGCTTACTTTGAAGCGGTGCGTACCTTACTTACCCGTATCACCGGAGAAAACACACCTTTATCTCTAAAAGAAATAAATGCCCGCATCAACGAACTATTAAAGGCAAGTATTCGGAGTGAAGGTGTTATCAATTTATTTTCGGGCGCCGATACGGATTTTTCTCTCTTTGATCCCAAATTCCTTGAAGAAATCGCCAAAATGAAAGAAAAAAATCTCGCTGTCGAGATTTTGAAAAAACTGCTGGCCGAGCAAGTATCTCTCTACCGCAAAACGAATCTCGTCAAAAGTGAAAAGTTCTCCGAGATGCTCTCGCGCGCGATGAAAGCGTACCTCAACGGAATGCTCTCAAACGAAGAAGTTATAGCCGAACTGATGCAAATGGCGAAAGAGATGGCGGAAGCTTCGGCCGAAGGGAAAGCAATGGGGCTCACCGAAGAAGAGTCGGCGTTTTATGATGCCCTGACCCGCCCCGAAGCGGTTAAAGATTTCTATGCCAACGAAGAACTCGTTGCGATGACCCGCGAACTTACGGATATGCTCCGTAAAAACCGCACTATCGACTGGCAGAAAAAAGAATCCGCACGCGCCGGTATGCGTCGGATGGTAAAAAAATTATTAAGAAAATATAAATATCCGCCCGAAGGCATGGAAGATGCAATCGCAACCGTTATCGGCCAATGCGAACTGTGGGCGGATAATTAAGGGAGAATTGAACAATGAATGCTTTTAAAAGCACTATCTACAAATATCTTGGCGGAACATGCCAATACCTGATACCGCTATATCAAAGAACATACAATTGGGAACGTGAACAATGTACCCGCCTCTGGAACGACATCGTAAATCTTCATACTACACACAAAGAGGGACATTTTTTGGGCTCGATTGTCCGTATCGATGAAGATGCGGCAGCAGGCTCTACCCAGGCGATGCTTATTGACGGACAACAGCGGCTTACAACGGTAACGCTTCTTCTCGTCGCCTTGCGTGACTACGCGGCGGAACACCCGGACTGCGGGACAAATCCCAACAAAATAACGGACACGCTGCTCATAAATCAATATGAAACGGGCGACGCTAAATACAAGCTGCTTCTCACACAAACCGACAGGAATACCCTGATAAAAAAGATCGAGGGCTCCCCGATTCCCGACTCACTCAAATCCCGCGTAGTGGATAATTACACTTTTTTCTTCGACAGAATTAACAAGGCTGAGGTTGCGCCGGCCGACCTCTACAACGCTATCGGGAAACTGCAAATCGTAGATATCGTTCTCGATCGTCAGTACGACGATCCGCAGGCGATTTTCGAGAGCTTGAATTCTACCGGTATGGATTTGAAAGATTCCGATCTTATCCGTAATCACTTGCTGATGGGGGTTGATTCTATCACTCAGTCGGATATTTACAATAACATCTGGCAGCCGATTGAGCAGCTTTTCGATTACGAACACCAGAGTGAATTGCTGGATAATTTTTTTCGCGACTATCTTACAATAAAATTAGGCAGAATTCCCCGGAAAAACGAAGTATACAAGGAGTTCCGTGCCTACCATCATGCCGATAAGCTGAGTGTTCGCGATCTGTGCCGAGATATTTACAGATTCGCAAAATACTATACGGATATGTATTTTGTCAAAAGCGACGATCCCGTACTGAAATCGTTGTACGGCGATATAAAATCGATTCGCATGGAAGTTGCTTATCCGTTTTTGCTGAAAGTACATGAAGACTGTGACAATGGTTTAATAACAATTGAAGAACTGCGAGAGATTCTACTGCTTTGCGTGAGCTACGTCTTGCGCCGCGCAGTTTGCGACATTCCGACGAACTCGCTGAATAAAACCTTCGCCACAATGAAAAATGACATCAAATCGGACGACTACTTGAACTCGGTAAAAGCGTTTTTTATTTTGCTCGACTCCTACAAAGAGTTTCCGGACGACGAACATTTCTTTGATGCTTTCCTAAAACGCGATATTTACAATATGAGTCGATGCCGCTATATCCTTGGACGACTTGAAAATTGGGATAACAAGTCGGCCGTTGTTCCGGAAAATTTGAGCATTGAGCATATCATCCCGCAAAACCCTCACCTTTGTGCAGAGTGGGTGTCCGCGCTTGGCGATAGATGGAATGAAATTCAAAAAAAGTATCTGCATACGATCGGTAATCTTACATTGACGGCATACAATTCCGAAATGAGCGATTTACCGTTTACCGACAAACTGACAATAGACGGCGGTTTCAGACAGAGCGCGCTCCGTCTGAATAAATATGTCGTCGCTCAGGCCTCCTGGAGCGAGAGGCAGATCAATGAGCGCGCGGTTCAGCTTGGCGAAATTGCCAAAAAGGTATGGCCTTACCCGACACTCACGGAGGCTGAACTTGCTCCTTACCGTAAGCAAAAAGATAGCGTATCGGAATATACCCTTGAAAGTTATCAGCACTTGAATGCGTTTAACCGTATGCTTTTTGAAAAAGTTAACATCCGAATTCTCAATCTCAGTACCTATGTGAGAAGAGAATTTAAAAAAATGTATATCGCATACAAACTCGATACTAATTTTGTAGATGTGATTATTCAAAAAGCGCGACTCACTCTAACAGTGAATATGAAATTTTCCGATGTCATCGATCCGAAAGGAATTTGTAAAGACATATCAAATGTCGGCAAGTGGGGTAATGGTGATGTCGAAGTCAGTTTAAGCAGTTTGGATGAACTTGATGATGTAATGGCTATCGTCGAACAGGCGTTCATGCTGCAAGACGAAGAATAAATTCAGCAAATTTTCATACTGTTAAAATCACCTAGCAGCGCCCGCATATAAGGGCGGGTTTCCAAAACACCGTAAGAAAATACCTTCATTTCCCTTAAAGTACGATGCATCGTGTGTGCTTTCAAAACTCTTTTTCGCTTTTAACACATAGAGGGGTTTATCTTCCGCATTCTTATATTTATTTTGTTAATCGAAATGTGCTGACAGCATTATATTATAGACACACCAATAACAGCAATAAAACTATGCGGCACTTTACAAACCTCTTTCCCTTATTTATCCTTATACCCTCCCGTAAAATCCTGCACGCACATATGGCCGTATTTTTTGTGCGGACCGAAACCGACGCCAATATAGGCGAAACGCGGATCTAAGATATTTTTACGGTGTCCGCGGTCCGATACGTTTTTATCTTCCAAAAGCGTAATAACGATTGTCTTTGCATCGTTGTAACCATAGGAAATATTTTCGCCTTTCCATCCCCAAAAATAACAATGTTTATCAAGACGATCCCAAAACATGTTGTCGTGTCCTATATATCCGCTCGGTCCCTGCAGCTCGACCCATTCTTTGGCAGCAAGTGTCAGCCCCTTCCCGGGCTGCAATGGAACTATCGGCTTCATTATCTTCATTTTTATAATGCACTCTTTCATAGCGTTGCTTGCGGTACCGTTGGTAACATACGGCAGTAAATAGAGAGCGGCATATGCGCGCGGATTAGTACGAGCCTTATTTATTTCGAGAATTACATCTTTTTCCAAATCCGAAAGATAGGTAGCGGACCGGGCTGTGTCGACGAAACTCTTTGTCCATGCCGTTTTTTCGTCATAAGTTCCCAAATCGCTAAAATCCCAGCCATTCCCGTCGAGCGGACACGACATAAACAGCAACGATAAAAACACAAGCGGGAGCGATGCAACAAACCGTTTTTTCATGATTTTACCTCTGAATTTTCCAAACGTTTTTTATCCGGCTGCCGCGGATTTTCACACAGCGGTTTTTCATCCGACGTTTCTTCATGCTCCGTTTTGATACCGAATATAAAGTAGATTACATGAAAAAGCCATATAACCGCAAGACAAATTCTTCCGACGGGAACCCGTTTCATCATAATAAAGCCGACAAGCATGGCTGCACTCAGCGGAACAAGAACCGCAGCCTTCGCCGTCCACGTCATCGGCCTGCGCTGAAGAAATCGTTCCAAATATTTTTTATACAACGGATGATTGATAAACCAATCATACAGCCTTTTTGAACTTTTTGCAAAGCAAAACAGCGCTGCCAAATAAAACGGAAAGGTCGGAAGAATCGGCAACACGATTCCGACGGTACCGATGGCGAAGCTGATAAAACCGAGTAAAAGCCATATATAACGAAGCGGATTTTTCACTGTTTTTTTCCGTCCTTTTGCATTTCGACAACGGCACGAGCAATGTTCAGCGTCGATCTCCGGTGCGATACGATAACGACCGTTTTGTCTTTTGATGTTTCTTTAAGCGATTTTAAAATAATGCCTTCGTTCAGCGCGTCGAGGTTGCTTGTGGGCTCGTCCAAAAGCATAAGCGGCGCATTGTGCAAAAAGGCGCGGGCAAGCCCTATGCGCTGCCGTTCCCCGCCGGACAGCGTCGCGCCCAATTCCCCGACTTCCGTGTCGTATCCGTTCGGCAGCGATGCGACAAATTCGTGCAGCGACGCTTTTTTTGCCGCATCGATTATTTCTTCGCGGAAGGCTCCGGGTTTGCCGACGGCGATGTTGTGTGCAATCGTATCGCGGAACAACGCGGTTTCCTGCGTTACGAAGGATTGGCCTGCGCGCAGGGCGTCCGTCTTTATGCGGCGGATATCCGTTCCCGAAAGCGCGACGCTTCCCGACTGCACGTCCCAAAAGCGCATGAGCAATTTGAGCAGGGTCGATTTTCCGCAGCCGGACGGTCCGTGTATGCCTAAGATTTTGCCGGCAGGAACCGAAAGCGAAAAATCGGTTAAAATATTTTCTTTGCCGTATGAAAAATCGACGTGCGAAACCTCGGCATCTTTTACCGAAACGCTTTCGCCGTTCCGTACTTCTTCGACGATCGGCTTTTCGTCGAGCAGCGACAAAACGCGTTCGCCGCTTGCGAGGGTTTGCATCAGATTGTTCGAAAGATTCGAAAGGGCAACGACAGGCCCGAACGAACTCATCAAGGCGACGGTCGTTACGACGGCGCTTCCGAGGGAACAGGAACCGGCAAAAAAGGCGCGAAACATAATGCAAAAGACTGCGGCGTCAAAGCCGAGAATAACAAGGTTCGTAAAAGCGCTTTGGTACGATTCGAGCGCGGAAAGTTTTTTTTGCGTACGCGTCAGTTCGTGCGATTTTTGTTCCAATTCTTCCGTGCGCTTTTTGCCGCAGCCGTACTGAATGGTTTCGTCAAGACCGCGCAGCGAATCGAGCACAAAGGCGCTCAATGCGCCGAACGCATTGCGGAAAGTCAGCCCGTCTTCTTTGCCGAGTTTTGCGTTGACAAGCGGAATAAGGGCGCCGACCGTCAGGTACGCGCACAAGGCGGTTATGCCGGCTGCGGCACTGCCGCGCCAAATAAAAACGGTCATGCAGGCGCATACGGCAACGGCGATTGCAACGGGAGAAAGCGTATGCGCATAAAACACTTCGAGCTGTTCAATGTCGGAGGTTATGACGGCAATGAGGTTGCCCTTGTCTTTGCCGTCGAGTTTTGCCGGGCACAGTTCGCGCAGCTTTGCAAAAACGCGGTGCCGTATGACGGCAAGCAGTTTAAAGGCTATAAAGTGATTGCAGTACTGCTCGGCATAATGAAAGGCGCCGCGGCACACGGCAAAAGCGATTAAAAGATACGGCAAAAGGCGCAGCGGCGCCGGCAGCGCGCTTTGTCCGGCAATTCCGGCGATGTCCGCGATCCCTGCCGCCGCCGATACGGTTAACGCTATCGCGCACAAATGCCCGATACTGCCGAACACAACCGCAAGCAGCATAACCGGAATGAGGCTGCGAATAAGAACGATAAGGCGCGCCATAACGGCAAAGGCGTTCCGTTTTTTTGCACGCGGGCATGCACGCGTGCGCGCACTTTGCCGCACCGTACCGTATATCCCGCTGTCGTTTATCTTGCCGTCGTTCATCTTGCCGCCTCCGCCGCATAGGTTTCAAGAAAATGCTGTTCGCCGTAGAGTGCGGCATACGCGCCGTTTTGTTTTATAAGTTCGGCGTGCGTACCCGATTCTATGACACGCCCCGCGTCGAGCATATAAATGCGCGATGCGTCGGCAACATTCGACAGCTTATGCGAAATAAACACAATCGTCTTTTTTTTCGCAGCTTCTTTTATCACATTCATAATCATTTCTTCGCTTTCGGCATCTATATTCGACGTCGCTTCATCGAACACGTAGGCGCCGCTGTCGTGCAAAAGGGCGCGGGCAAGCGCGAGGCGCTGGCACTGTCCGCCCGAAAAATTACTTCCTTTTTCGGCAAGCTCCGTTTGCAGCCCCCGCTGCGTTTGAAGAAATTCCCACAAATTGACTTTGCGCAAAACGTTTTCCATTTCGGCTTCCGTCGCGTTTTGTTTTCCCATGCGCAGGTTGTATTCCACCGTTCCCTTAAACAGGTAGCTTTCGTGCGTAACAAGCGTCACCGCATTCATAACCGTGCTTTCATCCAAAGACGAAAGTTCCGCATTGTTGAATCGAATGCTGCCCGAATATCCCTTGTTCCGCGTCATGATAAGACCGGCGATCGTGCTTTTGCCGCAGCCCGATTTTCCGACAATGGCGGTCAGCGATTCGGACTTGCACACGAGAGAAACGTCGTTCAGGATTTTCCGTTCGGGAGAATACGCAAACGAAACGCCGGAAAATTCAATTGCGGTTTCGCAGAGGGAATTTTCATGCACGGAGTTTTCGGCGCCGGGCGAAGGTTCGGCGACGGAAACCGCGCCGGTTCCTGCTTCGGAAACCCCGTGTGCTTCCGGTGCATCGAGCAGGGCGAATATTTTATCGGACGCCGCCATGCCGTTCATTGCAACGTGAAAAAAAGACCCGAGGAGCCTCAGCGGAATAAAAAATTCGGCGGCAAGCAAAACAATCATCAGGCAGCCGCCGAGCGTAAGCCCGCCGCTCGCAAATTCGCTCAAGGCAAGAATCATTCCGGCTGCGGCGCCGCCGTAAGCCATAATGTCCATAACGCTCGTACTGTTCAGCTGCATCGAAAGCACCTTCATCGTAATGCGCCGGAAATTTTCGGCTTCTTTATCCATCTCGGCCGCTCTTTGTTCGTCGGCGCGATAGATTTTTAAAGTCGTCAGCCCCTGCAGATTTTCCAAAAAACCGTCGCCGAGTTTTGCATACAGCGCCCAGTATTTTCGCAAAAGGAATTTTGCGATTTTCATAATCACGACAATCGAAAGCGGAATAAGCGGCACGCACAGCAAAAGGACGGCGCTCGCCTTTACGCTCACAAACGACAAAACCGCGAACAGGGTTAGGGGTGCAAGCAAACTGTAGCAAAACTGCGAAAGGTATTTGCCGAAATAGACTTCAAGCTGTTCGACGCCGTCGGAGGCAAGCTGCACGATTTCCGCAGTCGGTGCGGAGTCCCGGTATGAGGCGCCCAAACGAAGCAACTTTTCGTACATATGTTTGCGCAGCGTTATTTTAACGTCGGCGCTTGCCTTGTACGAAAACGAGGCATACAATCGGTCGCATGCGAAACGCACGGCAAAGCACAGCGCCGCGGCGCCGGCGTATAAAGGAACAATCGGGGCAATCGGCTCGCCCGCGAATACCCTTTGCACAAGGTCGGTTATGCAAAAAACAACCGCTATTTGACACAAAAGCGAAATCCACCGGCACAGCACTTGCAAAAACACGAACTTTTGCGCGTGCGATAAAAGCTTTATAAGACGAATTTTAATCATGCGTTTTCCTTGTCCGCAAGCCCACGATCATATGTTTTATAACGAGAAGCGGATGATACAACATCATCCGCGGCCCCGAAAACCGCATAACCGTTTTGATTTTATTCCTCATTTCCTGCCCGTAGCAATGCACCTTGCACGCCGAGCAAAAAGTCTTTTCTTTCATAAAAGGGCAGCGGTCGATTTTCCCGCACGCATACGCATACAGTGCGCCGCATTCGGGGCAAAGACCGTCTTTTACGCCGTGTTTTTTGCGGCAGTACAGCCGAAGCATCTCACCGAGGATCTTTTTTTCATGCGCGGTTTTGGCTTCCAAAAAGTTATCCATCACTGATTATCGTAGCGAATACGGCATTGCGCGTCAATAAAAGTACTGGAATTTTTTGTTAGTTTAGACTATATTTTTATCAGATGTGTCAGTATCAGGAGGTTTATATGAATAAAAAACAAGCGGACAGGATGCACACGGGCAAAGGCTTTATTGCGGCCCTCGACCAAAGCGGCGGCAGCACGCCCAAAGCACTGGCTCTGTACGGTGTGGACAAAAGCGAATATTCGAACGAAAAAGAAATGTTCGACCTCGTTCACGCGATGCGTACGCGCATTATTACCGCGAAAGCGTTTAATTCCGACAGAATTTTAGGCGCGATTTTATTCGAACAAACGATGGACAGAGAAGTCGGCGGCATGCCCACCGGCGATTATCTGTGGGAGAAAAAGGGCGTTGTGCCCTTCTTAAAAGTGGACAAAGGCTTGGCCGACCTTGCCGACGGCGTTCAGCTTATGAAGCCGATTCCCGGTTTGGATGCGCTGCTTGAACGTGCGGTAAAAAAGCACATGTTCGGCACAAAGATGCGTTCGGTTATAAAAGAAGCAAATGCGACCGGCATTAAAAAAATTGTCGATCAGCAGTTCGAATTGGGCTTGCAGATTGCCAAGCACGGTTTGGTGCCGATTATCGAGCCGGAAGTCGACATTCACAGCCCCGCAAAGGCCGAATGCGAAAACATGCTTAAAAAAGAACTGAAAGCGCACATCGACACATTGCCGAAAGACGTTTTCATTATGCTTAAGCTCAGCATTCCCACCCAAACGGATTTGTACAAGGATTTTATCGAACACCCGCAAGTACTGCGCGTTGTCGCTCTTTCCGGCGGATACAGCCGCGACGAAGCGAACAAACTGCTTGCAAAAAACCACGGTATGATTGCAAGCTTTTCGCGCGCACTTGCCGAAGGCTTAAACGCAAAGCAGTCCGAAGCGGAATTCGAAAAAACGCTCGCCGATTCGATTGAAGGAATTTACCGCGCCTCTATTACCTGATTTTTACCTGCCGCCTCGCGGTGCAAGCGCGGAAACGCTTCGCGCCACGAGGCAACGGTAAAGCCGAGTTTTTCCGCCTTTTGCAGTAATTTTCCGCTGCGAAGATACTTATACTCCCACACGCGTTTTGTCCAGCCTTCGGCATTCCGTTCCATATCGCCGTCCGGCAGCGAAGGATGAAAAAAGATTTCGGCACGTTCTCCGACGATAGTTTCCAACTGATTTTCATAGTACGCGTGCAATTCGTCTTCATCTTTAATAAGCGAAAACGGATGCGGCTCGGAAAAAAAATCGTTTACCGTAGATACACCGTATAATTTGCCGCAAAACGTAATCAGTTTACGGGCGGTACGCAAGGCGAAATCGGGTTGTTTTTCGAATTGGCGCGCAAGGAAGGCGTCGTTCGTCGCAAAGCGGAACGGAAGTTTGTAGCGCCTGCACGCACGGAACGCGTTGAAAAAGAAAAGCCTTCCGCCGATACCGTACAAGGTGCCGCAATGACTGTCGGCATGGTCGAGGGGCGCGCCGTTTTGCAGTAAAAAGCGCACTTGCGCATCAAGCTCGAGGTCGACTTCGCGCGAGTCCATCTTTTTTAATGCCGAAATATCGGCAGGCAAAACGCCGCCGTCGGCAAGGCTCGGAACGTTTTCCGCTCCGGCACAGGGTTTCCATGAACCGCCGGCGTCGCGTTCGTTCGTAAGCGTCCAGTGGACGCCGACCGACAGGTTTTCGCGCGCGGCGAGAGCGCACGCCTCTTTTGCCAATCGCGAAGGAGCAAGGATCCCCGACGAGGTAATCCGTCCCGCGCGGAACAATTCGACAATCGCATCGTTCACGCATTCGCAATAACCGAAATCGTCCGCGCTTATAATCAAATATCGTTTTTTCATTGTTATGCGCTCCGCTTTATCCGCCCCGATTTGTCCGCGTCGATTTATTCGTCTCGCCCGGTTTTTCCCGCCGGCTCGGGAAAGTGCAACAGGTGCGAAACCGCAACGCTGAACGCCATTAATACGACGGGGAAAATAATCAGCAAAAAGCGCGCCGCATCGCCGGGTCTATCCCCGGGCACTTCCCCGCTTTCAAAGCCGTACAGTGTTCCGACGAGCCAAAATCCGGTTGCCGTAAACAAGCCGCTCAGCCGGTTCATAAAGCCCATAGCGCTCGCATAAATGCCTTCGCGCTTTATGCCGTGACGGCGCAAATCTTCATCCATAACCCGCGCGCCGACAAGATCCATCGTCGTAATAACGCCGGCAAACCCCATTCCGATGAGTATGCAGCCGACGACGGCGCCGTACAGGTTTTTCGAAAAATACAGCGGAATAAAGGCCAAGCCCAGCCAAATAAGCGCGGAACGCCACACGGGCATAAGGGTAAACTTTTTAACCAAAACGGCCCAGACGGCAACACAGCCCATCGCCAAAAGCAGTACGACGCCGAGCAAAACGGTGTTCGCCGTTCCCGACAAACCCAGCGTATAATGCACGTAAAACGGAATCGCCGCCATAACGAGGGCTAAAGCCGCGCTGTAAAAAGCGTTCGTAAAGCCGAACAGCCAAAAGCGCAGGTCGGCAAACATATCGCGCAGGGTTGCAAACAGCTTGGGTTTTACCGCATCATCATTGAGCGGCGGTTCTTTACATCCGATCGCCATGTACAAAATAACCGCGCCGGCAAGCAATCCGTAGATAACAGCCGTTTTGCCGTAGCCGATTTTTTCCGTAACAATCGGCGTGAGCGCAATGCTGATAACCATTGCCACCAGCTGGAAAGCTTGGCGCAGCGCATTCGTTTTTGCGCGCTCGGCATCGGTCCGGAACAGTTCGGGGAACAGCGCCGCATAGTTTGCGTTGATAAGCGAATCGAGCGTTCCGGTCAGCATGTACGTCAGCAGCATATAAGCGAAAAGGCTGTTCGGCCCGATAAAAGAGGGTACGTTAAAAAACGCGATAAACGAAAGAATCAACAGGGGCGTTCCGATTACAAGCCACAAGCGCCGTCTTCCCCAGCGGCTGTGCGTTTTATCGGATAAAAATCCGTAGACGGGATTGTCGATCATGTCGAGGAAGGTGTAAATCAGCAATACCTTTGCCAGCTGTCCCGTCGTTACGCCCAAACCCATGACGTAAAACGCCGCGGCATAGGTTTTAAACATGTTGATGGGAACCGATGTTCCGAACATACCGACGGCATAGCGGAAAGGGTTCGTTTTGTGTTGTTTCATAGGAAGCCTCTTGTTGTCAATAAACGTTTATATGCTTTATAGATATAACAAAGGGTTACGGGTTGTCAATATGCGCATACGTTTGTAATAATCGACACGTACGCATTCGATTCTTTTACTCATGCCGATTTCTCGGGCGAACGGGGACGGCGAGCCGCTCGGAGGGGTATGTTCCCTCACGGCGGAGGGAGAACTTCCCTCCGAACGGAGGGTTGCACTCCCTCACGACGGAGGGTTGTGCCCGATCGAGCGCTCGGGCACACAAACAATCGACTGTTTAGTTTTTTGCAGTACAGGCAAGTTTAAAGACGATTTCACGCATATCGGCGAGCGGTTTGCCCCCGCTTGTGTACTTTGTTCGCACAATGACCGTGGTTTTGCCTGCCGAAAGCGATCCCGGTACGCGCGCGATGATTTGGCCGGGCTTATTGACCGACAGGCGCCGTGTTGTTTTGTGTTCCGTGCCGTCGGCGGCTTTAAAGAACACGCCCTGTTGAGCGTCCTTTTCGTTCACTTTGAGCTTGTCGCCTTCGATGATGATGTCGTCCCCGATGGTGAGCGTGCCGTCGTGTAAGCCGGTGGCCGTGTCGGTGATTGCCGTAATGCGCGCGCTCGTTTCTTTTGCGCCGAGCACTTTCACGCCGATAGCGTCGAGCGCGGTGCGCAGGTCGGCCGTCGGGATAAGGTCAACCGTCCTCTTGTGGATTTTTTCGTCGTAGGGACTGTTTTCCGTTTCCCACACGCCCGACACACGCGGGCTTATCTGCACAAGGCCGTCCATAAAACTGTTGCCCGCCTGAATCAGGTCTTTAACCGCTTTGTCGCGTAAACCGAGGATGCTCAAGATGGTTTCTTTTCGGAACTCGCTTCGTTCCTTGGTGATAATGTCCGCAATGTCTTCGTTGCGCTGCGTTGAAACGTGCGCATGAACGTCGGCGATACAATCGCGGTCATTGTCCTTTGTGAGCGTATTCGGACGCAAATAGACTTCCCACACAAACTTCTTTTTTGCCATAAAAAGCCTCCTTTTCTTAGGGGAAGGAAGACACTTTTGCGACTAAAAGTTTCTTCCTTCCCCTAAAACCCCTTCCATCTTCCAAATAACGCTTAAGGGCTGGCGCCCTTAAGAATCCCGACATACAGCCATTGTTCCGGCATGGACGCCGGTAAAGCCGTAGATAATCGATGTTTTGAGCATCGCTCAAAACTCGGGTTGAAAAGTGTACAAGGACGTGCACTTTTCAAACAAACTCGGCGTTGAAGCGAGCGGTGCCATTTGTACCGCGAGCTTCAACCCAGCCTCCTCAAGGGAGAGAGAGGCAACCCCGTTCAGGGCAGGGTTTCCTCTCTCTCCCTTAAACCCACTCTCTCCTTCCCGCACTGTGAACAAGCAGCTTCCTTATCGTACATTAAAACGGTGCAGAATAGAAAGCGGGCGGTTTTTATCTTTCAGCCATGATAATTCTTCCAAATTATTTGTGGCTGAACCCCGATTTTCAAACCCGAAGAAGAACAATGCTGCGAAAACGGTTTACCTTGTGTGTTTTATGTCTTTTTCACCTCCTTATGTAATTGATAATTTGTACTGTGTAACGGATTTATCAATTACACAGTACGGCAAATTACCTGTTGAAACGCCGGCTGCTTCGGGCAGTCCGCTATACTTTGATGCCCCGTTTTGCAAGCTCTTCTTTGAGCCAATGTTCTTGTTCACCGATACGCCCCTTTTCGTGCAGGGGCGTGCTGCAGTTTTTGAGCGCGGGTTTTAAATATCGGAAGTGTGTTTCCCCTGCAAGGATGATGAACTCGTCTTTTTCTATGTCCGTCTTTTCCTTTAACGAAGCAAGGACTTTTTGCGCCCATGCTTTTTGTTCGTCGGGGGTCTGTTTCTTTAGATCAACTTCATACCGCGCAACTTCCGCCGGCAATTCGAGCAGATGATATTCATCCGAGAGAATGAATATCATATCGGGTTTTATAACGTGTTTAGCATAGGCGAGTTCTTTTTTATATAAGTTGCCTATGTATAAATCTTCAGCCCTGTGTTTGCCCGGCTCTTTTTCTTTGGAACACGAAATCAATACGATCTTTTTCATTTCTCTTCCTTCCATAAAAACTTTTGCAGGAAGTTGCAACTTCCGAAAAAGTTTTTAGCCGTGCGCAAAAGCGCACATGTTCAATAATCGAGTTTGCGAAACTATACTGTATCGTATTCATTCGATTTCCATCAAAATAATACGTACACATATCTTCCGCAAACATCCGTGCAAACTCGAGATAAAAAGCAGTAGCCTTCAGACGGCGCTTTGTATCATATTCCCCCTATCAGGGAACTTCCCGTATTTGGCTTGCTTTTATGCCGCTTTTGCTGTCGAGCAAATAGTTCTTTATATTGCTGCTCTTCTTTACCGTAAATATCGCATCCTCTTTACACTCTGCAAATGCCATGAAGCTGATTTCGGTAAGCTGGGTGCATTGTGTAAAATCGAAGGCGTCGACTTTATTACAGTTTTCAAAAGCATAATAGTCGATGTACTTAAGGCTTGCAGGTAAAACTACCGTGCCCGTTATCTCCGTACAATTTTTAAAGGCACTGTTTCCCAATCTTTCAAGGCTTGCAGGTAAGTTCAAGCTTGTTAAACCCGTACAGCCGTAAAACGCACTTTCGCCGATTTTTGTAAGACCGGTACATTGCGAAAAATCCACTTGCGTTAAACCCGTACAGTTGGTGAATACACCTTCGGCTATCTCCGTAAGCGTTGCGGGAAAGGTAACCTGCGTTACGTTCGGCGCACGGCACAAGAGTTTTGTCTCATTGTAATCGTAGATGATATTGTTTTTAGAGCGTAAATGTGTACTCGCCGCATCCACCGTAAGCGTTGCAAGATTCGTACAGCCTGAAAAAGCGCTGGCTGAAATCGTTGTAAGGCTTGCGGGTAAGTTCACCTCCGTTATCTTTGTACACTCTGCAAATGCATGGAAACAGATTTCGGTAAGCTGGGTACAGTGTGTAAAATCAAAAGCGTCGACTTTATTACAGTTTTCAAAAGCATAATAGTCGATGTACTTAAGGCTTGCAGGTAAAACTACCGTGCCCGTTATCTCCGTACAATTTTT